>JAAYYI010000107.1 GCA_012515445.1 Candidatus Bathyarchaeota archaeon | reverse complement strand
GCGATGTGGCGTTCTCGGCTTTCGTTGCCCACAAATTGGGCGAAAACCGTGTCATAGCCTGACTTGTAGTCATACCAGTAGAGGGCATAATCAGAAGTAAACAGGGCTGCAGCCGATTTGTTGCGGAGCTCGCAAATAGTGGATTGGTGGGAGCTGATAAAAGAAGCTGCAGCCTTGGCAGGGGTGGCATATGGGTTTTGATCCCAGACTTCTTGGTAAGGTTGGAACTGGGAAATGCTGCCCTGATCGGTTACTGGGCTGCCGTCTTGGTCTAGTACGGTACCGTCTGGTAGGTAAGTGTATAATCCACTGGATTCACTTCGGGACTCGGTATTTACACCGTAGTAGTTGGTTGTTCTGCAGGTTATTGTCCCGTTGGTATAGTAATCGATAATTTTGTAGCTTTGAATTAGTTGGTCCGGATCAACTGTCATGCCGCCTTGAGACTGGTTATATTGTCCCATCAGACCGCCATAATGGGTTTGCTGGTTAACACCTATTTCACCTGAAGGGTAAAACGTAAACCTTGAAGAGTTTACCCTACCAGATTGGCTAACGAATATGGATCCATCCGCATTCCTAAATATCGACCGCCCAATATATCCGCCCATTTTATCCAGTATTTTTCCTCCTGGTTCATCGTTAAAGTACAATCCTATGAAGTTGCTGCCCCAGCGTTGCTGCGCAAAGTTAGCTAACTCGTAGCATTTGTGGTCAAGGGTGTCAATTACGCCGTAATAGAGCATGAGGTGTAGTCCCGAGTTGACTGCGTAGTCGCCTATCTGTTTGGCGGCGTCGAAGTCGTTCATAAGCGACCCGGATTGGAGCACGAAAAGGTTAGTGTAGTTTTTTACTCTGTCGATGAGCTGTTTTGCTTCCGCTACAGAGCTGCCGCAGTAGGTGACACCTAAATAGAAAGGCGCATCAGAAGAGGACCCAGTGATGTCCGATGGGAGCCTTACAGCTGCAAACGCTGACACCGCAACAAGAAAAACAATTATTAACCCCACGAACACCGCCAGATTCTTCTGCAAACTATCCCATCCTTAACGCTGTCTCTGTTGCTGCGTGCTCTGGCAATAAAACGCTTTCGCAAATAAAGGGGTTAGTAGCCTGTTAAGTTACCACAAGAAGCATCCCGTTCAGCACAACAAAATCCACCGCTACATCCTTGATTTCGCCAGTCGGCACCTCTGAGAGGTCCTTGGATAGGATTGTTATGTCCGCGAGTTTGCCCTCCTCAAGTGAACCCTTTGCTGCTTCTTCACCGGAGCTGTAAGCTGCGTTGACTGTGTATAGCCTCAGAGCCTCATCTATGCTTAACCGCTGCTCGGGGTAACTCTGCCTTGTCACCATCTCCTCCACGCCCAGCAATGCGCTCAGCGGCTCCATCGGGCAATCCGACCCCGCCGCCACGTTCACGCCTTCATCCAGCAGCGTCTTTAACGGATGAAGCAGCCTTGCGCGGTTGCCCAATCGCTGGTTTGCGGACCAGACCGCGAATTCGGTGGTGATGACCTTGGGCTGGATGGTTACGACGGCGCCTTGCTGCTTTAGCCGCTTGATCAGGGGCATGTTTAGGACTGCAGCCTGCTCGATTCTGAAGCGTACGCCGTCTTTTTTGTTTCTCTCGATAACGCCAAGTGTTGTGTCGATTGCTTTGTCGCCCATCGCGTGGATAACCGGCTGGACGCCAAACGCGAGGGCACGCTTGACTTGGGCTTCGAGTTGTTCTTCTGACAGGAGCATTTTGCCGCTGTTGGCTGGGTCGTCGCTGTAGGGTTTTTGCAGTGCGGCTTCTTTGGAGTCGAGGTAGCCGTCGGTGACGATGAATGCTCCTCCGACCCTTAGGATTTCGTTGCTTTTTGATTTTAACGCTACGGCTTTTTCAAGCAGCGCCTCGGGAACAACCACGTTAACCCGAAACAGCAGCCTGTCCTGTTCGTGCAGCTTCTGGATGATAGAGAGTTCGCTTTCCGAGATGACTAGCCAGTTGATGCTGGTTATGCCTGCCTGGAAAATTTTTTGGCTGGCATACGCGGTGGCTTCGAGCAGTTCGTCTTCGGTGGGTTCGGGGACTGCTTGCCAGATGAGGTTGGCTGCGGTGTCGCGGAAGACGCCGGCGAGTTTGCCCTCTGGGGTTTTGTCGATAGCGCCGCCCGCAGGTGGCTGAGTTTGCTCTGTTACGCCTGCAAGCTGGATTGCTTTCGTGTTGGCCGCGCAGATCATTGCGGCTTCGCGGTAGAGGATAACTGGATTGCTGGCAGCGGCCTCGTCCAATTCTGCTACCGTCGGTGGACGCTGTTCGGTGAAACGGGTTTCGTTCCAGCCCTGCCCGATTATCCATCTGTCCGACAGCATCGTTTTGGCTTTTTCTTTGATTAGTTGCTGGAGGTCGGCGATGGATTTTGCCCCTGTTAAGTCCAGCCACATGAGGCACCGCCCATAGTCTGCAACGTGAATATGAGTGTCAATAAAGCCGGGCAGAACCGTTTTCCCTTCAAGATGCAGCACACGCGTGTTATCGCCGATGAAAGGCTCAATATCCCCGTTTGTGCCGACTTTGATAATTTTATTTCCTTTAATGGCGAGGGCTTGTGCGACGGGCTGTTTGGGGTTCATGGTTTTGATGTTTGCGTTCACGATTGCTAAAGTCGCTGACAAGCCACAATTCACCAGTATTATCGGTATATGCGGCTAGTTGGCTGGGTATCATAAAAAACCTTCCGCTCCGCAGAACGACCCATTTTTAGTAAAAGATAATAGCAGCGCACACCGTTTTTTCAGATACTCTTGGGGTACCATAACGTGAAAGCCCACGTAACACTTGTCAATCCTCCCTATCCAAAAGAAGCCTCGCAATCCATCTTTCTGCCGCTTGGCATCGGCTACTTAGCAGCCGTACTTGAACAGGAAGGATACCAAGTCAGCGTAGTAGACTGCCAAATCACCCATCCTGACAGCAAGGCGCTCGAGGAGAAGTTCCGCAGCTTAAACCCCGACATTATCGGTGTAACTTCCGCTACTGTAACTTACCTACCAGCTCTTGACGTGCTGAAAACAGCTAAAGCCGCCGTACCTAACGCACTTACACTCATGGGCGGCCCGCACGTAACAGTGCTTGACCATGAAGCCCTCGTGGAAAGCGAGAGCCTCGACGTAGTTGTCCGAGGCGAAGGCGAACAAACCATGCTTGAACTGGCAAAGCTCGTCAGCGAGGGCAACGCCAAAAACCTCAGCGGAGTCCAAGGCATCACCTTCAAGCACAGCAACCAAATCATACAGAACCCAGACCGCCCATTCATGACCGACATCGACAGTCTCCCACTTCCGGCACACCGCCACTTCGACACAAACATGTACAAACTCTTCGGCGTAAATTACATGCCCATCATCACCAGCCGAGGATGCCCATCCGCATGCACCTTCTGCTTGGCACGTAAAATGTGCGGACATGCCTTCCGCGGAAGAAGCCCAAGCAAAGTCGTAGACGAACTCGAATGGCTAAGAGATGAATACCATGCCGGCGCATTCGCATTCTACGACGACACATTCACCTTCGACTTGAAACGAGCCCACGCGATCTGCGACGAGATGCAGAAACGCAAAGTTGACCTGCCTTGGGACTGCAGAACCCGCGTTGACCGCGTCAACAAGGAACTGCTTGCCAAGTTGAAAGCGACGAACTGTCAGCTTATCCACTTCGGCGTCGAATCAGGCAGCCCCGAAATGCTCAAACTCATGCATAAAGGCACAACCGTCGAACTCAACGCGCAGGCGATCAAGTGGGCGAAGGAGGCAGGCATATCCGTCGCGGTCTCGCTCATCATCGGCTACCCCACTGAGACGCCGGAGATGCTACAGAAAACCATCGACTTCCTCTACAAGACTAAACCCGACTACGTTTACATGTGTGAAGCCGTCCCGTACCCGGGCACCGAGCTAGAAGCGTTCATCAAGCAACTCGGGTTGGAAGTGCCAGCGGAGTGGAACCAGTACAGGGAGGAAACGCAGATTTTCAAGAATGAACTGCTTCCGCTTGAGCGACTTGAAGAGGTAAAGAAGGAGTTCTTTGATCACTACTTCACCAAACGCTACTTCCTGCAGAAGAAGCTAAAAGGCGACTTCTACAGCCAAATCATGGCACGCGCTGCACTAAACCACATCGTGTGGAACAGCAAAACCGCCATGTGGATGTTTAGGCGCCTCAGCAAAGTAAGAGGCCAGAAGAAGTCGGCAGGCGGCTACAGCACTTCAGAAAAAGAGAAAGAGAGCCAAGCTTAGGCTACTACTTTTTGACTCTTCTGTAGAGTATCACTCCGATTATGACTACGGCGATTACTAATGCGGCTATTATTACTGTGTAGTCCCGCCATGTGAAGGGCTCAAGAGGGGTCGGTGTCACATCCGGTTGATTGGCTGAGGCTGAGGTGATGTCTTCTTTGAAGCAGTACACGTACCAGTCGTTGCATCCGATGTAGAGGCGGTTGTTAGCGATGGTTGGCGAGCTCCAGCTGCTGGATAGCGTGGTGGCGTTGGCGATTACGTTGCCTTGGTTGGTTACGTCGAGCACGAAGATGTGGCGCTGGCTTGTAACCATGTAGACTTTTCCGTCGGCGTATGAGGGTGAAACGTATAGTTCGTCGCCGGTGTATTTGCTCCAGATCGCCGCTCCGGTGGTGCCGTTGACTGCTGCTAAGTCGAATTTGTCGATTAAGTAGACTATGCCTTCAACCCAGATGGGGCTGGAGACGATGAATTCGGTGGCGGTGTTGTCGTAGAAGTGCCAGATTTCAGCGCCGGATTCTGTGTCAAGGCAGTAGTAGTCCCCCCAGTTGGATGAAGCAAATACTTTGTTGCCTGTTACGGATGGGGAGCCTAGCATTTGATTGCCTCCGGTGAATGATGGGCGATATGCGATGCTGAAGTTCCACTGCACTGCGCCAGTAGCGGCGTCAAGCTTGTAGACCATGCCAGTGGTGGGTTCTTCTGCGGTGAAGTATACTCCGCCGTTGAAGTAAGCGGGTGAAGACTCTATTGGGCCATCTGCGGCTGTTTTCCAATTGATGTTTCCTGTGTCAGCGTCTAGTGCATATAGGTAGCCGTCAAGCGAGCCAATGTAAACTGTTTTGTCGACCACCGCGGGTGAAGACTTCAACACAAGGTTACCGAAAGTAAACTCCTTATTGCCGTCAACAAAAGTTTTCCACTTCATCGTACCGGTGCAAGGGTTGAGGCAGTAGACGTAACCGTCGTCGCCGCCTGTGTAAACCCAACCGTTAGCCACCGCCACCGAAGACTCAACAGGCGCACCCGTCTGGAACTTCCAGATCAAGCTGCCTGTCCATGCGTCCACGGCGTATATGTAGCCGTCGGTAGAGCCGAAATAAGCTATATCATCTGAGACTGACGGTGACGAGATTACTGAGCCGCCTGTTTGGAAGCGCCATGCAACCGTCAAGTTTGAGGGACCAACAGACGCGAGCGAGGAATGGGTTGGGTCAGCTCGCCACTGGGGCCAGTTGGTTGAAACCTTAGCGGGCTCCGTCGGGTTGACGTCTTTTATTGCCCAAACCTGCTCATCAGTCGCGTACTCATTACCCGAAATAGTATCCACAGAAGTGGTTACGTCACCGGGGATAAGATACAATGTGCCATAGGCGATGGCGACGGATTCACGCGGCGGAAGTGCCTCCATTTCGAAGCTCCAGAGTTTCTGTCCGGAAATAGCATCTATGCAAGAGAACTCCGAGGTACCCTGTGGCTTATTATACTGAGCTGCTTCACCTGTAGTCACGTAGATTTTACCGTCGGCGACGCTTGGCATACCCGGCCACATCAAAGAGTCGTTGGGGCCCTTGTACTTCCAAACTACTTCGCCTGTGTACATGTTAAACGCATAGAGGTAGCCGTCCTTGTTCATTGAGTAAACCAAACCGTACGCGACAGCGGAGCCCGTTACGAAGTAGCCGTCGGTGTCCGGACGGTAACGCCAGATAACTTCGCCTGTAGTGGCGTTGAAGCAGTACATTGTGTTGTCGTCGCTTCCACCTTTGAAGTACATGCCCTCCGCGTAGGAACCCGTGAATATCATGGGACCCTTAGTGGGAGTCGCCCAGATTACCTTGCCTGTTTTCGCGTCAAGCGCATACTGCAGGTTCTCAAATGAGCCAGTGAAGACTTTGCCGTCGCCGTAGGCGGTTCCGATGCCGGTGATGCCGCCGCCGCGTATGTAGGTAGTCCACTTTATAGTCGGAGGCTGCGATGGGTTAGAGAAATCCCAGCCTACAACTGTAGAGTTAACTTTTGTGTAGAACATCTGCTCTTCGGGGCTATACACGTTGGTGTTGAAGATGCCGGTGAAAGTGTTAAAGTCGCCGCTTGTCCACAGCAAATCGCCAGTTTCTGGGTTGAAGCAGTAATTCTCGACAACCATGTGAGTGCTGTCGATTTTGTAGGCCATAGGCCAAGTTGTGTGCTGGGGGAAATCGGTTTGCCAAATTATGTTGCCGCTTTGGTCAAGGGCGTAGGCGGTTGAGGTGCTGCAAACGTAGATTTTGCTGTTAAACGCCGAGAGGTACGGCTGGACGCCTGTTATGTTGGTTTTCCACAGCACATTAGAGGTGGATGGTGCGGGTCCGGCGGAGAAGCGCGTCATTGCTGAGTTGCCTTCCATCTGTGCCCATTCATACTGGTTAAGCGATCCAGGCGAGGCACCTGTTTGGGCTTGAAGATATGGAAGAACAGAAACAGCGCAGGATATTACGAGTAAAGCAGTTAATGCTACGGATAGATTTTTCTTGTTAATCACAATTACCCCCAGATGAATCGGGCACGAACCTATCAGTTAAATGATACGTCGATTTCTTGCTCCAAGTGATAAAAAGAGCTCCATAGGCACTATAAAGCTTACTGAAAACGCCAGCCACAGCAGTAATCGAAAATTCAGAGCTCTTCACAGTAAAAACGCGTCTAAGATTAAACCATCCAAGCAACTCGCAAACTATATTAAAACCCAGACAACCCTTAACGTTAACAAAACAATGGAGCCAGAGAGAGGATTCTAATTGACTGATGAACATCAAGGTCCACTTCTTATGACTTCTTGGCGTGTCACTGGCGCCTGCAACGCACGCTGCAAATACTGCAACGTAGACGCCACCGGAGCGCACGCGCCAAGAGAAATGACTACACAGGAAGCCTTCCACCTCGTTGACGAAGTGAAAAAATTCGGTGTCAGATGGTTCGGCTTAAAAGGCGGCGAACCCCTCACGAGGCCAGACATCTTCGAAATCGCAACCTACGCCAAAAGCAAAGGCCTAAACGTCTGTCTCTTAACTAACGGCGCATTCGTCGACGGATCAATCTACGACAACCTAGTCAAAAACCAGATTTGGTCATCAGTAAGCATCGACGGCCCAGAAGAAATCAACGATGAACTCCGCGGCAAAGGAAGCTACAAAAAAGCAGTAGCAGCCATCGAAAAACTCGCCAACGGCAAAATCCTAAACGGACTCGCCTGCGCAATCACCACAGTCAACCTAAAACACCTCGACCACGTAGCCGAACTAGCAGAGAAGTACCACGCAAACTTTGTCTGGTACAACGCGCTTGTGCCCAGCGGTAGAGCAAAAACCAAGTCGGAACTCGAACCCTCACCGGAAGAGTATGAGTGGGTACTTAACCACATCTGGGATATCACTCAGAAGTACCGCGGCAAATTCGAAGTCCACGTTCACTGTCCATTCTTCGCACGCGTCGTCAAACAGCGCCTCCCGGAAAAAGAATACAACGAGTGGTACGAGAAAGAGTTCCACGGCAAATGCACATACTTCGCATTCGGCGGCTACCTCTCAGTAACAGAAAATGGTGACTTGATCCCCTGCTTCTACACCGACCTAACACCTAACGAACCCATGATGCTGGGCAACATCAGAAACAAACCCTTAGTACAGGCATGGGAAGAAGTCAAAGCCTCAAAGTACTACAACCGCTTCCAAGACCGCAAGATCCTGAAAGGCAAATGTGGAGTCTGTGAATACCTCGATGTCTGCGGCGGATGCAGAAACCGGGCGTACGCCTATACAGGCGACATAACAGAGTCTGACCCAGCCTGCGGCTACATTCCTAAAGCTTGGGCTGAGATGCAGAAGAAAAAAGAACAGTAAACAACCAAACTTTTCTTTTTCTTTTCGTGTTTTTTGACCGTAAAAACCTTTAGTGAATATCACAGTTACTATTCTGAGCGCAAATGGTTAGCAAAGCAATAGCCTGCCTCGTTCTACTTGCCATGATTTTATTTCCCGCATTTTCTTTAGCGCAGCCGGAGCCCCATGACTGGCCGATGTTCCACGCTGACACAAACCGTTCAGGCTACACTCACTCGTCTGCGCCTATGACGAACCAGACACTATGGAAATTCAACACCGGTGGCCAAGTCGGCTCCCCAACCGCCGTCTACGAAGTTGTCTACGTGGGCTCATATGACCATAAAGTCTACGCCTTTAACGCATATACAGGCGGCGTAATCTGGGAGTCGGAAACCGGCAGCATGATTATCTCTAAACCCGCAGTCGCAGAGGGCATCGTCTGCATTGGCTCTGAAGATTATAACCTCTATGCATTCGACCAAGCCACCGGCGAAAAACTCTGGAACTTTACCACAGGCTATTACGTGGACTCTGACCCCGCAATCGTTGACGGTGTAGTGTACTTCGGTTCGGAGGACAGCAAAGTCTACGCGCTGTCGCTATACACAGGCGAACTGATCTGGAGCTACCAGACAGATGCAGCTATCATGCTATCAGCCACAACCGTTAGCGACGGCTACGTTTATGTGGGTTCGCTTGACCACAAACTCTACGCACTAAACGCAGCCACAGGAGAGGTTGCTTGGAGCTATACAACCGGCAACCAGATCGTTTCAGTGCCCGCCGTCCACGATAGAGTGGTATACGTTGGCTCCTCGGACGGCAACCTATACGCATTAGACGCCGCCAGCGGCAGCCTGAAATGGAACTACACAACAGGCAACGCTGTTTTCTCTTCACCCGCGATTTCAGATGGCTTGGTAGTTTTCGGTTCACTAGACAACCAAGTCTACGCATTAAACGCTCAAACCGGCGAGAAGGTTTGGAGCTACACAACTAGTGCAGGCGTAGCATCCTCCCCAAGCATATCCGAAGGGGTTGTGTATGTTGGCTCAGACGACTTGAAGGTTTACGCGCTCAACCTTCATGACGGCAGTCTAATCTGGAGTTACCGAACAGGAGCCCAAGTTATCTCTCGACCCGAAGTCTACGACGGCAGCGTCTACGTCGGGTCATGGGATGGCAAACTCTACGCCCTAAACGCCAAAGACGGCGCATTACAATGGAGCTATGCCACGGGCGGCAAAGTTGATGCTTCACCCACAATCGCAGGCGGAGTCGTCTACATCGGCTCACATGACGGTAAAATCCACGCGCTTAACGCCTCCACGGGCTTAGTGGGCTACGACTGGGAGCTGCATAACACCGTCATCTGGACCTACGACACCGGTGACATGATTATGTTCTCTTCCGCTGCTGTCGAAGACGGCGTACTGTACATTGGCAGCTACAACGGCAACGTCTACGCACTTGATGCACAGACGGGGGCTTACCTGTGGAGTTACCTGACTGGCTACGCGGTGGTTTCCTCGCCGGCAGTTGCGGACGGAGTCGTCTACGTCGGCTCAGAGGACAACAGCATCTACGCGCTCAGGGCAGAAAACGGTGAGTTAATCTGGAAGTACACGACCGGCGACCAGATCACCCTATCATCGCCCGCAGTCGTATATGGCAGACTCTTTGTTGGCTCAAGCGACGGCAACCTATACGCACTCGACGCTGCAGACGGGAGCGTAATCTGGAAGTACAAAACGGGCGGCTACGTTGTTCCCTCGCCAGCCATACACGATGGCGTTGTGTACATCGGCTCATACGATCATAACTTTTACGCATTAAACGCATCTGACGGGGCGCTGCTTTGGAAGTATGTGACTGGCGGCGTGGTTTCCTCGTCAGCGGCAGTGACTCATGAACTGATATATTTCGGGTCAGCAGACGGTAACCTCTACGCCCTCAACCTTGATGGAGAAAAAGTTTGGAGCTACCAGACAGGCGGCGAAGTAGCTTCCTCACCCGCAGTCACGAACCGCATAGTGGTTTTTGGCTCCTACGACGGGAAAGTCTATGCACTCGATACCCACAGCGGCGAGTTCAGATGGAGCTACACCACAGGCGACATGGTTGTTTCTTCGCCGTTGATTGCTGATGGCGTCGTGTACTTTGGCTCCTATGACCACCATGTCTACGCAGTCGGCGCAGCAGTGGGGCCAAAGCCGAATGCTGAGCCTTTGCCCGCATGGATGATAGCGGCAATCGCGGCTATCGTCACATTGATTGTGCTGGTTGCAGCATTTATCCTAAAACTCCTGAACAAGCCCTAAACACATTTCAGCTAAATCAATCCAGAAAACCCGCAGCGGCCGCTACAGCTAAAACTAAATAAGCAAAAACTGCATCCGTTAAGCTATACCCAACATTATCTGACCCAGTATATGTGCGTGTAAACTCCATGACCACAACCCAAATCAAGAAAGTAGCTTTAGTAAATCCGCCACTGCCATTAGATATCGGAGGCCATCCACAGTTCCCGCCGCTGGGACTCGCTTATATGGCGGCTGTGCTGGACCAGAACGGTTTTGAAGTAAAAATCATCGACTGCCCCGTTAACGAGATAAGCCACGACCAGCTCAAATCAGAACTGCAATCGTTCCAGCCCGCATTAATAGGGACGGGCTCTATGACTCCAACAATCGAATCAGCCTTCAAAGTTGCACAGGTAGCAAAAGAAGCCTGCCCCGAATCCACCGTAGTCATGGGTGGACCGCACGCAACCTACTGCGATAAAGAAGTCCTCGCCACTGACAAAAACGTGGATTTAATCGTCAGAGGCGAAGGCGAAGAAACACTCCTCGAATTAGCCAAGCAACCTCAAACAGGCATGAAGTTGGGCGACATCAAAGGATTAACCATCCGCCATGGTGAAGAAATCGTCCAAACCGCCAACCGTCCCTTCATACAGGACCTTGACTCGGTACCGCTACCCGGCTACAAGTTCCTTAATTTGGAGAAATATTTTGTTGCTAAACGTAAGTTGCTCCCCGTAATCACCAGCCGAGGCTGCCCCTATGCATGCAGCTTCTGCGTTGCAAGCCAGATGTTCGGCCAAAGGTTCCGAGCGCGAAGCCCAAAAAACGTTTTGATGGAGCTTGAGTGGCTGCAGAACGAGTACGGCGCAGAAGGCATCGCTTTCCAAGATGACACATTCACTTTCGACCGCAAACGCGTCGTGGAAATCTGCAACGGCATGATAGAGCGCAAGCTTAAGCTGCACTGGGGATGCGGAACCCGCGCCGACGTCGTTAACAAAGAAACCCTTGAAATAATGGCTAAGGCACACTGTGACGAAACAATGTTCGGCGTCGAAGCCGGCTGTGCTAGCATGCGTGCTATCCTCAAAAAAGGCGTCACCAACGAGCAAATCGAGAATGCCATCAAGTGGGCGAAGAAGGCAGGCATGTTTGTGACTGTTTCAGTTATCATGGGGTACCCAGGCGAAACCCGAGAGACTCTTAAAGAGACATTGGATTTCGCTGCGAAACTGAAGCCCGACGATGTTTGGCTCTGCCACGCTACACCCTACCCTGGCACACACCTCCGAGAAATCGTAATTAAAAACGGCTGGGCAATGTCTCAGGACTGGAAAACATACAACACCATGAACCCCATCTTCGAGGACCCAGCGTTGCCCGCGAAGGAGATCGCTGAGATGCGCCGACGCTTCTACAACAAATTCTACAGCCCAAGCTATATCCTGCACCAAGCCAGCAAAGGCTACTTCAAAGGCAACCTTTACAGCAAAATCATGACACGAACCGCCATAAACTACAACCTCTGGCGTGCCATGTCCGCATTCCACCGCTAAACAGCGGTCAACTAATTTTTTGTTAAGTCAACCTCTTACCAGTAAACTTTATTACATTACCAGCCCGTTTTAACGTAAGATCAAAGGGGAAAATGTTCGATGACTAAACCCTCTGCAACTGCAAAACAGACAGAAGAAGCGTATGAGTCAAGGGAAAACTGGCCGCCATACACTTACCGCGACTACCCAGATATTAAAGCTGAAACCTACGAATCCTTCATGAAGTTTTTAGACACCGAAAACACGTCGGGCCGCTTAATGGAGCTGCAACCATGGGTTTCAGTATGTGACAGCAGATGCGCATTCTGCTACTTCCCAACCACAGCATCAAGCAAAGTCCAGATTGGACCATACCTTGAGTTGCTTAAAAAAGAGCTTGGCATGTACGCGAAAACCAAGTACGTTAAAACAAGCTATTTCGACGAAATCGTTTTGGGCGGAGGAACCCCCAGCGTACTCGGTGCAGAACAAATAATCGATTTAATTGATTACTGTAAAGCCAACTTTAACACCAGTAAAGAGTACTTCATCAAAGTCACCGGTTCATCCAAGACTCTTGCGTTGCCAAAAATCAAGAAACTGGCAGAATACGGCGTCTACCAGATGGACATGGGCGCACAAACGTTTGACGACAAACTTCGCAAAGCCATGTGCCTGCCAGACAGTGCCAAAGACGTAGAGGAAGCCATAAAGTACGCCCGTAAACTGGGCTTAGTCGTCTGTGCAGACATCATGTACAACCTGCCAGGCCAAACAATGGAAAGCTGGGAAACCACACTACAAAAAGCCATAGAATTAGACGCAGAAGTAGACTGCTACAGCCTACACGTTGACCCCGGCACCAATCTTGAAAAGATGATCAAGAACGGGCAGTCACCGCCACAGGGCGACGCAGAATACGAGAAACAAATGTTCATGAAAGCACATGAGATGCTCACTAAAGCAGGCTACACCGCCGTCGGACACGACCGCTACAGCCGCGTCGAGTGGCACATGCGCGAGAACTGCCTTAACGGTTGGCCATGGGGAGGCATCTTAACCACCGGCGCAGGATGCTTCATGGGTTATTTGCAGAAGTTCAGCTACTCAAACCTCGAGGACATCAACGCCTACATGGAGACAGTCAAGTCGGGCAAACTGCCGATTTCGCGGTTGTCTGAATCCACGATGGATGACATGATGCGGCGCACTATGTCCAGATTGTACCTCCGCTTGCCAGTCAGCAAAAAAGAGTTCAAAGAAAAATTCAACACAACCCCAGAGAAGGTTTTCCCGAAGCAGATCGAGAAACTCAAAGCTGAGGGTTTGCTTGAGACTGACGAGAATGAGGTTCGCTTAACAAAGAAAGGCGAACTCTGGAAGGGCAACATTGCGTGGGAGTTTGCTCCTCAGGCAAAAGCCTAATTTTTCCACAACTTTCCTTTATTTTAGGCTTTTATTTTTTAATTAGAAGAAGAGAACACTGCCCTGCTACTTCATCTTCCATAACTTTATGCAGAAACAGCCGTTTCTGGTTCTGCGTCTGGTTTGGGTTGCAGGTAGGTTGTGGCGATTGTATAAGCGGCTGATTTTTGCTGTTAAAAAATATCGAGGAAGTTTACAATCAGTTTTCTGAAATACAAAAAGAAAGAAGATTGGGGGGTTTAGTATCCAGCCGCGTGCTTTTGCGGTTGGAGACCATACCAAGTCATTACTTTGGCAAGAATCGGAACGATAATGCCTAGTAGAATGCCTGGTAAGAAGTTCGTGATGACAGCTAAGAACGGATC
>JAAYYI010000106.1 GCA_012515445.1 Candidatus Bathyarchaeota archaeon | reverse complement strand
TCACCGTCGGGCGCGTTCTAGCAGACAGCCTTCGCCACTGGTGGTCTTCCCGGGATTATAGGATTTCACCCCTACCCCGAAAATACCGTCTGCCTCTCTCGTCCCCTAGCCAAGCAGTATCCCCCGCGATCCAACGATTAATTCGGTGGATTTAACAAGGGACTGACCTAGCCAGCTACGGATGCTTTAGGCCCAATAAACATCCACACCACTCGAAGAGCTGGTATTACCGCGGCGGCTGACACCAGACTTGCCCTCTCCTTATTCCCCCAGCTTTCTAGACTGGGTAAAAGCCTTCCTCAGCGGATGGCACTCGGGATAGCCCTGTCAAGCTTTCGCTTATTGCAAAGGTTTCGCGACTGCTGCGCCCCGTAGGGCCTGGGTCCTTGTCTCAGTACCCATCTCCGGGCTCCCGCTCCCACGGCCCGCACCGGTAAAAGGCTTGGTGAGCCATTACCTCACCAACAACCTGATCGGTCGCGGCCTCATCCTTAGGCAGATTCACGAGGATAACGTGAATCTATTTAGGTAAAGACTCATTCCAGAGTTCTTTGCCTATCAAGAGTTAGCCCCAGTTTCCCGGGGTTGTTCTTGTCCTAAGGGCAGATTAGCCACGTGTTACTGAGCTGTGTGCCGTGACTCGTTTTGCCTGAGTCACACGACTAGCATGTCTTAGTCCTATCCCGATAGCAGTGGGGTCCGGCAGGATCAACCGGAGTTATGCACTCCGATCTGTTCTGACGGAACATTTTGTTTTTTGTGTGGTACGAATATTGATACACATCTTTTTTCCTCGCAAATCAATTCACTTAACTGGATTTGGAGGGAGAAACATTCCACTCTATACGTCAAAGCCCAATTCAGACCTAACTGAGCAATTAGTCAGGTCTACATATGTGTCCCCGCAATTGGATGGCCAATACCATCATCCCTTTAAGGCGATTCGCCGTTTAGGTACGGATTGAGCCGCCGCATTGTTTTGTTGCGGGCTTAGCAATCTTGTAGCTGAATTCACACATAAGTGACATGTGTTCATATAAAGGTTTCTAATCACCCCACAAAAACCTCGCCTACCAAGCGACGAAGGCTTTTGTGATGTTCCTTCAGCACTAATATACATGTCAATGATTGGTTTTTAACATTTCGGATGGGTTTTTGAAATTCAGGGGTATCCCGGCAAGGACTTAAAATCCATGGAGAAAAGGGCTAAAAACCCCCAAAAATGCTGTCCCCCCATAAAACCGCAAAAAAAGGTCCCTCCCGCCGCAAAACATCGAAAAAGTGCGGGGGCGAAAAAAAAATCCCCGGACAAGCCAACTTGGCAACTCACAAACAGCCCCACTTTTAAGCACGCAATTCAGGCTTTTTACTTAATGCTAACTAAAGCAATCACCAATTCCTAAAATTGACTAAATTCAACCTCGCTAATGGTTTTACGGCAGAAATTAGCCCCATTATAAAACTCGTTCAATCGCATCCCCATAGAGTATTCCGCCCCCCGCAATTCCACGCTCGAAAATTTCTCCCCCGCGCGCGGGCGCAAAACCACCATAGCCAGAGCCGCGTAAAGCACCAAAAAAGCCCCAAAGCAGACACCTACCTACTCAGAAGTACCTCCCCCGCCCTTATTTAAAGGGTAAAAGGCTCAGTCGTACTGTATACTGGCGTAGTATATGGCGCCAAGTGACGTGTTATGTAAGCAGCCTCTGAATTCAGGGTGGAGTAGTTTTATGTGGGTAACTAAGCCTTCTGCCGTGTTAAAGTCATCTCGGCATCGTGGACAAAACAGTTTCTCAACCACTAGAAGGACCTCTTAAAGTTCAAAGGGTGAACGGTTGCCGGGTTACCAGCTTCTGTTGCTCATATGAGCCTGCGAACAGTGCCTGTCAAATTCTTCTCTTGTGTTAAAGGTGCAATTGTCCGCTTCGCAGAGGAATTCTCCCTCAGAAGTGATCCTTGGCTCCATGCTTGGGCAGTATGAGCGCATGCGCTTGGACAAAAGTTTCAACCCCAAACTGTTAAGTTTTAGAATATAAGCAAATCAACTAACAAGAAAACGCATGATTTATCGCTTTGTTACTACACCCATGAAACAACATCATCTTTTATCCAATATCGAAATTAAGTCATCCTTGTGTGGAAAAGGATGTATGGTGCCCGACAGGTTGGGCGGGTCCGGCTGCTAAAGCTGAGTCGGCATGGGTCTAACACTTTTGTGTCTGCCCAGCATTTTAGCATACGGCTGAATCCGCTTAACTTCTCTTTTTGGCGAAGCATGTTGTTGTAGCTTCACAGTCACATTGCTATTTATGACTCAAGAGGTACTTATGTAATAACGTAAAAGGTTAGCTTGAAGGCAAGCAAAGTTTTCCCCCTCTCTCTTCCTATTTCCGCTTGCCTTTAAGTTAACCTTCCCTCTCTCGACCTTCCAAATTTTAAATGCAGGACATAATAAAAATATGTTTACGTCCTATCGCTAACCTGTTTAGGGCACTTTACAGGCAACTTTTTAATAATCAATCTTCGGCATTCATCAGGTATGCCAATGTTTGAATGCACTATCTGCGGTCGCAAAATCCGCTCCGAATACGAAGTGTCATGCACTGGAGACGTTAAACGTAACGTGGAAAAAGCGCCTTGGTGCTGCGGTAAAGAAATGATAGAGAGCATAGATGATTAGGGTTTGTTCAGGAAATTCGCTAAAAACTGTTTCAGGTTCTGGTGAAGACGAATGACGGGCTGTCGTACGCCTTCAGTGAATTCTGTGCTAGGCTGAAAGTAGCCGTTCTTGGTTAAATAGAAAAGTACACTGGAATAATCCCCAGCGAGTGCACATTTAACTTCTTTTGTGTTAAGCTCGAGGTAAGCGTAGTAGCGGTGGTGGCCATCCAGAACAGCATACAGATCCTTTTTGGGGTGCTTTACAACGATAATTGGGTTAATCTTTTGTTTTTCACTTATTTTCTTCTTGTATACTTCTACGCCTTGTCTGGAAACCTTGCTATCAGCCACAAGTTTATCGATTGGCAAGTAAAGGGCATACTTCTCCGGGTTTAGGAATACATCAGCGTTAATTGTGCTCTCTCCATTAAAAAAGCTGGAAAATTCGGATCGAACGGAAGAGAAAAAATTCGGGGCCGACATAAAATCTAAACCAGCAATAATCTGTAATTTATAACGCTAATTAAGACTTACATTGATTGTCAGTACGCCAGCAAAGCCAGCATAAAACCTACTTGAAGGGCTTGATTAGTCCACGTTTCTCCTTTATTGCCGCCTGCGCCGCAGCTAATCTCGCAATAGGCACTCTATAGGGAGAGCAGCTAACATAATCCAAGTTTATTCTATGACAGAACTCAACCGATGAAGGTTCACCGCCATGTTCACCGCAGATGCCGACTTTTAATTCAGGCCGTGTTTTCCGTCCCCATTCAACCGCTATCGCCATAAGCCTACCTACTCCTTTAACATCGAGGATTTCAAACGGATTATCCTGGAGGATTTTGTGCTCGTTATAGAATGGCAGAAACTTGTTTTCAGCGTCTTCCCTTGAAAAGCTAAAGGTGGCTTGCGTTAAATCGTTGGTTCCAAAGCTGAAAAACGATGCGGTTTCCGCTAGTTTACCAGCTCGCATACAGGCGCGCACCACCTCAATCATGGTACCGAAACTATAGGGAATATCTATGCGTAACTGGTCTTTCACTCGACGCTCAACGCGCCTGATCATGCCGTAGACGCGGTTTAGTTCTTGGCTGGTACAGACCTGCGGGATCATGATTTCCACTTTGATTGGAACTGCTTCTTTGATTAATTGACCAGCGGCAAGGAGTATGGCTTCGATTTGCATTTCGTAGATTTCAGGGTAAGTTATGCCCAGACGCACACCTCTGTGACCAAGCATTGGATTGACTTCTCTTAGTGTACGTATTTTCTGTAGAGTAGCTACTTTTTTGTTAAGCTGGAAAGACTGTATTTCAGCTAGGTTCTTTAGCATATGCTCATCTTCGCTAAGCATAGACTCCAGCGAGGGGTCGATATCTCGCAGTAATTCAGGAATAGCGCACACTTTGCCGAGAGCTTCCTGACAGGATTCAAGCTTCGCTATCTCCCGCTGAATTTCTTCCTCAGAAGGCAAAAACTCGTGGAGCGGCGGATCAAGAAGCCGAATAGTGACAGGGTTTCCCTGCATAGCACGAAGTATTTCCTCAAAATCCCTCTCCTGAAGCGGCAATAGGTGGCGAAGCGCCTCTAATCGTTCCTCTACAGAATCCGCAAGCACCATATTCTGGAAGAGCCCAATACGGTCAGCAGCGTTAAACATGCGTTCTGTACGACATAAACCAACACCTTCAGCTCCAAAACTCAAAGCCTTCTTCGCATCAACTGGCGTATCCGCATTAGCACGCACTCCAAGCCGTCGATATTCATTAGCCCAATCGAGAATCGTAGACATATTCTCACTCATCTCAGGCTCCACCATCGGCATTTCACCCAGCCAAACCTTTCCAGAGGTACCATCAATGGTTATTACTGTTCCCTGTACTAGCTTGTTTGTTCCAGCGGTAGCGTTTTTCTCAAAATTGTTAATTTTAATATCCCCAGCCCCAGACACACACGGTTTACCCATACCTCGAGCTACTACTGCCGCGTGACTGGTTTTGCCGCCAACTGAAGTAAGGATTCCCTGCGCCGCAAAAAAGCCATGGATATCTTCAGGTTTTGTTTGTTCACGCACAAGAATAATCTTTTTTCCCGCTTTAGCTTGACGTTCCGCTTCGTCAGCGTCAAAAACCACTTCACCAGACGCCGCCCCCGGCGATGCACCTAAGCCTGACGCGATAGGTGGAACCGTATTATTGGGGTCGATCTGGCGGTACATCAACTGAACCAGTGACGAGGGGTTAAGCCTCAGCAGTGCATCCTCTTTGCTGATCAGGCCTTCGTTAACCATATCTACGCTAGTTTTCATGCTAGCCGCCGCATTCATTTTAGCCGTGCGAGTCTGTAGCATGTACAGTTTGCCCGCTTGAATGGTGAACTCCATGTCTTGTGGTTCATGGAAATGCTTCTGAAGCATCTCGCGGACCTTGAGGAGTTCACTGTACATCTGCGGCATAGTTTCCTGCATCTCAGAAATCGGGTGCGGCGTGCGGATGCCTGCCACTACGTCTTCACCCTGCGCCTTCTGGAGAAAATCGCCGAAAAGCACGTTTTCACCTGAGCCCGGATCGCGGGTGAACGCCACGCCAGTGGCGGAGTTCTCACCCATGTTTCCGAAGACCATAGTTTGGATGTTGCATGCTGTGCCATTAGCCATTTTTGGTGTTATCTTGAATTCACGGCGGTAGTCAACGGCGCGTTTGCCATTCCAAGATGCGAAAACGGCTTCGATAGCCATGAACAGTTGCTGATAGGGGTCCTGCGGAAGCGATTTACCTGTTTGTTCTTTAATTATTGCCTTAAAGGTGCCGACGAGGTCCTGGAGATCCTGAGCTGTTAAGTCAAGGTCGCCTTTGGCGCCTCTGTCCTCTTTTAGCTTCTCCATCGCTGTGTGGAATTCTTCGTCGTTAACGTCTAGTACGATGTTACCGAAAAGCTGAATGACCCTGCGATAGGAGTCCCAGCCGAAGCGTTCGTCGCCACTGCGCTTGATGAGGCCCTGTACGGTGCAGTCGTTGATGCCTAAATTTAGAACTGTATCCATCATGCCCGGCATAGAAATTGCTGCGCCGCTACGCACTGATACAAGAAGCGGATTATCTGCATCGCCGAAGCCTTGGCCCATCGCTTTCTCAACGTCCTCCATAGCTGCCTCCACCTGACCAACCAAACCCGTGGGGAAATGGAAGCCGTTGTCGAAGTACTCAAGGCACGTCTGTGTTGTAACCACAAAGCCGGGTGGTACCGGTAAGCCAATCTGCGTCATTTCACATAACCCTGCGCCTTTGCCGCCCAGCAGCTTCTTGTCTTTGCCGTTGCCGTCGCGGAAGAGGTAAACGTATTTTGGGGTTGGTTTTGTCTCTGGCGGGTGCTGTTGGGCATAGCTTTGGCTGGGATTTGGTTTAATCAAAAAATTCACTTCAATGTAGGCTGGGTGGGTGTGGTGAGATAAATGTATGTGACTGCAAATCCAAGACCACACTTAGCTAACCTGTGTGTGTCTTTTACTCTTGCTGACCTCTTAAGCGGAAGGCTATGCATAATTGTTAATAATACAGCGACGTAGCGCAGTACACAGCGTTGGATCCGCTTAATGCATTAGGCTGGGTAGCGGAAGCGGCTGTTAAGGCAACGGAGTTAGCTACTTTTTTATCGACTCAGGCAATGAAGTATATAGCTGAGGGCAGGCAGGGCGAGGGGCAACAATAAGACGCCTGATTAAATCCGCACAAGACGATAGAGAAGCTGAAAAATAAAAAATATTTAGTGCGGTTTTTCCTACAGATAATTCTGCTGCGCTTACAGTTTAAGCCAGAGCAGAATACCCATAATCAAACCGTAGATAGCCAACGCCTCAGCCAACGCAACAATTAGAAAGCTCCTGAAGAAGGTTTCAGGCTTCTCAGCTAATGCACTAATTGCGGCGCTACCAGCCGACGATATGGCTAATCCAGCAGCTAAACCGGGGATGCTAATGGATAACATTGCTGCGAATGCAATTGCGACGCGGTCAAAGGAAACAGCATTGGATGCAGTTTGGTCTTGAGCAACTTGGTCCTGAACAGTTTGAACGGTTAGCGCTGCGGCCATGCCCATTAGGGGTACAAGCACGATCGTAGTTAGAACGAAGAGCAACAGTTTTCGTTTCACTTACGTCAAACTCCAATACTAATGTAAAACCACAGTGAAGTTAGCTATTAACTTTTTTCTCATTAACCAACTCTCCACTTGGCTCAATAACAATATTAAGCCGCTTGCCTGAATTCTGCGGCTTTAGCTTTGAGGCTGTTTAACTCGAGGCGTATTTTTTCTATGTCAGCAGCTGCCGCCCGCTCAACATTCTCGACGAAGCGATCATAGTCCTTTTGCAGTTTATCCCTACTTGACATGGGCAGATTCACCAAATGTTATTTAACGACCAGTACTGGGCAGGGTGAGTATTCGATAACCCGTTCGGCGACGCTGCCGATTAAGATACGTTCGGCGCCGTGGCGGCCGTAAGTGCCCATCACCACTAGGTCGATGTTGAAGCTTTTTGTTGTGTTCACTATCTGCTCAAACGGACGTCCCTTTAGAAGCATAGATGATGATTTTACGCCTGCCTTCTGAGTTAGGGATTCGGCGTAGTGGATGGCGCGTTGTCCATCGTTTTTTAGCTCGGCTTCAACTTCATCTTTTTTTGGGCCGCTGGAAAACTGGTCGACGACCAGCTCGTCAACTACGTATACAAGCATTACTTGGGCGTTCTGCGTTTTTGCTAAGCCTGTAGCGTATTCTACTGCCCGAACACTATAGTCGGAGCCATCTATTGGAACAAGAACTTGATGTATATTTTCAAAGCTAAACTTCTTCAACTTCTTCTATCTCCCTTTCTTGCTCTTCTTTCTTTTTGATCATACCCTTTATTTTCTTGGTTCTAACGAATTCTTCGCGGTCTTTCTCTTCTAAGACAAGCTCTATCCACTTGGCGGTGTTGCGGTAGCGTGGAATAAGAACGTAGTTGAGTGCGTTGACGCGGCGCTGTGTCCTGCGTACGTCGTTAGCTATCTGGAAGGTTGTTCCTTCGGCTTTAGCCAGATGCGCCAATAATTCCAGTACACGGTAGAACTGCTTAAAGGCTTTGTCGAGTTCGGCGCTGGTGTTTGCGAAGCCGTAGTCAGGTTTAACGTCTGTTTTCGCTTGGAAATTAACTACTGGTACGGTGACGCCCATGATGCTTCGGTAATCGATGAGGTACTCCGCTTGATGTGTAGTGGCAAGCGCAGTGTTTGCGATAGCTTCTGAACCTTTAGCCATGTTCGCTTCTTTTAGGCTCTGATAAGCCTGCATCAACTCAACAATGAGGTCTTCTCGTGTTTTCTCGGCGTGGAAAACGCTACTGCGGAGTTCACGGAGCAGAATGTCACGTTTGCGTTCAAGCACTTCCCGCCCAGACTGCGCTAGCTTCAGCGTCTTTTTCGTCTGGATAAGATTGATTCTTGTCGGGGAGATGTTTTCCGCAGACATCGTTTCTGGCCTACTTTACCTCGGTATCCGTTTTAGGCAGGTACTTCTGGATGTATTCGGGCTTAATCGAGGTTAACTCTTCCTCTGGCAAATCGCTGAGTGCGTCCCATGCGATGTCAAGGGTTTGCTCTATAGTGCGGTTCTCCATTTTACCCTGATTAATCAGTGTCTTCTCGAAGCGTTCGCCGAATCTGAGATACTCTTTGTCTCTTGTGCCTAAGCCTTCTTCGCCGATGATGGTAACCAGTGACTTGACGGAGTTGTACTGGGCGTAGGCGCTGTAGAGTTGGCTTGCGACGTTAGCGTGGTCTTCGCGTGTACTACCTTTGCCGATGCCGTCTTTCATCAGTCGGGAGAGGCTTGTGGTGATGTAAATCGGCGGGTAAATGCCCTGCTTCTCAAGATTGCGGCTAAGCACAATTTGTCCTTCGGTGATGTAGCCGGTTAAGTCGGGGATTGGGTGAGTGATATCGTCGTTTGGCATTGTGAGGATAGGCATCTGTGTGATGCTTCCTTTCTTGCCGACTACTCGTCCTGCGCGTTCATAGATGCTGGCGAGGTCACTGTACATGTAGCCGGGGTAGCCTTTTCTGCTGGGCACTTCCTCCATGGCTGCGCTGACTTCACGGAGCGCCTCGCAGTAGTTAGTCATATCAGTCATGACTACCAGCACGTGCGAGTCCTCCTCGTAGGCGAGGTACTCTGCGAGCGTTAAGCCCGCGCGGGGAGTTAAGATACGTTCAACAGGCGGGTCATCTGCGAGGTTCAAGAACATTGCGACGTTTTTAATGGCGCCTGTTTCTTCAAAGCTTTTACGGAAGAAATCCGCGTCGTCATGCCCAAGACCCATAGCGATGAACACTACGTTGAAGGGCTCGTTTGCATTGCGAATCTGAGCTTGACGCACAATCTGCGCTGCAAGCTCGTTATGCGAAAGACCTGGACCGCTGAATACTGGTAGTTTCTGTCCGCGGACGAGGCTGGCGAGTCCGTCGATGGCTGAGACGCCGGTTTGGATGAAATCTTTTGGGTACTCGCGCGCTGTTGGGTTAAGTGGGTAGCCGTTGACGTCGCGTTTCTCATCTGTAAAGAAGCGTGGGTGACCGTCGATTGGTTCGCCATAGCTGTTCATGACTCGACCCAGCATCTCTGTTGAGACCGGAACCTCGAGCGAGTGACCGAGGAAGCGGGTGCGGGTTGCGGTTGGTGAGAGGCCGGTTGTGCCTTCGAAGACCTGCACGGTTACGGCTTTCTGGCTGACTTGGATGACTTTACCGAGTCGGATTTCGCCGGTCTGGGTTTTTACGCTGACGAGTTCGTCGTAGCCTACGCCTTTTACGTTCTCAACCATAATAATTGGGCCTGAAATCGACGAAACGCCTTTGTACTCTAAACCAATTCCTGCCATAGTAATCTACCTCAGGGATGCCTCCAACAATTCGATATTAGCATGCATCTTCTTCTCCAATTCCTCCAGCTTATCTAACTGGTCGTTAGGTATGCCGCTCTTCATACGCATGATATCCTCCATGACGGGCAACTCTGTCACTTTAAATATTGGAGCGCCCTTGCTGACGACGCCGTCTGCTAAGTGGTGGAAGTCCACGATTATTTTTAGCATCTTAAACTGCTTCTGTGGACTGCAGTATGTGTCTATTGGGTCAAGTGCGTTCTGCTGTAGAAACGCAATGCGCAGGACGCGTGCGGTTTCGAGGATGAGGCGCTGCTTATCTGGGAGCGCTTCGGGGCCTACTAGCTTTACGATGTTCCTGAGTTCTTCTTCAGCTTGCAGAATGCGCATTGCTTCTTCGCGGTAGCCGTTCCATTTTTCGTCAACATTATTATGCCACCAACCGGCAAGGTCCGCGATGTAGCCGCTGTAGCTTGTCATCCAGTTGATAGACGGATAGTGACGCGCGTCTGCGAGTTCAGCGTCCAGTGCCCAGAAGACTCTTGTGAAGCGTTTTGTGTGCTGTGTTACTGGCTCGGAGAAGTCTCCGCCTGGAGGTGATACGGCTCCGATTGCGCAGATTGAGCCTGTGCGGTCGTCCTGCCCGAGTGTCTCAACTACGCCTGTACGCTCGTAGAACTCGGCGAGTCGTGACGGTAGATAGCTTGGGAAGCCTTCTTCAGCAGGCATCTCTTCAAGTCGACCTGAGACTTCACGTAGCGCCTCAGCCCATCGGCTGGTTGAGTCAGCCATGAGCGCAACGGCGTAACCCATATCTCGGTAGTACTCGGCGAGGGCGATACCTGTGTAGATGCTTGCTTCGCGGGCGCTAACCGGCATGTTACTGGTGTTAGCGACAAGGATTGTGCGTTCCATTAGTGGGTGACCTGTAGTGGGGTCTAATAGTTTGGGGAAGGAGTCGAGGACATCCACCATTTCGTTTCCGCGTTCTCCGCAACCGACGTATATGACGATGTTGGCGTCCGACCATTTGGCGAGTTGCTGTTGGGTGACGGTTTTGCCGGCGCCGAAGGGTCCGGGGATGGCTGCTGATCCGCCTTTAGCGATGGGGAAGAATGTGTCGATGACGCGTTGCCCCGTGATAAGTGGCACTGTGGCGAACAGGCGTTTGGTGTTTGGACGGGGGGTTCTTACTGGCCACTTCTGGAGCATCTGCACGTCAGCGTTTTTACCGTCAACTTCTAGGGTGGCGATCGTTTCTACTATTGTATAGTCGCCTTTTGATGCTATTTTAGTTAGTTTTCCCTGTAAACCGATTGGAACCATCACTCGGTGCTCAACCAGATCGGTCTCCTGAACGGTGCCCAAGATGTCGCCGCCGATGAGGTGGGCTCCGACTTTAGCTGTTGGGTTAAAAGTCCATTTCTTTTCGCGGTTAAGTGCAGTTACGCCACGGGCTTGCTTGATGAATGGGCCCGTTATTTGGCGGATTGATTCAAGAGGTCTCTGGATACCGTCGAAGACGTTGCCTATAAGCCCTGGCGCCAGCTCAACTGAGAGCGGGCTGCCAGTTCCAAGCACGGGCTCGTTTAGTTTAAGCCCTGTGGTAGGCTGGTAGACCTGTATCGTTGCAAATTCGCCTTCTAAACGGATGATTTCGCCGATCAAGCCGTCGTTGCCAACTTCAACCATCTCATGCATAACTGAGTCCTGGAGGCCTTTGGCTTCAACTACTGGACCTGCCACTCTTATAACGCTGCCTTTAGCGGTCATTATGATTCTTCTCCAAAGAGGCTTTTTGCGATTTGGGCGCGTAACTCGGGTTTAAGCTCCTCTAGCCTGTTGTCGAGGGTGCCGTCATATACTATTTTGCCATCTTCAGTCTGAACCCTGCAGCCGCCCAGCACGTTTGGGTTCTGGCCTGAAAGTTTAAACTCGACTTTAGCTTTTCCACCGGCGCTCTTGAGTGCTTCGGGACTTAAGAGGACTTTATCGCGGGCGTTAACCTCTACAACAAGAACCGGCTGATCCATCCTCTCCGCGATTGAGACGAGGAGCTTGAGTAGGTAAGCTGGGTACTGGTCGGTTTCAACAAAAGCTTTGAGCGCCTCTGTGGCTTTAGTGAAGGCTTCATCCACAAGGTTCTCCTTAGCCTGCAGCAATTGATTACGCAGCTCCACCTCCGTTACAGAGGAGATCTTTCGTTTCTCAGTTTCTGATTTATGGGTTGCCTCGCTGAGGATAGCGTTGTAGTTTTTATCCGCTTGCTCCTTAGCTACTCGCAGGGTTTCTTTAGCTTCGTTCTCAGCTTCAGCGATTATGGCTTCAGCCTCTTTCTGAACGTCGCCTATTACTTCGTCTGCTATCGCTGCTACGCCACTTTTAGCACTCAATCATATACCTCTAGAGTTTAATGCCCAAGATTCTACTGATTGTTTGAGACAGCGGGGTTCCCTCAGCGGGTCCTCTGCTTCCCGGGAGCACGACGATCAGGGGTGTGACTCGTTCCTGGCGGACTCTGTCGACTTGAATGCGAATTGATGGATCACTAAAGTATGCTTCACTTATGATGATAACGCCGACGTCGCTACGTGCCAATGCATGGCTTAGGGCTTGCATTGCCTCATCAGTGGTGGTGGCTTCAGCGCCTTCTACTCCGACTAGCCTAAAGCCGGTGATCATATCGCTGTCGCCTATCACGTAACCGATCATGCCCTCACCAAATACAACTTTAAATGCTTGTTAGCATGTTCATTATATCTGTTAAAAATGTTGCGACCCGAAAGAATGACCGCGACATCCATTGTATGTACAAAAAAAGATGTCGAGTCTGTATTAGAATCGCTCAACACCTTCGGCGAATTCCATATTGAACCTTCAGGTCAAGACGACGCAAACATAGAGCAGTATAACGCTAACATCCAGTTACTCCAGGAACGCATCCTCGACGTTGATTCCTTAACAAAGCAGCTTATTCATGAGAAAGGCAGCTTACTGGGCATATTTAAGGTAAATGAACCAAAAAAGATCAACGTCACCGCGGAGAATTGGCAGTCACTTTTAGAAGACACAAGCCAACAGATACTTACACTTAAAAACGAAATCGACAGCCTCAACTCCTCGATTTCGGGCTTGAACGAGAAGAACCTTGAGCTGACGCACCTGAAAAAGGTGCTGCAGAGCATGCAAAACGCTGGCGCAGACTTAGAAGCTGTAGGCGACCTCAAACTTATCTACGTCGCTTTCGCTTCTATGCCGCTGAAAAACTGCGATGCATTTAATGTAGCGGTTGCGGGTCAACCGTTTTTTGTGAAGCAGAGCCAGCTGACTGAGGAGGAATGCTTCCTGTACGTGGCTTCTCCCAGCAAGCATCAGGAAGAAGTCGATCGCATATTGCGCACGTACCACGCTGATTTGTTCCAGATGCCGCCTGATCTGCCCAACAACGTGGCTGAAGCTCTGAAGCAGGTTAGTCAGCAGCTAAAGGATAATGAGGCGAAGGAGAAAGCCGTTAACGAGAAGCTAAACAAGCTCGGCGAAGAAAATAGTGACCGCTTGGCTTCGCTTAAGGAAACCGCCAGCAACATTCTTACGCTGCTGACTGCTGAGAAGAAGATTCTGCAGACAGACAGATTGGCGACAGTCAAGGGTTTTGTACCCGAAAAGAAATTTACGGAGCTAACCCAGACAGTTAACAGTAAAATGGAGGGCAAAGCGCTGGTTCTAAAAGACGAAACAGCACATGAAACCCAGCCCCCCACAAAAGTTGTTCACGGCAGATTCGTTAAACCATTCGAGGAAATCGTAAAGCTATACGGATTACCCAACTATAACGAGGTTGATCCCACTCCGCTTGTGGCGTTGACGTTTCCGATACTGTTCGGTTTAATGTTCGGCGACCTAGGACACGGCTTAATCCTCTTAATCGGGGGATCAATCGTCGGCAGCCTCATCAAAGGCAACCAAAGCATAAAAAACGTCTGCTGGATTATGGCTGCCTGCGGCATAGCTGCCTCGGTTGCAGGGTTGCTTTTCGGCGAAGCATTCGGTTTCATGCTGCCTTGGGGTCCACTGTGGTTTAGCCCCTTCCACTCAACTGATACGGTAACTTCCTTCTTGATCTTCAGCCTATTCGTGGGCATGGTACAGATCAATGCAGGCATAGCTATCGAGATGGCCAATTACCTGCTCAAGCACAACAAAGCAGACGCGTTCCTAACGGCGCTGCCCAAGCTTTTGTTCTTCATTGGAGGAATCTGGCTAGTCTACACTTACCAGCTTAACTTCGGTGCATGGCTAGCAGGTCCCATTCTGTTGCCGGTTATCCCATTCGTAATCATGGTTGCGGGCAAACCGATCTACACAAAAATTGCTAAACCCACAGCTACACATGAAAGTGAGCATCCGGAGCAGGAGACACTAGTGGGCAGATTCTTTGAGGGAGGAGACTTCTTCACCCGCCTGCTGGGCAACACGATCTCGTATAGCCGAATTCTTGCGTTGCTTATGGCTCACTGGGCGCTTTTGCTGGCGGTAAACAACATCTTTGAATTAACTCAAGCGATGGGTGCCCTCGGGTTGGTTCTGGGGATCCTTGTTATAGTCGTTGGTAACGTCGGCGTCTTAGCGCTTGAAGGCTTAATCGTTTTCATTCACACCCTGAGATTGCATTTCTACGAGTGGTTCAGCAAATTCTACGGCGGAACAGGCACCGAATTCAACCCATTCAAGCAGACATTCAGCCACACAGCGCTGACGCTGAATCGCAAAAAGAAGTAAGAATCAGAATAGAAGCTGGTTGCGGATAGCTTCCGGCTTCAAACCGCCCTCCACACCCAACGTCAAAGCCGTCAGGTTGTGGACCTCTGCCTCTTTTATCGTTATAAAACTCAGAGTGGAGCCCACGTTGAAGGTTTCGCGGATAACTGATTTTTTGGCTTTCTGCAGGATTGCTGCTCTAAAGGCTTTCTCTGTGGCGGCTATTGTTTCCTCAGGGGTTGCTTTATGCTGGAAGTACTTCGCGTAGTAGCTTTCCTCCACAATTTTTCGGGCGGCGTCATAGTCGAGTGCTGAAACCATGGATTCAACTTCAGGCTTTGTTAAATTAAAGAAGCAGCTTGGTATGGCGATGCGTAGCCAGTTAGGGTCGTAGTTGAGGTTTTTGCCTCTTAGCAGGGTGGTTAGGATGAAGCTGTCAACTTCTGTGCTTGCGTAGAAGTACGCGTGGGATTTCTCCCGTCTGGGTAGACTTTCATACGCGGCGACTAGCTTCTCGTAGAATAGCTTGTCCACAAAGACATCTATGCACGTGGTTGAGCCGCTCTCCTCAAAGCTCTTGAGCCCCGTGGTAAGTGCGGATCCATAATCAGTGTTCTTGAAAACCGCTACAACCTGACTGATGCCAGTGGCTTTAGCGGCTTCTTCCATTAATGCGATGTGGTCAAAGCGCTTTTCGACGGATAGATAAACTTTGGCGAGGCGCTGCTCGGTGGATAAGCCTGCGCTTGCTGTGCGGACAAGGGTTTTGATGTTTTCTGCTTCCAGACGCTCGAGGTAAATGTTTAGGTACCTGTTCGCGGTTTCTGGGGCGTACTTTATGATTTTAAGATATGTTTCTATTAGGTTCTCGTAGTAGGCCCGTTCAAGTTTTCGGGCTGTAATAGGCGTGGCTAGGCGCCCGATTTGCTCCTGATAGGTGCTGTCGCGCAGTTGGCCTGTGATGTCAGCGGCGCTTTTGCTTTCTGCGAGGGCTTTTATTCTGTTTTCAGGTAAGAGTTTGCCTCGTTCCGCACCCATTCTGGGGAGAACTCTGGCGTACTTGGTTGTTTGGGTCAAAACTAGTTTTCCTCTAGCACAGCTTTAACGACGGCTGCTACTGCACTATCCATGCGTTTCTCTGCTTGGGTTTTGAGTTTGGCAGCGGCTTTCTCGTTTTCGGTTAGCCGTTCGGTGCGCGTCTTGTTTGCTTCGTCTATGGCGGCTTGGTAGCGTTTCTGGCTTTCCTCCGCAGCGTAGGTTTTGCTGTTTTCGAGGAGGGTTTCGGCGTTTTTCTGTGCTTGGGTGGTGATTTGTTTGGCTTTAGTTTTGGAGTCGGTTTGGATTTGCTCAGCTTGGGCTTCGATACTTTTTAGTTCTTCCCACACTTTCTGCATAATCTATCAGCCAATAACTGGGTTTGTATAGGTTAAAGCGCTTGCGGTTTCTAAAGGTTTTGTGCACCTGGTTTTTCAGTTGGTGCCAATTCGGCTGCGTTTTGTTTGTCTTATACCAATAAGGTAGGTGATAGATAGGCAAACAACACCATTAAGCAATCATGGATTGAACCCCTCGTTGCTGCTTTAAATAATGGCGTCTAGAAAAAATCACACGCCAGAACTAGCTAACTACCCAAACAAGGTCGTTTACGCTAAAGGGTTTATTACCCAAAAAATCCAAATCACTACCATGCGCACCTGCATAGTCCAAGCTAAAAAAGCCGGCGATTGCCTCATCATCACACTGCCAAGAGAAGTCATCGAAGCCGAACAGCTAACCCCGACAGCTTCATCAGGATATCGGTTGAGAGAGTTAAGAGTCAAAACCCGCCACAGAAGCAGGAGGATTCGCTTGGCCCACAAGACCCATGGAGACTACTTGAGTAAAACCTCAGTTAACTTGTCTTGGTTGTCAAAAATGGCGCAGTGGCCTTTCCCCTTGAACACTTCTAGGCGGCTACCTTTCACCTGACCGGCAAGGGCATAACCGTTGCTGACGTTAACTGTCTTGTCCTCTTCGCCATGCCAAACTACTAGCTTACCTTCAGGGATGTTTTCTAAGGAAAATCCGTATGGTTTTTGGAAAAGCATATGCTCATCCACCGCTGCTTTAACACCGCTGTCTTGGCGGAAAGCTTCAGCCATCGACTGATACATCAGCTTCGCCCACTCTGGATTAGAAAAGAACTCTAAGTCTGATTTAGTGTAGCCGCGCAGCATCTGTTTTGCCTGTCCAGATTTTAAAAAGGCTGAGACGTCACCGTTGGCTTTAAGCACAGAACGTCGGTACTGCCGCATAGCTAGAACACCGACGAAACGTAGCTTCATCACATACTTGGAAAAGGGGAAATCATGCGCATTAGACACATCAAAGGGCAAAGAGGGAGCATCAGCAACCACCGCCCTAGTTACGCGCTCGGAATACTGCGCTAAGTATGCAAGTGCAAATGCGCCTCCGCCCGACCAGCCTAAAACAGCGAAACTTTCAAAACCCAAAGAGTCCACTAAACAGTTAACGTCGCTATTGAAGTCTTGGAGATTTCTTCTTGGGTAATATGTTGAGGAGCCATAACCGGGGCGATCCACACCGATTATCTGCAGACCAGATTTCTCGGCGAAATCTTTTAGCAGCAAAACTTCTAAGCGGCTGCTTGCGGTGCCATGGAAATAAATAACCGGATATCCATCACCGACAGTGCAGTATCCCAGTTTGCGTCCATCCGGCAAAGCTATTACGCGGTCAACCAAAGCAACCAACTGCAATCTTCATTGAATTAGATACCTTATTAATGGTATGGCGGTTTCCGCAACCAAACTTTATATCATGTACCGCCAACGGACTATCAAGCGTAACAGGCGAAGTAGTTGCTAACAGAAAAAATCGACGCGTTAACGGTGAATTCAGGACTCATTTACCCGCAATACTCATCGGACTGCATAAGCAACATTCCAAGCACCATACTGAACCTGCTAAAAGCGCAAAAACCTCAGGGACCACTCACCAACCGCCTGAAAATCGACCAGAAAAACATCAACAAAGTCGTACTGTTGGTAGTTGATGGCTTTGGATTCAACCAATTCCTAAACCACCAAAAACAAAACCGCTTCCTCAAAAACCTCAGCGAAGCAGGCGAAGTTTTCCCCCTAACAAGCGTTTACCCCTCGCAGACGACAAACGCATTAACAACCTTAAACACTGGGTTAACGCCTCAGGAGCATGGGCTCTTTGAATATTTTATTTACCTAAAACAAGTCGGCATAGTCAACGCGCTACGTTTCGAGCGTATTGGAAGCAAGGCCCGTAGCAAACTTGTCGAGCAGGGCTATGACCCTAAAATGATGTTTAGCGGGGAGAACATCCAGCAGAAACTAGTCAAGCAGGGCATCGGCGCCTTCACCCACATGAACGAATCAAACGCCGCCAACGCATGCACAAAACTGGTGTTTGAGGGCAGCACAATCGTTTCAGCATACAAGAACGCGGATGCAATCGTTAAACTGCGAAAGCAGATAGAGAAAACCAGCGGAGCCGCATACTTCTTTGTGCATCTTGAAACGCTGGATACAATCTCGCATGAGTATGGCCCAGGAAGCGAAGAGTACAACGCTGAGTTGCAGGCGATCACGTACCTTCTTGAGAAGGAACTGGTAGAGAAAATCAGTCCGCAGTCAGCAAACGAGACGTTGCTGCTGTTAACGGCTGATCACGGCGGAGTCGAGGTTAATCCTCAAGAATCAATCTACCTCGGCTTAAACTCGGAACCACGGGTAAACTCACAATTAGGCATAGGTCGCAAGAGGATTTTGCCCACGGGTAGCCCACGCGACGTGTTCCTGCACATAAACGACCAAAAACTACAGCAGACAAAAGACGCCCTAAAGCAGGAAATCGGAGACAAAGCCCAAATCATCGAAACAAAAAAGGCTGTTGAATGCGGCTTATTCGGGTTAGGAAAAGCAAGCGAAACCTTCCTTGAAAGAGCAGGAAACCTACTAATTATGCCCTACAGAAAGGAAACGGTTTGGTTTGAGCACCGCAGCGGCAGAAAAATTAACCTGCTGGGTCAACACGGCGGCTTACATCCGGACGAGATGCTGGTTCCGTTTGCCGCGGCTAAACTGTGCAGCCTAAAAAAGTAGGCGTTTAGCGTTTAACGCATTTGCCTGAAGCGGCGTCGAAGTGGTTTTTGTCGCCGTAGTCACAGGTTTTGCAGTCGTTTTTAATATCTTGCCCAAAGGGGCAGCCTTTCAAGTCAGCCAAATTATTCACCTAAACAGAAAACAGGCAAGTACAAATTTAAACCTAAGGGTGGTAGGGATACCAAAAGTTTCTGGTAATTGCTGTCTGTCCAGCAGTTGCGTTTACATAATAAGTTGTACTGAAGTGTGTTTCCGCTCTTTCTGGATCCATAACGTAGTAGCTTATGTACACATTATAGGTGTGTCCATTCTTTAGCGTAACCGAATAGTCCCCTGCACCACTGAAGTTTTGTGCAGTAAAGGAAAAGTGATAAGCGGTTGTTGCGCTTGTCTGGGTGTCAACGAATTCTATTTTCTGAATGGTTGTTATAGGTACAAAAGTAACGCTTGCTCTTCCTGACACCATCATATTATCTTTGACGAGGTAAAAGCTAATCGCTGCTACGCCGCCTAAAACGATAAGGAGAATGATTAGGACTACAATTGCCCTTCTCATAAACACCAATCACTTTAGAGAAATAGTAGCCTTATGAGGTTTTGCGTTCTCCAAGCAGTTAACTCTGTCAGAAAAGCCAAGGTCTTAATTTTCAATAAAACATTAGAAAACTAATCTGGAGAAATGTTGGTAGTCCCAGAAGAGATTTGCTCTTGGTTCAGAGGTATTGGCGTTATCTTCTTTTTCAAGATTACCGTCTTGCAAGTGCTCTACATCTAAAAATTAAAAAAGGGTGAGAAAGCTATCTCACTGGGATGTGGGTGTTAGTTGATGAGGGTAAGAGTGTTGAGGAAATTTCCAGAATAATGGTCAAGACTCTTGATTCTATCAAGTAGAAGATGTTTGATCTTAAACTGAAAGAAAAAACTGGTGGTGGAACCATTGTTTCTTCTTCTTCTTCTCTTGAATTACCCAAAGATTTGCCCAGCATAGAGGATTCGCTTAAAACACTTAGCGCGGCTTTAGTAGCGCTTTTGACGCCGGGTCTTAATCAGAGGTCGTATAGTCTTATTTTTAAGAATTCAGGATTACCAGTAGCAATGTAGGCTCGCTTTCTCTCTACATGCCAGTGATGGGTTAGTGTATCTTGTGATGCAAAAATTTTCTTGTCTAAGTCTGCTCTATCTGCATCTATGACTAAAATAAGCTTGGATAATGTGTCGTGTTTAATTTTGAAGCTTCGTGGGTTGCCATACTTGGCAGTCTTTACATACATCAATCCCTGCTCTAAGTCAATGTCTCTAAGTATTAGCTTACATAATTCAACAGGTCGTAAGCCATACTCTCTGATAATGGTAAAGGCAACTTTTCTTTTGAGAGAGTGACAATGCTCTATTATGAAATTTACATTTTGTTCCAATGGTGCTTTCTTGTGGTTGCCAGTCTTCATGTACTTTGGTCTATCCCAAGCAATTTTATAGAACTTGGCAAAGTGGTCATAGCAAGCAATTAAATTTCTTTTGTAATCAGGGCTTTTGTTAAGATTAGCGATGAAAGCCCTCACTGATTCAGGGTCATTTAAGTCACAGTTACCTGAAAGGACTCGATACCATTTACCAAAGTTTTTAAGGGTTGATTCAGCAAATCCATCGTTCTTCAATTTCAATAAAACATTAAGGTAGGTAGTCGGAAGTGATTTGTGGTAGCCCAGAAGAGATTCGAACTCTTGTCAAAGGCTCCAGAGGCCTCTATGCTTGACCACTACACCACTGGGCTGCGGTAATCACAGTGAAACAGCGCGCGGTTTTATAACTTTACCGTTGCACTTTAACAGTTCCCAGCTTTTTAAGCCATACAGAGGCAGCAGTATTCTATTCCGACCAAGTTGCAGTGGCAGGCAGCCTCAGCCCTCACCAGTGAAGGCGCATCTTTTTAGGGCACCAGAATTGCCCTGCCAACAATTTTACCCTGCTTAAGCTTAATTAGCACATCCTCCGCCTCGCTTAGACTGTAGCTTTTCCAGTCAACATGCACCCAACCCAGCGACGCCACCCGCAAGACCTCATTCATCTCCTGACGTGTACCAATAACACTCTCAATGATTGTGTGTTCCTCCGGAAAAAGAATCGGTGCATCGCCGCAGACACCCATCAGGATTGTTCCGCCACGTTTGACCAGCCTAAAAGCCTGCGCTACAGCCTTCGACGATGGAGCATGCACAAGTATCACATCCGGGCGACCGCTTTTAGCTGTGAAATCATCGAAATCAGAGGCGTTAACTGCGTGGTCTGCGCCGATGTCCAGTGCAAGCTTCAGCTTCTCCTCGGAAGTATCTACCGCTACGGTTTCGGCGCCCGCTAGCTTAGCAAACTGCAGTGACATGTGGCCGACGCCGCCTATGCCGATTACAGCTACTTTCTGGCCGACTTTAATGTTAGCGCGTTTTATCGCGTGATAGGCAGTGATGCCGGGGCAGAACAGTGAAGCGCTCTCCTCAAAACCCAAGTTGTCAGGCAGATGATGCGTAAAAGCAGCGGGCGCCAACATGTACTCTGCGTATCCGCCGTCTACAACTTCTCCGGTTGTTTGACGTTTAAGACACAGGTTTTCTCGGCCGCTTAAGCAGAACTCGCATGTTCCATCCGTGTTCCACAGTACCTGAACGCCCACCTGATCGCCCACCTGCACGCCCTTGGCTAAAGCTCCAACTTGAGCCACTTCGCCTGTAACTTCATGTCCCGGGATTATAGGCAACTTAGCTGGAACACCGAATTGTTGAAGTTCACCCTCGATCAGGTGTAGGTTGCTGTAGCATACGCCGCAGGCTTTGACTTTAATCAATACCTGGTCAGGTTCAGAGGTGGGGTCTGGTATGGTGGTGTAGCTGAGTGGGTGGTTTTCGATTTTGTCGATTCTTGTACATAATTGTGCTTTCATGGGGTTCACCGCCTGCAGAAAGAACGTCAATTTCTGGTTGATTTATTGATATGTGGTTGTTGCTTGGCAGTTACAGGAAATATAGTTGGCTGATTGTTTTATTCAAAAAGTGAAGGGATAAATGGAGTGCATCTATCCCAGTTGATGATGGTTGCAGTCGTTTCGGTCTTTTCTTTTTTCGCCTTAACCTATTCAATAGCTGAGGCTTTCAGCATATAAGGATTTACTATTTCAAGGGCCTCACAGTCTGAGCACCGCTATGTAATCGTGAAGTGACAATAACGCTTTTATCGTTATAGTCAGTTTTACACTTGGTTACTTATGCCGTCAGTTAAAGATATCATGACAAAAGATGTAGTGACGATTGAAGCGAACAAGACAGCGTTTGATGCAGCTCAGATAATGACTGAGAAGGGGTTGGGCTGCGTGATTGTTATGGTGAAAGCGTTTCCGGTCGGGATAATTACGGAACGCGACATTGTTAGGCGCATCGTTGCTAAGCGTGCTTCTTTTGACACTAAAGTCACTGAGGTCATGACTAAAACTCTCATAACGGTAGAGCCTGAAACATCGCTTAAAGAAGCCGCGAGGATAATGTCAAGCAACAAGATCAGGCGTTTGCCTGTGCTTAAGCAGAATAAACTCGTGGGGATAGTGGTGGCTTCTGACTTTGTACGCAACGTGGGTAAGAAGACTACTACTGAGGAGATTTTGGATGCCCTCGGCCGCTACCCGGCTGGCCCCAGCATCTAACATCATAAAGTTAAGTCCTTAGGGTTTTCCCAAAGCCCATAGTCCTTATTGTAAACTTCTTCCTTAGCAGCACAAGCACTGCACTCACGAACACAAAAACTGCAACACATAATGCTGCAGATGGGAACTCTGGGATAGTCGGCGTTGGAGCGGGTGAAGCTGAGGCGCCTATAGGTGACTCTAGTGGCGTAGGCGCGGGGGTTGGTGAAGCTATGCGTGGATTTGAATTCTTAACTGTGAAAACAAAAGAAGTAGAGGTATCGTTTAGAAGTGTGTGGCCAAAGTCAAAGATTGATCTGATTCTGATCTCATGGGAGCCATCTTTCAGGCTGGAGACATCCAGAGTGTATGAGAATGATGGGTTGTAAGTGAAGTTATAGCCGCATCCCGGACGGTCGTTTACAGTTTTGTTAGCGGCGATAACTACGAAGGGGTCACCGTCTATGCTGTACGCGTAGGTTGTTCTTGGCTCAAATACGGGCATCAAATCGTAGTTCCAAGAAATCATGAACTGCAGGGGTAAAACGCCGTCGTATATAGATTGTTCATCGGGACTGAACAGGGTGAGCTCATAGTGGGTGGACATTCCGCCGGTTGGGCTAACATAAGATACGGGGGTTGAGAGGTTAGATGGCAACTTGATGGTTTGGCTGCTGCTCCATCCGCTCACTTCCCCAACTAAACCCAAAGAGTATGATCCGTCGGGATTTACGTAAGATTTCTGGAGTGCGCCTACCAGCGCCATCACCTGAAAGATTGCTTCACCCGATGTTAGTATCGGTATTCCGCCGACTGTCGTTAATTGGGGAAAAAGACTGCTTTTGCCGATTGGGTAAGTGAAGACCGTGACTTCAGAGTTCGATTGGCGGGGATATTCTTCGGTGGTTTTGTGGAAGCTAGCCCAGTAGTTGCCCGCAGTCATGATTCTAACGCTATAGTAGAAAGTGGAGTTGCCGCCTTGAGCGTCAAATGGTTGGTTATGAATCGTCAAGACTACGGCGTTGTCCTGAGTGGATAGTGTAAATTGCGGTACTGAGGGTTTGGTTTTGGCGGATGACGGCTCAACCATAAACAGGCATACAGACAAAAGAAGAATGACTGTGCAGAACGCGGTGGTTTTTCGTATTCCGCTCATAATAGAACCGATGAAGTCGCAGGGTTATATAATTTACTTGTTTACGCGGAGACACTTAACGATAATCTATTTTTTAACGTGTTCTCTTAGTTAGCTTGTTCATCTTTTTCTTCAGCTTCTTAGCTTTCTTCACATTATCAATATGTTCTCGGGCGTTTCTTGCCTCCAAATCATCAGCGTAATCCATAGATTCCACTAAACTTGACTGCAGTTAAAAGCTTTAGTCAAAACACCGCTTCAAAACCAGTTCAGAACAAGTTGTGTAACCGAGTTTAGAGTATTTAGTGCATAACTTCATAAGGTGTAATTTCTAACGGTGTTTATTATGAAAATACTATCAATAATAGTAGGATTGGCGGTGCTTTATGTCTAAGTATAGCTGGAGCCATTATCTTTAATTCAGTAGCATTCACAGCTTACAATATCTACAATCACGTTCATTTTAGTGATTTGATAGTAGAATCAGGCTTCTTTGGTTTCCTATTCTTAGGAATAGGATTTGGCTGATACTAGTGCAGTTAAACATAAAGAAAACAAGTAATAATCAAATATGAGCCAAAAAAGTTCTTAATGGAAAGTAATGGTGAGACTGTTCCTACTCGAGTGCTGCCAAATAAAATGTTAGTGAATCTTAATACCTAATTAAGGAGAAAGAACAGCACTGTCACAGGCACTCCTCACCAAGCAACCATGTTAACTTTTTTTACATTTAAAATGTTGTAGTTGGATGCCCAACCAACAGATAACAATCAACAAACGAGTCAACGAGGTTGAGCCAGTGATTTTACTTACTTATTCCCTAACTATACTGTATATACTTTTGTGAGTTCTAAATTTGTGTTCTCTTAACTCAGTGGGATTAGCAACAATTCTCTTACATATAGGACAAGTAATAATATTCTCCATTAGAATCACTTAGACAACCACTTACCACTAATTTCTCTTATAGGATTATGTGACTGCATTGACGCTATAACATATTTTTATTTATAACGCAATCAAGTTAGCAATTACAGGTAGAATAGTTTCTCTATCTTCCCTTCAACAGTTGAGGAAAATTCTACCACTCGATTGGGAGGCTTCCGCAGATATGCTTCTCCAACTTGACATCCTTGAGGTCATAGGTGCCTTTGACGGCTTCCTCACGGAAAGAATCGCCGGCTTGCCAATGGTGAGTAAAATCAAAATCCAAC
>JAAYYI010000016.1 GCA_012515445.1 Candidatus Bathyarchaeota archaeon | reverse complement strand
TGGCGCCGCCGAAAGGACTCGAACCTTTGACCTACTGATTAACAGTCAGTTGCACTACCGGGCTGTGCAACGGCGGCATTCCACCGGTACTTCTTGCACATTAGGTTCTACAAAAGTATATAAGCTTAGCTCATAGTAGCGCGCTTATTTTACTTCTTGGACTTTACGCTTCATAATCCCCGTAAATGCTCTATAAAAATTCTTCATAAAGGGTGAATACCATTTACCCTGAAACGACAAATCCAGCAGGTTATCTGTCCAGCGGAAATCATGCTCCGCACACTTAATCAGCAGCTCCCGATGCCGACTGTTCAAATTTGTACGCGTAAACCAATCTTTGCTCGTTAAGTGGCCAAGCGGTACAAAAAACAGCGGTACGATAAGGCTGCGCATGTCTTTGAGGTCGTCGATGAGGTCCATTGTTTTAGTTATATCTTCTTCAGTTTCCTCTGGCAAACCCACTATAATTGTACACGCGGGAGCCAGCATGCTGTCATGCGCCAACCCCATACCATCAACTACCACGTCATGCCAGTTATCAGCGCTAAACGGATGCGCCTTAGCCGGCATAATCTTCTTTGCAATCGCCGACGAACCAGTCTCTATACCGATTTCCGCACCCCACCACGACTGTTTGGTGAGAATAATCTCTGACACCTCATGGAAAAGCTTCGGAGCCGCCGCTATAGCAGCAAGTGAACAGTGGCTCCAGCTTATCCCGTCACAACGCTTAACCACCATCTCATGGAGCTTTAGTAGTTTCTCGTCATTTGGTATAGTGTTTTTTGAGCCATAAAGCATCACATCCTCGGAGTGGAGACAGGCGCCGCCACATTTACCTGAATCCAAGTTTACATTTAGCTCTCTCTCTATCTTCTCCAGTGGATACCACCTTAGCGGACGCATGGTAACGTTGCAGAATTGGCAGCCACGGCAGCAGCCCCTGCCTATCTCCTGTAAACCGTTAATTGAGGGGCCTTGTATGTCTGGAATCTCGTTTATTGTGGGTACTTCGACCATCCCTACCTCGTAGTGGCTTGGCAGTTCTTGGCCTTCAAGGGCAGCTCTGAATAGTTTGCCGAGGACGTTTTCGCCTTCGCCTTCTACTACGCAGTCGATTCCCATCTGCTTCTGTTGGTCTTCGCGGTACTGGAACTGCCAAGCGCCGGGTCCGCCTACGATTATTTTTAAGCCGTTCTGTTTAGCTCTGAGGATTTCTGGGCTTTGAAGAAGGTTGTGAAAGTGCTTGGAAAGGTATGGTTCCTTCTTGAACAATGCGGCAAGCGTAGTTGAAGCGGGACCCAAACCGAACGGATCCATCGTGTGGATGCCCAAAACTTTTGCGTCTTTTAGACTTTTCTTTAGACTTTTCGGGCTGATAGTGTTCACTCTGAAGCCTTCTTTTATTAGCTGCGCTTCTGTTTTCCGTAGTCCGTATGGCGCGGTTGGGGGCAGGCCCTTCTTTGTCTCCAGTTGTGGAAAAAACAGGTAGCTATACAGCCATTCTGGAATAAAATTGGGTGGTGCACAGGTTCCAAAACCTAAAAACTCGTTATGATGATAATCACTCATTAACGTTCTATCCGCTGTTAAAAGAACTTCATTCTCTTTTCTCTGCATTAGCCTTCGCCTTAAAACTGACATTTTGAAGTAAAATGGAGTCATTATGAAGCGAAATATAACTTTATTGCTCGCCTGCTGAATAGAAAGCTTTTAATTGTCTTCAACTTTTGATTAATTAGTCAAATTAGCGACCGCAGATAAGCACTTATGTCAACGCCGCAAATGATAATTTTTACATAAAATCCGTGAAATTTGCGTATGGGCGAGAAAAATGTATATCAAGGTAAGCATTGTTTTTACTGAGAAAACCTATACTTAGTGAAGGGACCGCACATTGAAAACTATGGTAGAGTTTAGATGGCATGGTAGAGGTGGTCAAGGCGCTTGGACAGCCAGTGAACTTTTAGCTCGAACAGCGCTAGACGAAGGTAAATTCATTCAATCTTTCCCAGAATTCGGGCCGGAAAGGATGGGTGCCCCAGTTACTGCTTTTACTAGAATAAGCACTGAACCGATAAGGTTACATTGCGCAATCTATGACCCAGACGTCGTGATAGTTTTAGATAACACGTTACTGAAAACTGTCCCCGTGACTGCTGGATTAAACCGTGACGAAGACTGTTTGATTGTCAACTCAAACGAGGAACCCGCTGTACTGAAGAAGAACCTAAACGTAGTAAAGGGCAAGGTTTGGACGGTGCCAGCGACAGAGATCGCTATTAGAATCTTGGGTTCGCCTATCACTAACACTGCACTGTTAGGTGTCGTGGCTAAAGCGACAAACATCGTAAGCCTTGAGGGTATACATAAAACGTTACAGAACAAATTCCGCCCTGACTTAGCTGAGAAAAATTATGCAGTTATACAGGAAGCATTCAAGGAGGCAAAATTGAGTTGAGCAGTAAAGACAAAACTTGGAAGGAACTAGGAATAGCCGCCGTATGCTATAGGCCAAGCGTCGGCTTCATGACTGGCGACTGGAAAACCTACATGCCAATACGCGACTTAGAGAAATGCACCACCTGCCTCACATGCGTTATGCTCTGCCCGGAAGACGCCATACGCTTCAGACCCGAACATGGAAAAATCGAGTTTGATTTGGGCTTCTGCAAAGGCTGCGGCATATGCGCAAACGAGTGTCCAACTAAAGCAATAACAATGAAACTGCCAGAGGACGAGGAATAAACTTTGACCGCTAAAGTTATCAAACAAGAAACAACCGGCATGAACGGTGACGAAGCAATCGCTTTCGCAGTTAAACAATGTGACGTTGATGTTGTCGCAGCATACCCAATCACCCCGCAAACTATCATAGTGGAAAAATTCAGTGAATACGTCGCAAACGGCGAAGTACAAACTGAATTTGTCTGCACAGAATCAGAGCACAGCGCAATGACTGCTAGCTTAGCCGCTTCCGCAACCGGCGCACGCGTCTTTACAGCAAGTGCATCTGCCGGCTTAGCACTTATGCACGAAATGCTATTCGTTACTTCAGGCTCCAGAACCCCCGTCGTTATGGCTGTAGCGAACCGTGCATTATCTTCACCGCTCAACATTCACGGTGACCAATCAGACAGCATGGCTGAACGCGACAGCGGCTGGATACAGATGTACGTTGAAAACGCACAGGAAGCCTACGACACAACTATCCAAGCCTTCAAAATCGCTGAAGAACTCGACGTCTCCTTACCGGCACTAGTCGGCTTAGACGGCTTCACAATCAGCCACACACTAGAAAACGTCAATACCCTCTCAGATGACGCCGTAAAGGCATTCGTCGGCGAACGCAAATACCCAATGGTAACCACACATGAAGGCAAACAAGTGCCCTTCAAGCTGGATCCAGCTAACCCAATGACGATGGGACCCAACGTTGCACCAGCCTTCTACTTCGAATTCAAACGACAACAAGAAGAAGCCATGAGAAATGCCCTAATAAAAATCCGGGAGATCAACGCTGAATACGCAAAAATCAGCGGAAGAAGCTATGGCAACGGCTTAATTGACGCACACAAGTTAGACGACGCAGAAGTCGCTATAGTTGTTGTTGGCTCAACAGCTGGAACTCTTAAAGTAATCGTTGACGAACTTCGCTCTGAAGGCGTTAAAGCAGGTCTTCTACGTATTCGTACATTCAGGCCGTTCCCAGCAGAAGAGATCAAGAACGCGCTAAAGAATGTGAAAGTCGTAGCTGTTATGGATAAAAGCATGGCTCCGGGAGCACAAACCGGCACAGTCTTCTCAGAAGTCCGCAACGCACTCTTTGACCTAAAGCAGCGTCCACTAACAACAAGCATCATCTTCGGCTTAGGCGGAAGAGATACAGCTCCACGCGACCTGCGAAAAATCTACGAGGACCTTATGAAAGCAGCAAGAGTCGGCCAAGTCGATTCGCTCGTACGCTACTTAGGCTTAAAGGAGTAAGGAGGAAAACAAAATGACCACTCAAGAATGGAAATTCACAGCAAAAGACATGGCTATTAAACCAGACCTATTCACGTCTGGCCACCGCGCATGCGCAGGCTGCGCACCAGCAGCGGTACTACGCCTCGTCATGAAGGCAACACGCGGACCAACAATCGTTACACAAGCGACAGGCTGCATGGAAATCGTCGGTTCAATCTATCCATATACCTCCTGGAACCTGCCTTGGCTACACACTGCATTTGAGAATGCAGCAGCTAACGCCGCAGGCATCGACGCCGCAATTAAGATCATGCAGAAAAAAGGCAAAATGAGCAAAGAGCACATAGACATCATCGCCCTTGCAGGTGACGGCGGCACATTAGATATAGGTCTCCAAGCACTTTCTGGCGCAGTTGAACGCGGACACGACTTCTTATTTGTACTCTACGACAACGAAGGCTACATGAACACGGGTATCCAGCGTAGCAGCTCCACCCCGCTTGGTGCATCAACAACCACTTCACCAGCAGGCTCCGTGATTCCAGGCAAGTTGGAAACAAAGAAGCCAATCACCGAAATCATGCTTGCACACGGCATGGAATATGTCGCGACCGCTACACCATACTACTGGAAAGACCTGCTCACTAAGGTCCGAAAAGGCCTAGAAGTTGAAGGCCCCGCATTCCTACACGTATTCGCACCCTGTCCAAGAGGCTGGAGAAGCGAACCGTCAAAATCGATGGAGTACTCAAAACTCGCAGTTGAATCATGCATATTCCCAATCTGGGAAGCAGTCAATGGCATACGCCAACTATCAACACCTAGCAAAATCCTTCAGCTTGCACCACAGAAAAAGAAGCCTGTTAAAGCTTACCTTGAAGGACAGGGCAGATTCCGCCACCTCTTTTTACCAAAGAACAGCCACGTCATTGACCAAATACAGAGCTTAACTGACGCCCGCTGGGCTAAATTGCTAAAGCAATGCGAAACAGCCACAAACTAAACCAACCCTTTTTCCTTTTTTGATTTTTATTTTTCGTTCATTGGACTTTTTCTATTTAGGAATAAACAGTTTATATAATAATCAGGCGTTGAATTCCAGTGGGTGTAACTATTTGGTTGAAGAGCTAGACGTCATTGACAGAACAATACTAAACATGCTTCAACAGGATGCACGGGTGCCCTTCTCTACAATCGCCCAAAAACTTAGCGTCAGCGAAGCCACCATTAGATACAGAGTAAAACAGCTAGAAAAAACTAAAGTGATCAAAAACTACACCACATTGCTCAGTCCAGCAAAGGTAGGTTTTTCCACCACTGGTATTATGATGGTGAAAATTGACCCCGAAAAATTCGACTCAGCGGCAGATCAAATCGGTGCACAACCTGAGACGTATCATGTTTTCCAGAATACTGGCGAGTATGATGTTGTGTCTGTTGTTCATACGCGTGATTTGGAGCATCTGTCAGAGTTGCGTAAGAGGGTGCAGGCTATTGCTGGCGTGCGAGATGTAACGGTGTCCGCTGCCACTCGTATAATTAAGATTAAGACATCGTTTGACCTCTAAAGAAGTTTGCGAAATTCGATAAAAAAAGTGCTATTTGCCTCGAAATCCGAAAAGTACTTTAGGGGCTAAACCGTTTGCAGTAGCAACAACTCAAACGGTTGGTAAAACGATGAGTAAACGCTACAACCCAAAAATTGGAAAAGCAGCAAAATTCTCCCTATCTGTAACAATAGCTGCATTACTAGTCGTCGTCTCCTACTTCGCCTCTTTCCTAAACCAGGCCACGCAACCCCTATTCGCTGCAATCTTCACCCTCGGCGTCCTATGCGTAGGCTCCTCAAGCTCAGCGCTACTCATAAGCGGCATAGGTGGATTCGCATACTCCTTTGTATCCCCCCGCTTCGGTTTCCTCATGCTTATCCCTTGGCTTGTCCGCGGCATCGTCAGCGCCGGCATCCTAAAAGGAACAGGTGCATTCAACACCGCTCAACCCCCAGCTTGGAAAGTAACAATTGCAATGACTGTCGCAAGCTTACTCACAGGCACCTCGCAATACTTTTGGCTTGTAAAAATCCTGCAAGTACTCCCCGATACCACTGCCATGCTTATCGCAACTGAAACAGCAATAGCCATAGCTGTAACTTCAACTGCCATCGTTTCCTATCTAACCACAAAGTATCTGTTCAAACGAGTAAAACCCCTCCTATTTTGGTGATCTAAATGGTTCATCTACGTTCATTATTCCAAACAGCCCAAATGGATAAAGTCGAAAGCCGATGCAGAAAAGCATTTGATGCATATGGAGTAAGCTCCATACTATGGAACGTTACCTATGAGTGCGGCTTAAAATGCAAACATTGCTACATCGGCGAAACAACCAAGAAACAGAACGAACTTAACACTGACCAAGCAAAAACACTTGTAAAGCAAATCGGCGACATGGGCGTTCCCCTGCTCTTCATGACCGGCGGCGAGCCACTAATGCGTAAGGACACCCTGAACCTTCTGGCTTTATGCAAAGAATACGGCATTACAACCGTGTTGAGCAGCAACGGCCTACTCCTGGACTCAGAAAAAATCGCTGAACTCAAACGCTACAACGTGCACTTCCTCGCCGTCTCACTATACGGTTCACAGGCCCGTCACGACGAAACCGTCGGAATCGAAGGTGCCTACAATAAACTCATGAAGAACGTCAAGGAATGCATAGACAACGACATAAACATCTGCTTCAAAACAGTCGTAAGCAGCTACACCTACGACATGATCCCCAAAATCGTCGACAAAGGCATGGAACTCGGCGTCAAATCCTTCTACCTCTGTGACCTACTCGAAACCGGCAGAGCAAAAGGCGCAGACAACTGGGCAGTACCCAAAGAAAAATGGCGCGAATTAGCCCAGTACCTATTCAGCAAAGTAATCGTTGACGGCGACGCCGAAATCGATCTAGGCGCTTGCCCCTCGATGGCAACCTTAGCTCTGGAGCATTTCCAAAAAACACGAGACGTGACACACGCGATAGAGCGACTTGGACATCTAAGTGCTTGTCCAATCGGTCGAGGGCCAATGGGAATCTCTGCGAAGGGGGATATTTTGCCATGTATATTCCTGCAACAGTTCTCCGTTGGTAACGTACTCAAGGACGATTTACGAACTGCCGCTTTCCACCCAACCGTACAGGCGATAGCCCAGAAGAATGGCCTAAAGGGTGCCTGCGGCGCTTGCCAGTATAAGATGCTCTGTGGCGGCTGCCGAGCAAAAGCGTATCTTGAAGGGGACATCTTTGGCGAAGACAAAACCTGCATGCTAACAAAGCCTTAGCCGAGGATTGCCGCTTGCAGAAAAACCTGAATCAGCCCCGTGGTCCAAGAATTATCTCTTGGAATACAACCCTGAAATGCAACCTCAGATGCAGCCACTGCTACATAAACGCCCAGGACAAACCACTTAAAACGGAATTAACGACAGTGCAGGGCAAGCAAGTTATAGATCAAATAGCTGAACTTGGCAGGTGTGTCTTGGTTTTAAGCGGTGGCGAACCCCTTCTTCGAAGCGACATTTTTGAGCTAGCAGAATATGCGCTACAGAAGAACCTTATCCCAACATTGGGAACCAACGGTACACTAATCGACAAATCTGTGGCAGAGCGGATACGCGGTGTTGGCATACAAAAAGTTGCCATAAGCCTTGACTCAAGCACGCCTCCAGTTCATGACAGCTTCCGAGGAGTAGAAGGTGCATGGGATAAAGCCGTGGCCGGGATCAAAGCCTGCATTGACAGCGACGTAGAAGTGCAACTAAACGTCACTATGACAAAGCAGAACTACACTGACCTTGACAAAATTATCGAGATGGCAAAAGGTTTGGGCGTAAAGAGCATGCATCTCTTCTTCTTGGTACCCACTGGCCGGGGCAGAAACCTGCTTGACCTCTCGCCGGAAACCTACGAACAGTTACTACGCGATGCGCTCAGCAGAAACACCATCGACTTTGAAGTTAAACCCACATGTGCTCCACAGTTTATGCGAGTAGCTAAACAGATGGGTGCCGACGTAAGCAGGTGGAGTCGTGGCTGTATCGCCGGGGTAAGCTACTGCCGTATCCTCCCCGACGGGCAGGTTACGCCCTGTCCATATCTTCCAGTTAGTGTCGGAAACATGATGGCGACGCCTCTCAGCCATATTTGGGCTAATTCGGAAGTACTCAATACATTAAGAGACTCAAGTAAACTTAAAGGAAAATGCGGAAAATGCGACTACAACAGCGTCTGCGGTGGATGCAGGGCCAGGGCGTACGGTTTAACAAGCTACTGCAGCGGCGCAAGCGTGCAATCAACTAAGGCTGCTGTGGAGGGCGACTTTCTAGCAGCCGACCCATGGTGCACTTACAGTCCTACAAAGTGAAGAGTTGGCGCTAAAAAACAGCATGTTAGGGAAATACAGCTAGCTGGCGCTCAATTTGCAACAATAAAATGAAAGACCAGCGGTGAAATCCGTGACCGAGAAAAGACGATGCGGGGCTTAAAAGTCAACGAAACCCCCATCCTAATAGGTTATCAGCTATTCCACAACTACATTCGACCACACGGAAGCTTAGACGGTAAAACCCCCGCTGATATGTGCGGCATAACAGTTGAGGGGAAAAATAAGTGGTTAACTCTGATTCAGAACGCCGCACAGAAGAAAGATTTTGTTAACCTAAAAACAGAGTAAAGTCCAAGTTTTTCCTAGCCGTATTTTAAGTGCTTGATGGTGGTGCTAATGCACAGTTGTGTTTTTCAGGTTGCCGATGCTTATCACAAAAAGTATGTGAACAAAAGGGGCATATGTATAGTTTTAAAAGTAGTGATGGTTCTTTTGCTTTTCCGCAGACTTGGCAACTATCCATTGTCGTGTATTTCCTTTGTGCTGTATAGTTAGAATTATTGCGATATAACATTTGTTAAAGAATGGAGAGCAACTGAAAAGTAACATGGACAGTTAGGTGCCGACAAGGTAACAGAACCCAATTTTGCCCTTTATATGAGGGGAGGGAGGTCTCGGCAGAGCAAAAGACCTTGCCTACACCAGCTTTATGTGAGTAAAATAGAATCTTCATGCATGGTGCCACATGCACATCCACAAGAAATCAACATGCCCAACATAGTGTATGTGGAGAAAATCGAACCCTGCACATGTAAACATGCGTAGAATAACAATGCAACCCTAAAACAGTATCTGCTTCTCAAGCCGTCATGTGCAGTTTTAGAAAATTCCACATCCCGAAAAAAAAGTTTCACATGAGAGCAAACAGGCTTATGCTTTGTGTAGCCAGCCGCGTCCGCCCTTTTTAGGCTGCTGGCAAACCTTCTTCGCCGCAACATACTCCCGCTGCCGCCTCTTCTGCGAGTTCTGCGGGGCGATTTCTGTTTTAACGAATTTAGTCCAGCCGCCCACGTTAACGTTTGGCGCAATAAAATTCTGCGGGTTCTCAACTTTATGCTCTTCAAGTATCTCTTTAAAATTCAGCGGCTTATAATCCCGCGAGGCATGAATGATTGTTCCGCGCTCAACGCGGAGTGAATCGTAAGTGGATGAGGAGATGTCTTCCGCTCGGACTTTATCGTTTAAGCGGTCGCTCCAGAGCTGCTTCCACTGGACCCTGAGTTCTTCAACCATCTTCTTTTGAGCTTCCACTCTCTCATCGGCGGTCTGAGGCCCAGAGTCTTTAGCTTGATCGCTTGATACCTGCAATGCCCTGTTTCCCTTTCTCGAAAACCACTATTCGATTATCAGCTATATTTAACTTATTACCAATTACATAGTATCAAAAAATGTGGCTTTTATTCGGTTTATGCAGTGCCCGTGATAACGATGTTCATGCTGAAATTCGTTACCGAATCTGGATTAGCGGCAACCTGAAGCGTTAACGTGGCCGGTACTACGGCGCCTGCGTCAAGTGTGCTTGCTTCCTTGTTCCAAGTTAATGTTAAGACTGAACTTGCAGCCGCAGGATTCCACTGTGTTGTAGTCATGTTTAGTGTTTCGGCAGTGGTGCCGGAGTTTTTGATGTAGATTGTTCGGCTGACTGTGGCGCCTGCGCTTAGGGTTCCCCATGAGAGACTTGTGAGCGGTGTGGTGGTTGCTGCGTCTGTGTATATTTCTACGTTTATGCTTGTTATGGGCTGCGGCAGGGTTGTGGGTGATGGTGAGTGTGTGGGTTCGATTGTTCCTGTTGCGGGGATTTGTGTTTGTGTGGTGAGTAATGCGGCTGTGACTGCTGTTAGGATTATGGCTACTGCTGCTAGTGCGGCGAGTGGTAGTATGATTTTCTTGTTGAATTTCATTGACTATACCCAAACAAGAAGTGTATATTACATCTTAATAAACAATATAGGTATGAAGTTACGGAAATAGAACTGTAGAACAAACCAACAAAAACAGATCAAACAAACATATCCAAAATCAATATCCCATCAAAACTTACATAGACTCCGACTTCTGTCGAACAGTAACAAGATACCCCGGCAAACTCTCAATACACTGCACATCCCGACTAACCAGCGCCCTCAAATCAAACCAAAACCGCGTATTCACCTTAATCCTCAACCTCTCCAGCTCCCGCTTAAATAATCCCGTAGCCTCTTCGCCACGTCGGTCAAAATCAAAGAAAAGAATAACCTCGCCCACCCCAGAAGCTTCTATTATGCTAAGGGTTTGAAGGTAGGATTTGCCGCCTGTTTTAAGCGTCACAACCTCTCCGGCTACGCCCAACTCGGCGAGGGCCTGCGCATCCTTCTTGCCCTCAACCACGACGGATTTACCTTTAGCGGCTTCCTCTGCGAGTTTAGATATGATCTGCTGAATTTTTTCTAAACGTTCTCTTTGACGCGTAGACAATTTGCTACCTTGTAACCTTTGCTTTACGCACGGTTTCGAGGCAGTCAGCGGCTTCTTTGTTATTGGCGAAGTAGCATCGCACTGGCTCAAGGATTACACCGAGTTCCGCAGCGACGCCGTTCTTGAGGTCCATCGGATGCAGTTTACCTTCGGTGTATGCTGTTTCTAGTTGCTGGAAGCTTTCGAAGGTGATGTTTCCCCCGAATTTTGCAGGGCGCTCGATGGTAAATACTGGTTTTTCTCGGAAGACGATGTATTTGCATATATCGATTATGGGGTTATGTTTGATGGTTCGCTCGGGGCAGAAGGCTTTGGACATTTTCTGCTTGATCTCCTCGGGCGTGTCGTAGATGAATATGCATGTGTCCGGTTTGCTCTTAGACATCTTGGCTGAGGCGATTGCTTCGCGCTCTTGGCCCTCCGGAATAGGCCAGATAGCTGGTTTAGCGAGGCCCTGAAGCAGGTGATGGTGGATGCAGACGGGTTTCCAGTAATCGATTTTTTCGCCGATTTCACGCGCTACCATGTTGGCTTTGCGTTGGTCTAAGCCAAGCTGACACATTTTCACGTTCATTTCAAAGATATCTGCGACTTGCATGGGGGTGTAGAGGTAGTCGCCGACGTAGTGGGCTTCTCCTTCTTTTCGGCCCGCGATTTCCAGTGTGCGGGTGGTGCGTGCAATGGTGAGTTCCTTCGCGATTTTAACGGTTTTTTCCCAGTACTTGATGTCATTGTAGAGTTCGTCGCTGTAGATGAATTCTACTTTATCGCCGGGTACGCCTAGTGCTAGCCAGCTGTGGCGGAATAGGTCGGCTGCTTTGCGGATGAGTTCGCGGTCGCCGCCGAGTTTGTTGTTTAGCCAAGCGTGCCAGGTGGCGAGAAACGCTTTGTAGTGTATGCCTGCTTCGGCGAAGTCCTTCATTTTGTAAGCGCAGATTACGCCTGTTCCGAGGTGCGCGAGTCCTGAGGGTTCCCAGCCGTTGTAGGCGATTGGGTGCTCCTCAGCTTCCAGTAGTGCTCGTAGGTCTTCTACTGTTACGACTTCTTCGGTTGGTGGTCTGCAGATGAGTTCGATTTTCTTTTCGATGTCCACTTTGATTCCAGCTTTAGTGTGATTGTTAGCTGTTAATGTGTAGTGTTGAACTTAAGAATTTAGGGTTCGAAGTCGTTGGCGTTCGCCTTACATTGTAAAATTTTATAACGAAAGCTTACGAATAAGCCCTTGTATGCGAAAAATGCGAAGAATCCTACCATTCTTTCTCATGATACTTTGTATTTTATTGCTGCTGATTCTTCTCCATAGTTTAACAGCAAAAACCTGGCATATCAAAACCGTAGATTCGGTTGGTCCACAAAGCGGTTATCCATCATTGGCTATAGACTCAAAAGGGAACCCTCACATGTGCTATAACGACTTTGTCAATCTCTCAAATTATAACATGAAATACGCTACGTTAATTGGTTCTAATTGGAGTATTGAAACAATACAGTCGTCTGGGATCTGTTTGAATCCGCGAATTTCTTTAGATTCGAAAGACAATCCATACATCGTCTACACCGAATATCGAAATTCAACCTATTTTACAGAATTAGCTACTCTCACGGGTTGTAATTGGACAATCAAAACAATTGACAATACAAATCTGTTGCCGAAATTAATTCCAAGCTTTAATGGAACTATGGACTTAACATTTTTAAATTTAACGTCTATCGATCGTAACATTGTTAGCGGGTCTATTGAATTCGGCTCAAAAGGAAATCCTCAGATCGCATTCGTTAACGGCAGTCAAACATATGGTGGGAACCTCATTTATGCAGAATATTTGGATTCTCAATGGCATACTCAAATAATCGACTCCAATATTTCTAGCGTTACTCCTTGTCTTGTTCTTGATGCAGAGGATAATCCACATATAGCCTACATCGACCGAACCTCATCCACTTTAAGGTATGCAGAATGGACTGGTTCGGAGTGGAAAATCCAAGTGCGCGAACAATACAGCGGTCAACCCTCCATGACTTTAGATGCAAATGGTAACACACACGTTAGCTATGAAACCGATGAAGGGTTGATGTATGCTGTTGTATCTGGGTCTCATTGGAATGTTCAGCGCGTTGATATAAATCGTTCAACCAGTTTTCCTCAGCTCGTCTTAGATTACGCTGGTAACCCACGTATCGCCTGTCATCAGAGTTTTTATCATGGGCACGGTACAACTACCTATGCCGTTGCGTATGCGTCTTTAGCAAGCGCCGTTGAAATGCAACCGGAACTATTTTCGATTATAGGTTTAGCTTTTTTTGCTCTTATCATAATTTCAGCACTTTTTATTAGAGCCATAAAAAATATTCATATTGGCGGTTAATTCGCGGGCGGGTTTTGTCTCCCGACGTAACCTAACACTTCACCTCATAGCTGAGCGTCGCTTTAAGCTTGGTGAAGCTCTCTCGGCGCAGGAATTTGTGCCCGTGCCCACCGTGTCCCTTGTTTGGGTGAACCCTTCGTCACTGCTATGCAAGCGTAAGAGTCTTGCAACTCGGTTGGGTCCGTCGTCAAGGGTGAAATTAGCCAGTGGGAGTGTGTAATAGAATAAAACTTGGAAATTAAGCATTCCTATCCCCACATTCCCTTAATTAAGCTGCCATCACGATATTTTACTATATGAATATTAGCAAAACTGTTTACTTCGCAGACAAAGCGGAATGGCGTAAGTGGCTCCAAGAGAATTATGCTAAAGAGAAAGAAATCTGGTTAATCTACCCCAAAAAAGGCAGCGGTAGACCCCGCATACTCTACAACGATGCAGTGGAGGAAGCCCTCTGTTTCGGCTGGATTGACAGCACTGCCAAAAGAATTGACGAATTCAGTTATGCCCAAAGGTTTTCGCCGCGAAATCCAAAAACGCCATATTCAGAAGCTAATAAGCAGAGACTTAGAAAGCTGGTTGCTGAAGACAAAGTTATTCCGTCAGTTAAGGAATCAATCAGATGCTGGATAGATGAAGCGTTCGAGGTGCCCAGCGACATTTTAAACGTAATAAAAGCAAATAAACTGGCCTGGGAAAACTTTCAGAGTTACTCTGACTCTTATAAGCGAATTCGAGTCAGCTACATAGATGCGGCTAGAGATCGCCCGGAAGAATTCAAAAGGCGCTTAAATCACTTTGTCGCTATGACCGCCGCTAATAAGCAGTTTGGGTTCGGGGGCATACAGAAGCATTATTAATGGTTGGATGGGGCCGGGGCCGAGATTTGAACTCGGGCGAAAGGCTCCACAGGCCTGGATGCTACCAAGCTACATCACCCCGGCCGCAAAACAACTTTTTGCCTGCGGATACTTCTTTTTTAAGCCCTCTAAACTGTAGCTTCGTAACACTCATAGCAAACCCCTTATTTTAGATTTCTAAGCAAAACGGCGCGTGTCTGCAAGAAGCGGTTTATACGCCATCAGCGGATACCGGCGGCGGCACTGAAAAGACGGTTTTCCCTCTTTACTCTTGCGATGCAGTGCTTTTCTATTTTGGTGCAGGCTGAAAATGTTGATTCTAACCTGCTTTTGCTGCCATCGGTTTAGCATATGTATTTATAGATAAAAGTCTTCAATGTGGGAATTAGTTTATTAATCATCAGCGGCAAGCGGTAAGGCTAACATGAGACGCAACCCAAAACAGCTAATCGGACCAGTATGCCGAAACCCCGCGTTACTGACGAGTTTCAGTAGAGGCGCCTATCGGCAGTTTGTGAAATCCAAGCTTGATTACCGAAAAGAAGACGGCAGCAGCTCTTCACTGTGGCTTCTAAGCCTCCGCATTACACATCGCTGTAACCACCGATGCGCTATCTGTGCGCAGCTAGGCGAACACGGCTACAATACCCGAAGCGATACCCCGCAAGTTAAAGGGGAAGTGCCTTTCGCTGTCTATAAACGGGTAATCGACGAGGTTGCACCGAAAAAAGTCCATGTGTACATAACCGGCGGTGAACCTTTCCTCTACCAGAATCTTGTGCCGCTCGTTAACTATATGAAAGAGAAGGGCCTCACAGTCCAAATCGTCACTAACGGGGTTGGTTTAGAGAATAACGCTGAGGATATTGTAAATAACGGTTGGGATATGATCTGTGTCTCCTTCGACGGACCTCCTGAGGTGCATGATAAATGCCGCGGCGTCGCTGGCGCTATGGATACAGCAGTCAGTGGCATCAAGAGAATCCAGGAGCTAAAAGCTGAGAAGAAAACCTCTAAGCCCGCTATTTTCGTTTTAACCACGATTTCCAAAAACAACCAGCACACATTGGTTGAGACGGTTAGGGAAGCAGAGAAAATCCAGCCTGACGGCATGATAATCTACTATTCATGGTTCACTAACGAATCGATCGGTCAGAGACACACTGAAATCTATAAAGAGAAACTGGGCATCACTCCATTTGCGTGGAAGGGTTACGTCCGCGACACTGAAACGCTTGATATTGAAAAGATCGCCCAGCAAGTGCAGGAAATCAAATCCTCCAAATTCAAAACACCCATCGTGTTTGTCCCAGACCTCAAAGTCGAAGACATCAAGCAGTACTACACTCACCCCGAGGACCTCTTTGGCTACAAAAAATGTATCTCGCCATGGTTCCAGCTTGACATTATGCCCAACGGCGACGCCGTAACCTGCCGGGACTTCCCCGACTGCATCACAGGCAACATCATAGATTCCACAGTTGAGGAAATCTATAATGGCGAGCGGCACCGTAAGTTCCGAAGGGCGCTGCGAAGCTGCGAAAACGGAGTGTTCCCTGCATGTTCACGATGCTGTGGACTCATGGGCTATTAAACTGCTATGGCTGTGTGAATTGTGGTGAAGAATGCTTTGAAGCCCGAGCCGATCGACGTTGCACTTTTAACCTTTAATAGTGAACGCAAACTGCGGGAGTGCATAGATGGAATCTACCGAAACGTGCCCGTTAACCGCCTACTCGTAGTCGATGGCTTCTCTACGGATGGCACCCTTGCGATTTTAGAGGAGTATAACCGCCGCTACGGTAACGTGGTGGTTGTGCAGGAGAAGGGCACCCGCGGCAGCGCACGCCAGAGGGCGATTGAGCTTGTTGAGACGGAGTGGTTCATGTATGTGGACAGCGACGTCGTGCTCTCTGACTGCTGGTTCGAGAAAGCTTGGGCGCTTGTCGATGAGAAGGTTGGCGCGGTGTGGGGTATCGAGATCTGGTCGGTACTGCGCAATTCGCCGGTGCTGCCGATTTTTGAGCGCATTACACTGCAGATTTTTGAGGAACGAGGCGGAACTCATGATCTGCTGGTTCGTACAAAAGCCGTTGAGGGGATCCATATTCCGTTTGAGTTGCACACGTATGAGGATGGCTACATCAAGCGGTGGATAGAGAAAAACGGTTACCGCGTGGTGGGCGCGTATGAGCCGTACTGTATGCATTATCGGCCCGAGCATGTTTGGACGCTTGAGAAGCACATTGGATTCGCTGTCAGCGACCTCAAATATGCGATTTGGCGACCGAAGTTGATGCTTAGCTATGGCTTCTACAGTGGCATTGTGGCTGTGCAGATTTTCCTCTCGGGGCGAGAAAATAAGCAGGTGCAGCGGCGAAGCAAAGCTAAGTAACTTCTGCCCTCTGCGCAGTGTACTTTATTGTTATGTCGCCGTAGCCTGACATGAGTGTCATTACAAGGTTGCTTTCTCCGGTGGCGGTGGCGCCTTTTAGCCGCGTTGCACTGTCAACGCTTGTATCTAGTGTGATGCCTTGGTGGCTGATTACACCGTTGGCGACACTTGCGGTAACCTGAAATTGCGTGCTCTGCGGTAGGCTGACTGTGACGTCTCCGTTGTCGGTTATGACGCCAACTTCGCGTGCTTTGTCGGTTTGGATGTTTACGTCGCCGCTGCTGGTTGTAAGAGTGAGGTTGTATGTGGCGCTTTTAGGCAACTTGATGATTAAGCTCGCGTGGTACTCTACGTCAACATTGGTGGGTCGCGAGGCGGCTGCTACTATGGTGGTGAGGCTGCCGTTCACCGTTTCCTTCGCGGAGGTTTGTATGTCCTTTAGGTAGCCGTATGGCGCTTGGGCTTGGTAGGTGACTATGATTTGGCTGCCTTCGATTGGTTCTACTTGTATATCGCCGTTGAACGTGAAGGCTTTGATGGCTACATTCTCGTTGGGTGTGAAGTATGAGGTGTCCTCCCGCTGCTCGGGCGGAGCCAACGCGTTGTGTATAGCTGCTGCTACGGAGACGCCGATGACTCCGGCTATCACGACTAATGCGAGTATAATGTTTTTTGTTGAGCGCTTCAAGTACCCTGACTCCGACTGCTGTGGGGTTTTGTGAAGGATTCGGCGGTTTTAATATTTATCCCCAAAAGACACCGCGCCATGCCCCGTCAGGCACAGCTTTTCTGTGATTACCTTTAACAGCAGGAGCCGCCATTTACAATTAAAAGGCTGACCCAATTTGGTTGACACATGGCGTGAACCCTACCACGTAGTAATAGAACTAGTTAACAAAGACTGCAAAATGGTTGAAAAACTCTCAGGTTTAGGGTTTAAGCACATGAAAGTTGTGGATGTGCGAAGCAGCACCACCGGCAGCGTCCGCCACCTCATGGACCTCGGCGAGGAACAAGCCAAAAAAGTCCCCAAAGAACTCAGCGCACCCGGGCACGTAGAAGGCAAATCCGCGGTCTGGCTCGAATCCAAAGGCTGCAACGTATGCAACACCATCCTAAAACACAACGCCTTTCTGGTCAACGGCAAAAGCATGCAGGACGGCGTCATCTCATACAGTTTCATGGTGCCCACGCGCGACGCCTACCGCGGCATCATCGAAGACCTAGAGAAAGCCGGTTACAAAGTTAACGTGCGTAAAGTGGGAAAGTTCGAGCAGCAACTCGACGTCTTAACAGAGAACCAAGAACGTATCTTCTGGCTGGCACTTAAAAGCGGTTTCTTTGATTACCCACGTCAGGTTGGACTTGCTGAATTGGCGGGGAAACTGGGAATATCCCCTGCGACGCTGTCTGAGATTATGAGAAGAGGCACAAGAAGGCTACTGGAACACTACTTCAAAAGAGAACTATAAGATAGTCTGATAATCCGTTTCTCTTGATAAAATTAACGCTAATAGGAGACTGTTTCTGAACAAATTTGAGAAGCAATGAGCTGCTTTACACGGTACCTGAACTATACCAATAGCTTATATGCCAATCGCTTGGTAAGTTGCTTCAGTACAGGGAGGTGCGTTTACTTACTTGGCCAAGAAGGCGCCTGATGAAGTTAGGGCTTCAAAGGAATTTAATGCATACTACGCTGGATTGAACAGAAATGGTGAAGCGTATAGGCGGATGACTGCTTGTATCGAATCTATAAAAGAGAACTGGCAGGTTGGCGATAAGGTCGGAAGAGACAAATTTCCCGATTATTACGTGGAAAAGTATGGCATCAATAACTTGTACAGGCTACAAGTTGGCGATTGCAGGCTTGCTTATACAATAGTTGCTGATGGTTGTAGATTGGTTGCGGTTATTTGATATTTTGAGTCGCATAAAGCGTACAGCGAACGGTTTGGGTATGGTACTTAGAGTTGGGTGCTTGTTTCTAGTAGTTGTTCTAGTTTTGGGTTGTCTGGGAATATCCAGATTATCTTTTTTGTGTTGAAGGCTATTTTGTTGGAGCTTTCTAGGTATTGTAGTATGCGGTTGAATGTTTGGTACTGTATCTGTTTTGGCAGGGCTTTCAAGAGTTGCTTTTTGGTGGGGTATGTGCCGCTTGTTTTGATTGCGTTTTCTACCATTAGTATGGTTTGTAGGTTGGGTTCGTGTATTATTTTGGTCGTTTTTCTTTCCTCCCGTGTGGCGGTTGTTTTGATCAATTCATTATTAGTTATACAAATTTATATAATTTGTGCAGGTGATGCACCTTGTAAGCTTTCGACGTCGCCGAGTATCTATAGCTATTTGCCTATTTGCTCTATTAGCGGTTCTATGCAGAAACTTTAGCGGGCGGTCTCTTGAGGGCTCCTTTTTTCGTTAGGTAGGGAGGGGGAGGTAGCTGTAAGACGGGTAGGTAGGTTATTTGAGTAAACTTTTTAATCACTTTAAACTAAATTATCGGGAAGGGACTAACTATGGAGAAGAAATGTTCTGTCTGTAAGAAAACTTATACTACGTTTGATGCTAAGTCGAAGTATTGTGGTAGTGCCTGCGCGAAGAAGGGCGGTAAAAAGTAGGGCTGCGCTGGGCACGCTTTCATTTTTCTTGCATTTTTATTTTTTTAGTATTTATAAGCTACTGTGTTGGGCCACGGATGGTACAATTCGCATTAACTGTTCAGGCTGCATTACATCGGTGACGGGCGAACCGAGCTTAATGGGCCATGCAAGTGCCCGAACCGCATTTCAGCCATTCACTGCCAACAAACGCTTCCCGAAACTACGGATTCAACCTGCCCTTGCAGCCTTTAAATAAGGGATGGAGAGGTCACACTGAGATAGGTAGGTCCCAAAGGGACCCTTTATATAAGGGGGGTCTAGAGAAAAATCGCAGTTGATTACAACCGCCATGCCAAACACTCATCTGCCTAAAACTAACGCCTCCAGCAAATCTGCGGCAAGAAAAAACTGGCGCCACAACTTTCTAAATCACAAAAACACAAACCATCAACCGCTCTTATGCAAACAATACACTCATCCAAGTCTATAGAAGATACATTTTTAGGACAGGTCAATCTACCTCTTTAATCGACATAAATCGCAGGACTGGTTTGTTTGCAGGTTGGATTTTTAGGCGGCGCAAGAGAAGTAGGCAGATTAGGGATAAGCGTTAAGTCGGAAAAAGCTCAGAGCATCGTTGATTACGGTGTGATGCTGGATAACGAGCCGGGTTTCCCGATGCATGTACCGCCCAAAGACGTAGACGCATTGGTGCTCACGCATAGCCACCTTGACCACTCAGGCGCACTACCCATATTCTACATCAACGACAAGAAACCACTCATCACAAACAAACTCAACCTCGAACTAAGCCAGCTGCTCATCCAGGACTTCATACACCTCTCAAGCTACTACCTACCATTCGAGTACCTCGAACTCAAGTCGATGATGAGAAGCAACCTCCACCTCGACTTCGACCAAGCCACACAGGTCGGCGACCAGAAAATCACGCTCCT
>JAAYYI010000105.1 GCA_012515445.1 Candidatus Bathyarchaeota archaeon | reverse complement strand
TCTTGACTAAAAAGTCCTTGGTTTAGTAACTGGCATTTTAGGTAACATACGAAGTGGCTTTACATTACCATCTGTTTGGGTCCGATTAGCTCTACGCAGAAACCATAGAGGGGGTACCTGCAAAGCAAAAGACCAACCACACCCTTTACTCACTAAGAGTTATAAAAAGAAGAATAAAAGAACGTAAGCCGGGTTGGTTTGGGTTTGTGGGGCTTGGAGATAGTTTGAGGGGAGAAGGGGAGAGCGTGCTAAAATTAATTGGTCTCCAAACCTTTCCACCCATCCCAGCTTTCTGTCCTTTTTCTGTGTGCCCTCCTATAGTGCTTTGAACGCGTCGAACCAGCGGTTATAGCTTGTCAGCATATCCAGTGATACTGATGGTTTGCGCTCCTCGAATATTTGGCGGAAGTCAGCCATGTTTAGTGCACGTGGCTTTGCCTCTTTATCCATTGCTTTGCCGGTTTCGAAGAATTCGCCTATCAGCTTAAGCTGAACTGATTGGCAGACGTCACGGATATCGCTGCCGCTGAAGCCCTCGGATAATCTGGCGAGTTCGTCTAAGTCAACATCGCGACCGATTGTCAAGGTTTCAGTGTAGTGCTTTAGCATGTTTAGTCGTGTTGAGTGATCTGCAAGTGGCACCAAGATACGTTTCTGGAAACGTCTGATGAACGCCCAGTCGAGATCCCAGGGCTTGTTAGTTGCGCCAATCACGTAGACATGCAGTGCCTTGCCCTTGTCCATGATGCCATCCATTTCTTTTAGGAACTGGTTCTTCACACGGATTTCTCCGCCAACTTCGTTGCTATGGTTGCCCATCAATGAGTCTAACTCGTCTACGAATACAATGGCGGGTCTACCGTCGTTGGCTGATTTGCGTGCTGAGGTGAAGAGTTTAGCCACATTCTGCTCTGCTTCACCGAGCCATTTAGACATGATGGAGGCTGCGTCGATTGAGTAAAAGTTCGCATCGATCTCTGTTGCTACAGCAGCCGCCAGCAGTGTTTTACCGCAACCTGGCGGACCAAAAAGCAGGATACCTCTTGGCCAACCCAGCGGGAACAGGTCAGGTCGCTGAACAGGGTAAACAATGGCTTCTTTAACTGCTTTCTTTGCCACGTCTAAACCGACAACTTCCTGCCAATTAACGTTGGGTTTTTCTGTAATTACAAGTTCTTCAGCGTTTTTAGTAGGTGCTCCAGGGTTTGGTCCATCCATCGTTGCTGCTCCTCCATCACCGGTGTCACTGTCATCTGACGCTGCCTGGTTCATCTCCTGTGACGATACTGAACCCTGAAGCGCTTTGATGCGTTCCTGGTAGGCGATTGCTCTTTGTACGTATACTTTATTTAAGCCGTATTCTGGGTAAAGCTGAACCAACTGCAGTAGGCTCTCGATTGCTTTCTGGTAAAGAGTTATTGCTCTACCTTTCTGCCCCTGCTTGTCTAGTCTCACTGCATCCAGCGCATAGGCTGTCGCTGCTTTTTCTAACTCGTTTGACGCGCTCATTTTTAGTTTTAACCTCTCCTTCTCTTGGTTATTCTGGCGATCGTAATTCAATCTTTATTTTGCCCTGAGTACCCAAATTCTCCAAGGCACGTTCAATAGCTTCATTTGAAGTCTTAAGCTCATTAGAGCAACGGGTCAAGTCGATTTCACCGTTGGTTTTACGCACATACTCAAGTAGGATTTCCTCAAGGTTGGGTGCTGGCTTCTCCACTTTAACTGAGAACTCTTTAATCTCAGATTTCCGGTATGAAATCAAAGTCTTCTCGGGATCAAATCCGGACTCCTCACGATTCTTGGAGCCAAAAACCTGCGATGAACTCACTGTCAAGGCGACAAGCTCTCGAATCGGGGGTGCAGGAGCCTTCTCCTTCTCTTTAACTGGAGCAATCGGCGGTTCAGGTAAAGTATCTGAAAGTTTCTTTTCCATGAAGCAGGATACTTCTTTTAGGATTTCTTGGCCTGCTTCAGTCTTGTGGCCTACTCCAACTATGTTTTCGTCTGTAGTTAATTTCGTCTGTTGGAGTGTATCTTGGATTGCTGAGTTAACGTTATTGAGTTCAGTGCTAACGTCTGGTAGCACCTGGAATAATTGCTGGGAAACGCCTTGAAGCAAGTTAAGCGCGGGTTTTAGGTCGGTGACTATGTCGCCTAGCTCACGGATAGTTTCAAGACGCATGACAACGCGTTCAATGGCTAACTGCACGTTGCCGATAAAGCTGATTAATTTACGGACTTCAGCGATTTCTGTGGCGCATATGGCTGCTTTCTCTTTGTTATTTTTCTTTAATGCACCCATACATGTTTCGAAAAGGATGCGGTCACGTTCTCTTAAGCGAAAACTAGCCTGTTCAAGTTTACTGTGCTGAGTTTTCAGTGAAAAAATAGATTTGGTTGCTACTTCACGGATAGGAGAAGGGTTTTGGTTTCTGAAGCCCATCTATCTTTTTACCCCTCAAGTCTCCTATCGTGATGTATCCTTTTTTAAATTCCTGTTTTATTCGCTATTTCTTTAACGTAGACTACAACTGGGGGTTCTGGAAGCTTTGTTGCTGCGGTGTTGACTGTTTCAGCGTAGATTTTGTTAACCGGTTTCGGGGCAACTGGTGTTGAAGGCTGTGAAGATCCTGATTGGTCGCCCAGCAGTACGCTGGAGAGTTTGCTCTTGGTTAACTCGAAGTCTGTCTTTTCGGCGGTGGCACGTCTGAGGGTTTCCTGGAGTAAGGCGAATGCTGCTTTGTAGTTTTCTTCGTCAACTTTTCCGATTTCATGCTCGATTTCTAGGTTGGCGATTGCGTAGCTTAGTGAAGTGATTTCTTCTTGGCACCGTTCAATCTCGATTGCTGATTCGTCAATTATGACTTGAGCTTCCTTTTTAAGTTGCGAGAGAACGTTTTCGAAGCTGACGTGAAGATCCTGATAGACTTCGGGGGTGATCTTTTTCTTGTCAACCAATTCTTTTAGTGCTTCGTCTTTGCGCCAGATTAGTGGAATGTGGTCGCATAGGGTGCCTGCTTGTGATTTGATTTTTGAGATGAATGTGACTTCGGGGCCGTTAAAGCGTAATGCTTCCATTGGGTGCTTGGTGAATTGGCCGTCGCCAAATTCGATGTATACTGCGTCGAATTTGCCGTTTGGTGAGAGAGCGAATGATGCGACTTTACCGATTACTCGGCCGTATTCGTTCTTGATTGGTTTACCAATAGAAAGAAAGAGATTGGAGGTAGACATTTCTGTGTTTTATCCTCCTACTCTTAGTAGGTCTGTTTCTCTGCTGTGGAAGCAGGTGATGCTGGCATTCCCGGTGGTAGGTCTGGGAATTTGTCTTTGATTTTTTGCTCTGCGACTGTCGCTGCTTCGGTTAGGATCTTTGATGCGTCTTCGTTGACTGTGTCGAAGTTTAGTGTCATGCCGCTGCCTTGGCCTGCTTCAATCATGATGCCGCTTAGCATATTGCCGATTTCGCCGAGTTCGTTTTCTGCCTCTGGGAATACACTGGTTAATCCTGAGCGGACGCTGCGTAGTACACCGACTGCGGGGCCGAGTGTTGAGACGACGTCGCCTAGTTCGGATACTGTGCGTAATCTGAGTGTGATCTGTTCTAGCGCGAGTTTTGCGTTCATGATGAGTTTGCTCATCTTTCTGACTTCGGCTAGTTCGTTTGCGAATACGTTTGCGCGTGCGCTGTCGTGTTTTGTGTATGCGTCAACGATGCGCGCGAATATTGCTTTGTCTCTTTGGCTAAATCTTTCGTTTGCTTGGTCGAGTTTTTGTACTTGGAGCTCGATGCGTCTGACTGCGAAATCCAGTCTTGGTTTTAATGGACCTGGGGGGTTAACTGCGTCTTTTATGCGTTCCCCGAATGCTGGCTCGTCGCGTTTTGCTTCCCACTTTTTAGCGAATCTTTCTGACATGATTATTATACCTCTGTTGATGGGTAGAGTGTCTGCAAACGAGTTATACATTGTTAATATGACGTGAATATGCACGTATATATGTAGGGCTATACGTTGAGGGTTTTTGCGCTTTATGTAATAACTGGACATGTTAAAGGCGTCTGTGTGGTTGGCGGTTTTTTACAGGTTTATGTAAGTTACACTATTAAGAAGCGCTGGGTGAGTGGATAATAAAAAGGTGAACTATACATGACCAGCAGATTGAAGATATTCGGATTAATCGCCATATTAGGCTTCGTCGCAGGCATTATTGCACAGGTCTTCGCCACACAGGTTATCCCATGGATACAACTCAACTGGCCAGATTTAGGCCAATTTGTTCCATACTTGGTCGCAGGTGTTGTTGGCGCAGTTCTAACAGTAGCTCTTGTCAGCGCCTGGGCGTACATGACCAGTAAAAAAGACCCATATTAAGAGAGCAAATACACCTCTCTTTCTTTGTTTACAGCGGAAGCTGGTTTCCTTTTTCCTTTCAATTGGGTGAAGATTTTGGCAAAATCGGCGGAAATACGGCTTGTCAACTAAAATTTTAAATTAGAACACTAATGTGCCAAACCCAGAATATGGCGACCCATAACATGTCTATGCCTTGTTTTTTCTTCTTATAATTAAAGCAATAGCGATTGAAAGGATAACTGCAAATATTGCTACAATACCGATTGTTAGTGGAGTAAGTTGGGAAGAGTCGGATATGCCTATGGTTGGTGGGCTTTCAATTGTTATGTTAACTGGTTGCATTAGTGGGTATTGGTCAGTATTGTTGTTGTTTATAGTATAGGGTGTGTTCCAAATGCCCAAAGTATCTTCTTGGGTGGCGTTTGGATAATTTTCGCGATAATCGCCCCAGTAATTGCCCACTGTTCCATTATCCCACGAAAAAGATTGCGAGAGCCCACCAAAGTCAGTAAGGTTAGCATTTTGTTTATTATCAAACAAGTTATTATAAAAAATTAGGTTATCCGAACCTTGAGATCCATGAATTAAATGTATATCGTTGAGTGAAACTCCTCGGGAGTTGCCCCATAGATTATTGTTATGGATTAATGTGTTATTACAGTTGGAGTCAATGTAGATACCGCATCCATCAGAGGCAATATGCATTCCCAAAAAATTTTGTCTGTCAAAATTTTTTGTAATGTTATTATTAAAAACCGAAGTGTTTGATACCGATCCGAGAGCTAACCCGCAAGAATTGTTAATTATCGTATTATAATATAGACTTACGTTTTCACAACTACTTACACTTAAAGCGTAAAGGTTGTCGTAAAACATGTTGTTTGAAATTGTGCTATCTGGACAAGAAAGACCAAAGCCACGGAAGTTATTAGTAAAGTTATTCTCAGAGACAATTATATTACTTCCCCCGCCACTTAGACCTTTCATATTATAATTTATATTATTTCCAAAAATATGAGTTCCTGAACTCCCGATATATATAGCGACATCACAATTTGTAATGTTAAAACCAGAAAGCACAACATTAGGTGCATGAATTGAAATTGTGCTTCGACCCGAAGGAAAAAGGTACTGTTTTTCGGATTCACCATTAAGCACAGTCGTACAAGAATCTTCGCCCTTTAAGGTTAATGTTTTATTAATAATTATACTGTCACAATAATACATCCCTTTCTTTACTATAATAGTATCGCCATTTTTAGCATTATTTATAGCTTTTTGGATGGTGGAAAAATCGTCCGGTACAGTTAGGAATTCCTCAGTGGCAGCGTTTACAGTGATTAAAGTCAAGGGCCAGGAGATCATAAAAATCGCCGCTATGCATATGGTTAATTCATTAGTATTCATAAAGTATAGATTTAATATATTTATCTTATAAAAATTACGAGTCTCTGATTTTTGAATTTCAGAAATATATCATTATTATTAAGCCTATCGGTATTACCTTTTCATCAGCAGAGGCTTAAAAAATGATGTATAATGAAATGATAAAAATCCAATATCCTGCTCTAGAGCGCGCGAAAAGTACGCGTAATCAGGCTAAACATGAAAACCCCAAGACACAAGTACTGCTCCGGGTTTTGAAGACGCTGGATCAGCCGGTTAATGCAGAAAAAGCCGCCGCATAATTCTTTATTCACCCTTTCTTGTCGCTTAGTTTTTGGCCTTGTTTCCGAAACTTATCGTCCCCCTTAACAGTAAATTTACGCATTTCCAACTTGAGTTTATCCAGTGAAGTTGGAGCCGCCAAAAATATTCAAATCCATAAACAGGGGAGCCCAAGCAGCCATCCAATTGCAATACAGCTACTTTTTAGATACTAAGAGCAAAAACTGCTTCAGCAACCCCACC
>JAAYYI010000015.1 GCA_012515445.1 Candidatus Bathyarchaeota archaeon | reverse complement strand
GGGGCGAAACCTACACATCAAGCACAATGGCTAAATAAAAAATGTATGCCTGTTTTCTTAGAGAAAACCGCAGACCCGCATGGTAGAGCACAAACAAAAAACGTTGCCTAAGATTAGTCATCCTTATATCGCAACGACATACACTATACCTCGCTAGAAGTGGTACACAATGGTCTGCTCAATCAAACTAACCGAGAAACCCCAACTAAACGACCCCGTACTCATAGAAGGCTTACCCGGCATAGGCTTCGTCGCCAACATCGCCTCACTCCACCTCATAAAAGAACTTAAAGCCGTTCGCTTCGCCCAGATTTTCAGCTCAAGCTTCCAAGACTTCGCCATAACCGCAGAAGACGGATCAGCCCGTTCACCCATAAATGAACTCTACTACGCTAAACACCCGGAAGGCGGACGCGACTTTATCATCTGGTATGGCAACACACAGGCGCTAACAACAGTGGGGCAGTATGAACTCGTCGGTAAAGTGCTCGACATATGTGTTGATTTGGGTTGTAAATTTGTGATATCAATCGGTGGCTTCAAAAAAGAAGAAGTCCAGCCTATCCCAGCCATATATAGTACCGCCACTGACCCAGAAACTATGCAGCAAGCACTTGACTTAGGCACAAAAGTCATGGTTGGCAACGTATTCGGCATAGCGGGATTAACAGTCGGTTTAGCACGCATCCGTGACCTCAAAGGCTTCTCGCTGCTCGTGGACACGCTTGGTATGGATCCAGACGTTAACGCAGCTGAGCATGCTATTATCCTGCTTCAGAAGTACCTTAAATTCAACGTTGATCTCTCAGGCATTGACCAGAGCGGCGAAGAAATTAAAAAGATGCTGGAATCGTTTGGCATAATCAGAAGCATTACAGAAGAAAAGAAGAAAGAGGAGCAGCAATTACGCTGGTTTATCTAAACCAAAAATTTTTGATTTTTTGGTTTAGGCTTGTTTTGCTTCACTCATGAAGGCTTCATAGACTTTTTGCACGCGTTCCGCGGCGGGTCCTGAGCCTTCTACAACGCCTTTTTCAGTTAATTTTACTTTATCCATTACCCAGATGAAGCCTTGGTCTTCATAGAGTTTAACCATGGTGGGGAAAACTTTTTCGAGTCGTCCTGAGAGTGATTTGAGGTCGAATGGTTTATCTGCGGTGGATATCTGTGCTACGGTTGCTCCGTTGAGTACGATTCGGTGGAGTTGTTTTCCTCCCTCGGTTGCGTCTGCTAAACAGAGGCTCATGTTGTCGGGGTTGATGCCGATGAGTGTGCCGTTGAAGGTTTTTCCGTTGGTTGTGACAACAGCTACAGTTTTATCTGCTAACGCTGCCACTTCTGTAAAGTATTTTCTTTGCGCTACAGACAATTTTTATTGTCTCCTTGATTGGTACATCAGATTGTATTTCAACTATTTAATCTTGATTTAAAGACCGCTTACTTGGCTAACTGAAAATGTGCTTAGACTTCTTTTCTGTCTACCTGTATTAGCTTGGAATGGTCAATCAGTTGTCGGCAGTGGCCTCTTTCCACTCACCATTATATTCAAAAACTGACTAAATCACCTTCAGAGGACTTCAGGGCAAAAGTGTGAGTTAAGGGGCTGAATAGGCCTTAGGAGGACATCCACTAGAACTTACGTGTGTTCTCTTTTCTCCTTAATCCAAGACCCCCAGGGCCTCAGCAAACCCATAACGCAAACACTAATTATTCCCGCTGTTTAACCTCGCAATCCTGCTTTAACGTAACCACTACTCCGGTGGGCAAGTCACGCTCAACCATACAGTTCGCCCCAACCCAAGAGCCAGCTCCGACCTTGACGCCGGGCATAAAAAGCGATTTTATCCCCGTCTTAACTCCATCGCCTAGAATAGCGCCAAGCTTACGCCGCCCAGTATCAACCACCTTATCCTTAATCATCATCTTGATTTTTCCGTCATCAAACCGCAGGTTCGCAGTGATGGTTCCTGCGCCGAGGTTGCATCTCTCGCCGAAAACGCTGTCGCCAACGTAGCTGAGGTGCCCCACGTGGGTGCCATCCATGATTATGCTGTTCTTGATTTCAACAGCGTTGCCAACCCGAGTTTTACGGCCGAGATAGCTGCCGCTTCTGATGTAGCAGTTGGGGCCAACGTCTGCTTCCTCATCAATGTACGCCGGTCCCTCGATGTAGGCGCCGCTTCTGATTCGAGCTGATGCTGCTACAAAAATTGGGCCGATCAAATGTGCCCCCTCTTCTACGGTTCCCAAGACTTTATGCTCCATGCGGTTGAGTGCCCAGAGGTTAGCGTCGAGAAGATCCCAGGGGCGGCCTACGTCAAACCAGTCGCCTTTATCCAGCTCAGCGGCTAATACGGTTTTGCCTTCTTCGGCGAGCATTGTGATGGCGTCTGTTAGCTCCCACTCGCCGCGCACCGAAGCCTTTGTCTGCCTAATTTTTTCGAAGACATCCTTGGAGAATACGTAGACGCCTGCGTTTGCGAGGTTAGACGGTGCCTTACCGGGTGCGGGTTTCTCGATTATTCCCTTGACTTTACCGTCTGCAGTTTTCTCTATGATGCCATAATTTTCTGGTCTGTCAACCGGTACAACACCCATAACTGCAGCAGTTTTACCGCTCTTGAACTCAGCGAGCACATCCTTAACTGCATCCCGCCCGAACAGTAAATCGCCATAGATAAGTACAAAGTCGCCGTCCAAGAAGGGTTCAGCGACGCCCGCAGCGTTACCAGTGCCCAAGATTTTAGGCTGCTCGACGTAGCTGATTTTCAGCCCTATCTTTGAGCCATCGCCGAAATAACTGCGGATCGATTCGTCCATGTAATGCGTGACTATGACTGCTTCATTGATGCCTGCATGTTTCACTGCTTCAAGGCAATACTGCAATATTGGCTTACCTGCGACTTTAATCAGGTGCTTTGGTCTAGTCGCCGTTAAGGGTAGTAGGCGTTCGCCTGCGCCTGCGGCTAAGAGAACTGCTTTCATTACTGGTTAGCCTCAATTTGTTTCTGTATTAGTGCTGTGGCTTTTTGGGTTAAATCTTTCGCCGCCTCTTCAGATTCGCCCTCGACCGTTAAGCGGATAAGCGGTTCAGTTCCGGACGCGCGGACCAATAGCCAGCCCCTCTTAAGCGCCAACCTTGCGCCGTCAACAGTGGAGTAGTCAGTGTAATCCGGGAACTCATTTTTCAGTGCAGCTCCAAGCCGCTCAACCAGCTTGTACTTGAACTCGTTTTTGCATGCAAAGTTAACCCGCTTAGTAATGTACTCCGGTACTTCGCCGACGAATTCAGACACCGATTTACCCTCTGTCTCGAGAGCCATTAGAAACATCGCGGCTGAAAGAGGACCATCGGGGCAGAGATGCCGCGTGGGCTGAATCCAGGCGCCGCAGGGTTCGCCGCCGAAGACTGCGCCGTCGCGTTTGATGGCTTCAGAAACGTAGATATCGCCGACGGGCGTCCGCGTAACACTGCCGCCGTATCGCTGAGCCATAGTCTCCACAGCCATGGAAGCCTCGATAGTAGTAATGATAGTTCCGCCGCCACTCTGCTTCAGAGCGTAGGCACCGTAGGCTGCTAAGCTGCGATCGAAATTAACGAAAACTCCTCGCTTATCCACGAAGGCAACCCGGTCCGCGTCGCCGTCAAAGGCTATTCCAATGTCTGCATCGAGAGCCTTTACAGCTGCTGCAAGGTCTTTTAGTGATTCAGCGTTGGGTTCAGATTTACGGGCAGGGAAGAAACCATCGGGTTGGCTATTCAGGGCGGTGACTTCGCAGCCCAGCGCCCTTAGCAGTTCCGGCCCAACTTTGTAGGCGGCGCCGCATCCGGCGTCAACAACCACCTTCCAAGGCTTCTTTAATTTGACATACTTGATCGCCATATCCATGTAGACTCGTTGAGCGTCAATTCGAGTTACGCTGCCGAGTTTGCGCCAATCTGCAAGCTGATACGCGCCTTCAGCAATGATCTTCTCTACTGCTTCAGCGTCTGCTTCGGTGTAGGATAAGTCGGATTTGAAAACTTTGATTCCGTTGTACTGCGGCGGATTATGAGATGCCGTCTGCATGAAGCCCACGTCTGCACCGTACGCTTTCGCTGTGTAAGCCAAGACAGGAGTCGGCACCATATCAGCTAGCAGTACATCAACGCCGCAGGAGAGTAACGCTGAGACCACGGCGTCTTCAAGCATAGAGCCGGAAACTCGGGTGTCCCGTGCAACGATTGCCAACTTGGCTTTCTCATGAGTAGCAACTGCACATGCAACTTTGCATGCCAAAACCGGTGTTACCTCAATGTTTGCTAGTCCTCTTACGCCTGAGCTTCCGAACAATTTAGCCATTTATACGCCGCCTGTTACTGCATGGATAAGGGTTGATGGCTTTAAAACAATTTGGGCTGGATAGCAGACTTACGCGTTAGGGTTTTCTCGAACTTTTTTTATGGTGGGGGTGCCGATTATACATCAATTCGTAGGTAATCATCTTGAACGATGATTTAACCACTTTATTATTGGGTAGCGCTTATGAACGCTGCAACTTTATCTTTAGTCGGATGCGTACCCTCGGCGCCAGAAAGGTAACAGGCAGAGACAGCGTTTGCAAGCATAAGGCGACACTCGTCAGAGAGGCCATTAAAGTCGCCAAAGATGTTGCCAGCGTTCCAAGCGTCACCAGCACCTGTCGCGCGGTATACTTCAATCTTGAAGGTTGGCACCACGATCTCGCTGTCGCCTCGAAGGCTAGCTGAGAAAAGCGTAGTGTGGAGATCAATCCTTGCCGAAAACCGTCTCGCTATTATTCTCGCTGCTTCCATCGCCAAATCAGCAAAACTCAACTGTGCCATCTTCTCTTTCAGGCTCTCATCTAGCAAGCCAGCGTAGGTTATGGCTTCGTTTTCGTTTAGGCTAATAATGTCTATTTTATTGGTTCTGAGCACTTTTTCTATGAATTGGGGTATGCCTTGCGCGTTTGGGTTAGGGTCGGCCGTGTCAAAATAGGTTTTGCTGCCGCCTTTGAGCTTTGCATGCCCAAAAACCTTCTCCGCCAAAACCGTTCCATGCTTAAGTGTCCCTGCCCAGTTGAACAGGCAAGTATAATCAGCATTATCGATTAATTCATAGTCGCTCTCATCGAGGTCCAAGGGGCCAAAATCAGCTAGTGAACCCACATCTCTTAACATAACATTGATTTTCTCATTAACGCCCCGCAACTCTAGCGCGGTGGTAATCGATGCTTTACTGCAAATTTTAGTGTGGGATAAATCCGTTGCTGAATCCTTGAAGTGGTACTTTAGCAACTCTTTCCCATATTCGCTTGTACAGATTATCGGCGTCACAGAAACACCCAGGTTGGCCAGGGCTGAAGCGGTGTTTACAGCGTTTCCGCCTTTCATGTCTATCTGATGTATGCCGTCTATGCTGCCGCCTTTACGCTTGGTCACAGCGTTAACTGAATCAGTGAATTCATTTAGATTCCAGGGCAGGTTTACTATGCGGTCTAAGAAGAAGTCTGGCATAACCACAACTTTGCAGGTTTTGTGAGGCTGCTGAAGGAAGCTTAACAGTTCATTTCTGCATTTCGCTAAGGACATGAAAAGGCTCCTTTAGAGTATCTACCACAAGCCTAAAATAATGTTTTGATGATGTGTGAAGGATTATAGCTAACCTGCAATTGGAGCACTCAGATTTGCGTTTGCAATTTAAAAAAGAAGTAAGTCTTCTACTCTTAGCAATTTCATTATTCGCTGTTGGTACATTCATCTACTCTTACCAGACAACAAGCACTGAAGCCGCAAGCTTAGCAGCAAGCATGGTTTATCCATACCGAAGTCTTGCGCTAGCATTCGTCGGTGTAGGCTTCGCATCAATGGTGATCGCCTCGGTTTCTTATTCTAGAAAAGCAAAAAGCTTGACAAAAGCGGAATTAGCTGCCTAGTACTGTTCTGACAAGCAGCCAAACCATATCTCCGCCAAAGAGTGCGACAATTAAGCCCAACGTGACAAAGATCAACATTGGCAAACCTGGCGTTGCCCAAACATAACAGTCAATGTTTTTGTTTTCTATAGCATTGGATAAGCGCTGGACAATCTTATCACGGCCTTCCTCCTTTGGGACGATGACGAGTTTGCGGTTCTCAACGTAGCGGTCATCTACGTCCTCCATGGGGTAAATGTGCCACTTCTCTTTCAGTTTGCATATGTTCATTTTGTAGCCTGTGATAAGAACCAATATTTTTTTGCCGACTGATTCGCAGGCAAGTGAACCTGTAAACATGGGTACTTTGTGTCTTTTATGCCAGATTATATTGCGCAGTAGCATGTAGACTCCGCTTGCGGCTGCGAAGAGCACTGCATTTCCGAAGATGACTATGGGAAAGATTATGTTTGACTGCGGCGAGATCGCAGATGGAATAAGCGGCGAGAAGAGTACTACTGGGGCGAAGGGCAACGCGAGTGCTATGCACATGAGCGCTTTTGAGTCTGCTCCTCCGAAACCGCCAGTATAGAATAGCAATAACGCTATCGCCACAGTGACGCCTACGCTTAGCGCATACCATTGTAGCGAAAATGGCTCATAAAGTATCAACTCTGAGAGCGTCAACGCTAGCGCTATGGGTGCATAGATAGCCCATACTTTATTGCTGACTTCTCGGCAGACGTAGTCCCGCCAGGATGCATAAATTAGAATAGCTAAAGATACCGCTACGCTTGCCGCCATCAAGATAACTTGTAGACTTAGCACCGATACGCCTCAGGAAGATGTGTTTCTATGTGTTATCGCGCTTATGAAGATATGTTTGGTTGTGTGTCTCTGGGCAAAAAGACAAGAGCTATAAAATATAAAAAAGAAAGGATGGCTTACTTTAAAGCGATTACTTAGTCACCTCCAATTGCTCTAAGATGTTATCGTTACGGCAATGAAAGGCAGGTTTGATTACCTGTTCGACAAAACAACACAACACCCCTACAACGAGCAGAAACCCAGAACAGCAACCAAACGATTTTTAAAACACTCCCGCATCCACTACCAACAACATGTGCTAACGAAGGAACCAGCATGAAGCAAACAACAAAAATCATTAACCAAGCCAAAAAAGAAGGCAGAAAAGCACTCCTTGAACCAGAAGCAAAAGCTATCTGCGCAGAATACGGCATCACAGTAAACAAATTCGACGTAGCAACAAACGCGAAGGAAGCCGTTGCACAAGCCGAAAAAATCGGTTATCCAATAGTCCTAAAAATCGTTTCACCAGACATTATCCACAAATCAGATGCAGGTGGAGTAAAAGTTAACCTAAAAACCGCCGCAGAAGTGGAAGCAGCGTTCAAAACAATCATGGACAACGCCAAAAAGTACAAGGCTGACGCACAGATAGTCGGCGAAATCGTTCAGGAAATGGCCCCACAAGGCACAGAAGTCATCGTTGGTGCAGTAAAAGATCCGCAATTTGGACAGACAGTAATGTTCGGCTTAGGCGGCATTTTCGTTGAACTGCTAAAAGACGTAAGCTTCCGCGTAGCGCCACTCACAAAAGAAGACGCAAAAGAAATGATCATAAACCTTAAGGCGTTTCCTCTGCTAAACGGCTACCGAGGCTCTAAACCAGCAGACCTCAATGCACTCGCAGATGTCCTCTGCAACGTTTCAAAGATGATTCTGGACAACCCAGAAATCAAAGAGCTGGACCTTAATCCAGTTATGGCTTATCCAGTCGGCTCAAAATGCGTCGACGCAAGAATCATCCTCGAATAAAAAACCCTATTGCCCTTTTTGGGCTTTAACCTTCTTTTTGTAATTCAAGCTTGTATGCTCTTCTCCGGTTATAACGTATCAATCCTAAGCCGCCGAGGACTGCTACGAAGCCAGCTATGCCGCCTCCTACCCAAAGCGGTGTTAAGTCCTGCTGTTGAGAGTGGGGCTTAGTGTTTCTTGTTGGGTGAGCCGATGTTGCGGGTTCTTCATATGGCTCTGTGGGTTCAGGCGTTGCTGTTGGGGTATCGGTTGGTGCTTCTGTAGGCTGGTTGTCGTTGCTGGATTGTGTAGGGGCGGGGCTGGGGCTTGGTGAAGGTGAAAGTGTGGGCGTGATTATTGCTGGCGGCACTGGGGAATCCGTTGACTGGTAGGCGCCTATGGCGTATAGTGAGCCGTTTCTTGCGCCAACATAGATTACGCAATCAGCAATAGACGCCGAAGCGATAATAGAGGACCCGAGGTTGTACTGCCAAATCTGCACGCCAGACGACGCGTTGAGTGCAGAAAGGATGCCATCGTTGCCTCCTATGTAAACTACTCCGGCAGCAACGGCTGGGCTTGATTGAATATGCAGTGTGGACATAAACTGCCATAATTCATCGCCTGTACTGGCGTTTAGGGCAAAGAGTTTCTTGTCTGCTGATTGATAGATTACGCCGTTTGAGTATGATGGAGAAGCAATTGTTGAGGATAGATGGGCGGTTGTGTGGTTCCAGATTCGCTCTCCGGTCTGGGCATTCAGCGCGTACACGTTGCCGTCGTATGACGTGACATAGACGGTGCCGTTGACGACGACCGGAGACGCGGATAAGCCATCATATGATTCACTTCCACTACAGAGGAATTTCCACTTCAAAGTGCCTGTTGCTGCGTTAAGCGCGTAAAGGTAGTGATCGTCTGAACCTACATAGACGGTGTCGCCTGCAACTACGGGGGAAGAATTAACGTAGTCGCCAGCTACAAACCGCCATACCAGCCCTCCATCGGAGACGCGGAAGGCACATAGGGAATCGTCCGCAAAGGAGCCAACATATAGCATTCCATCTGAAACTGCTGGTGTAGAAATGAAGGCGTCAACTTCTGACGTTTTCCATTTAAGTGTTCCCTTGTAGGCGTCTATGGCGTTAACGCCGTTTATGTTACCGATATAGACGACGCCGTCGAGTACCACTGGGGATGCTAGCAAACCGTCGCCGCAGTTATAACGCCAAAAACATCTACCAGTTGAGGCATCTAAAGCATAAAGGTAGCCGTTCTTAGATGCATCGTAAACTATGCCGCCTGCGATTGCAGCGCTAGAAGTGACGGAATTCAGTGAACCCGTATTGTCTACGTCGAATTTCCACAGCAGCTTGTTTTCGATTAGTGTGTTGTTGTCGGCGGTGCCTGTACGTTGCGGGTTCTGCATGAACATGGGCCAAGAATGCGATGGGTACGGTGCAATTACATAGCTGGTTGACGCCACATTCCCCTGTCCGTCACTGAAAGCAATATTGTATAAGCCACACGGGGTCTGTGGGTTAAAGGTAATTGTGCCCGAGAAGTGACCCACCAAATCCGCTACTGCATTGTTCACTGTGATAGCTGAATCGTTTGCTGTAGCGGTTACTGACGCGCCTGAACTGAAACCTGAACCTGAAACAGAGATTATGTGATTTGTACCCACTAAGCCGACAACAGGTGAAACAGACACAGACGCCTGATTGGATTTACCGAAGGCATAGACGACGCCGTTGACGCCTCGGATGTAGAGGATTCCGTTGGCTACTGCAGGCGAAGACGAAGTCCCAGTATTGCTAAGCGCGTAACTCCACAACTTCGCACCACTGTTGATGTCAAGAGCAGCGATACTACCGTCGTTTCCCGCAACGTATACTCTGCCTCCTGCTACCGCACACGAGGAACCCATACCCGGCGAAACGGGGTACTTCCAGAGCCTCTCGCCCGTAGTTGTCTCCAGTACGCTGACGCCGCTTCCGCTTGTTGGCACAATAACTTTGTCGTCGGCTACTGTTGGCGAATGGTCAGCGCTATACCCTGTCCCAGTGCTCCATATTGTTGAGCCGTCTGTAGCATTTAATGCATAGCTTAATTCGTCGGAGCATACAAAATATAGTACGCCGTTTGCGTACGCTGGGGAATTATAGGTGTTGCTTATTCGGAAGGTTCTGCTCCAGCGCAGTTCACCCGTTGAAGCGTTTATGGCAAAGACGTATCCGCTGTCGCTGATGAAAACTGATCCGTCTGCTACGATGGGTGTATTGCCTCCGTTTGTTCCGATGTAGTAGCGCCAGATGTATTCGCCATTGGTTGCGTTCATGGCGGTTACGTTGCCGCTTTCGCTAATGTAGAATACGTTGTCTACAACTGCAGGAGAGGAACCGCTATAGCGTCGATTATTGCTCCAAATGACTTCGCCGTTTGAGGCGTTAAGCGCATAATTTGTGCCTTCCCAGACAGAAACATAAACAACTCCATCAACCACCGCCGGAGAACTAGTTGATAGGTAACCTAACGTTCTGTTCCAGATGAGATCGCCCGTGTAGGCGTTTAATGCGAAGAGTTCGCCGTCGTCAGACCCGATGTAGACTACGCCGTTTACGATGGCGGGCGAGGACCCGACAAGCGATTGGGAATTGGGTTCTTTGTGGGTGTCAAACGTCCAGAGCAAGTCATGGGCAATTGGGGCGACGTTGTCGGAGGTGCCTGTGTGGGCGGCGTCATGGAGGTACATTGGCCAGTCGTCGCTGGAATCCGAGGCCGATGCGTCTACCGTTTGGGTGCTGGCTGAGTTAATCTGGACTGTAGTTACTATGCAGGAGCAAAGCATTACTAAAAGTACTATGAGGCCTACGGGTTTAGGGTGCATTTATTCACCGTCTTCTCATTTTGGGTTGAGACTTGTTTGGGTTAAAAGCTTTTTCGTAAAGAACTCTTGACTAAAGCAGAACTTGCCTGTCTATAATTGGAAAAAGCCTAGGAAGATGTCTTTATGTCTGAAATGGAAATTAAACCAAAAAATCGTTTGCTAAATAAACTAAACCTTGTGGTGTCGCCACAACCAACCAGCAACCCAAAGCAGACGCTGAACCAAAAAAGCAGTTTTCTGCAAAAAGTTATGGAAGATGAAGTAGCAGGGGCGGGATTCTCTTCTTCTTCTAATTTAAAAAAAATAATTCGGCAATTCCCTCGCTTCTAGAAGTGTACCAAAAAATACAAAAACAGTATCCCCCTCAATCATGCAAGAGAGAGCAAAAAATGGGTTTCGCAGTAGAGGTAACTTCACTTACCAAGCAGTTCGGGCAAATAACCGCCCTAAACGGCGTCAGCTTCAAAATTCAGCGAGGCGAAATATTCGGATTAATAGGCCCCAACGGCGCAGGCAAAACCACAACCATCCGAACAGTCTGCACCTTAATCAAGCCAACGTCCGGCTCAATCAGCATCTTCGGATTAGACGCCGTTAAGCAGCCTGAAAAAACACGCGAAATCCTCTCGTATCTACCTGAAGAGTCAGGCGCGTACCCGAACCTCACCGGCTGGGAATACCTCAATTTTATGGCTAAACTCCAATCAGCACCCGGCACAAACATACAGCAAACAGTAGCTGAGGCAGCAGAAATCTGCGGCTTAGGCGACAGGCTCAAAGACAAAGCAAAAACCTACAGCAAAGGCATGAAACGCCGACTGCTGGTTGCACGTTCACTGATGACTAAACCGAAACTGGCCGTTCTAGACGAACCTGCATCCGGCCTAGACGTAATGCAAGCCTATCACATCCGCGAAATCGTAAAACGCTACGTCAAGGAGCACGGCGTAACCGTGATGCTAAGCAGCCACAACATGCTCGAAGTAGAGTTCCTCTGCAACCGCGTCGCCTTCATCAACAAAGGCCAAGTAGTCATGGAAGGCGAACCTAGAGAACTTAAAGCGAAATACAGTAGCGAAAACCTTGAAGAGGTCTTTGCCAAGGTGGTCGGCTATGCTTAAGGGCTTTTCAACTATTCTGCTAAAAGAGCTCAAGGAGCTGATGCGTGACCCAAAAATCCTCATCGGCATGATTGTGCTGCCGCTCATCATGTTCCCCGTGTTGGGTTTAGTTATGGGTTACGCGGTGGAGACGGCGCAGTCTGAAGCGCTGAAAGCTAACCTGCTAATCGTTAACAACGATACAGAGAACAGTGTGTGGACTAATAATTTCTTGACTTACATGAATTACAGTATGAACACGGTGGTCGTAAGCGGCCTTACTCCTCAACAGGTAATCGAACAGGGCCTGCTGACGCAGAATAACGCCACGATGTTTCTGCTGGTACCTGAAGGCTTCGGCGCAAACCTCACGCGGCATGCCGAGGGAGACTTCAACGTCACCGGCTCCGTCACCATGTACGGCGTCTTCAACGCTGGCGGAGGCATATTCAGCGGCGCAGGCGGCTCAAGCGTAACCTACCTCGTTGAAACCTTTAACCGCGCAGTCGCACCCGACATGGTTAATGCGGCGCAGTCCAGCATCGTGAAAGGACAAATACAGGAAGGCGTCGACTCCAGCACACTTGGCAGCTTAATGATGACGCAGGCGATTGCGCTACCACTTACCATCATGATTATGCTTACCTACGCTATGCAGATTGCCGCAACAAGCGTCGCCATGGAAAAGGAAGAAAAAACCTTGGAAACGCTGCTCACTACTCCTGTGGATAGGTTTGCGATTTTGATGGGTAAAGTCGCCAGTACCATAATCGTTGCAGGCGTCGCTGCAGTCACGGTCTTGATTGGCTACAACTATATGCTTGGCTCGATCACCTCCAACATAAGCGGCGCAGTCGGTGTGAACGTGGATTTGGTGGCGTTGGGTTTGGTTCCCTCTGTAGGCGGCTATGCCCTATTAGGCGTTAGTCTTTTCTTTACGCTGCTCTCGGCGCTGGCGCTAGCAGTTGTTATGTCGGCGTTCAGCGAAAACGTTCGCGGTGCACAGGCGCTCGTCGGTTACATCTACCCGCTGATCTTCATCCCCTCGATGGCGCTGATGTATCTTGACTTCAATTCGCTGCCGCTAGCTGTGCAAGGCATCTTCTATGCAATCCCATACAGTCACCCCATCATCGCTTCACGCGCCGTCGTCACAGGCGATTACCTCACCGTCATCTTAGGCATAATCTACGTTGCCGTCTTCACAATCGTGATAATGTACGTTGCATCCAGATTGTTCGCTACAGAAAAGATACTCACTGCGAAACTGGCCGTTGGCAAGAAGTGGAGCAAAAAGCCAAACGAGTAACCGCCTACATTTTTCTCCTCTCATCTGCAAATCCAAAACTGTTAACTTTTTCTTTACCAGTAAATCAAAATTCGTCTGTTACATAAAATAAGCATTGTGGAGTCGCCTCAACCAACCTGCAACCCAAACCAACTGCTGAAACAGAAACTGTTGCTTCAGCAAAAAGTTTTCATTGATGAAGTAGTAGGCGGACTTCTCTTCTTCAACTAATTTGAAAATAATTTTTTGATCTACTGTTACTTAAGCGCCCCAATCAGCCGGCAATAACGCCCGAACACACTGTCGAATACACTTCTATGGTTTGTTTACGTGGAGACATACAAATCTTAAAATTAATTAGCGCAGACAAGTGATATACATATTGTCAGTGTACTATATTTGGGGCACTGCGGGTGTTGATATAGGGTTTGGCTGAGCAGCAAAAGGAAAGTACAGTTAACGTGCTACTCGTTGACGACGATACCTCACTGCTACAAGTCGCCGAGCTTATTCTAAAAGACATGGACAAAACCCTCGTTATCGAAACCGCAACAAACGTTGAGACGGCACATAAGCGGCTTGCTGAAAAAAACATCGACATAATAGTTTCAGATTACGAAATGCCCAACAGCAACGGCTTAGACTTCATAAAAGAACTCAGAGAGAAAAACAACAAGATCCCATTCATTCTATTCACCGGAAAAGGCCGAGAGGAAATAGCGATAAAAGCCCTAAACCTTGGCGTAGACCGCTACCTCAACAAGATCGGCGACCCCGAAGCGGTATACAAAGAATTAACCATAAGCATCCATCAACTAAATAGACAAGCAAAAGCACAGAATATGCTTCAGGAAAACGAGGAAAGACTGCGCCTACTAATAGACTTCTCCCCAGATCCGGTGGTTATACTTGATGTCGAAGGCGTCGTCTTAGACATAAACAAACAAACCGAAGTAATGCTGGGTTTTACAAAAAGTGAATTAAAAGGCAAAACGATGGTTACAACAGGCATTGTACCTGCAGAAACAATGCAGAATATGTCTAGAGATTTCTATGGAACAGTTGCTGGACAAACAGTAAACTCAATTGAATATGAATTGAAACGAAAGGACGGCACAGTCGCTATCGTAGAGATCTCGGCGTTTCCTATAAAACGATGGGGTAAAATAGAAATTTTAAGCATTGCCCGAGATATTACACACCAGAAAAACGCTGAGGCCGAATTAGAGCAAAAGTTCGAGACGCTCGAGCGAGTTGCAAAAAGCATCGACTCTGGCTTAGCCATAATAGGTAAGGATTACCGTGTTGTCTGGGCGAATTCTATTCTTCAAACCAGAATAGATGACCGCAACAAACATTGCTACCAGCTATTCAATAACCTAGAAACACATCTGTCCCCACTGTGGTGTAAGGAAGGTTTTTGAACAAAACGCCAGCATCGACGTACATGAATACCAATTCATAGATAGCAATGGACAACCGATGTGGGTTGAGCTCCGCGTAACGCCTCTTAAAGGAAAGAACGGCGAGGTAGTCGGCGCAATAGAGCTTGCAGTGCCAATAACTGAACGCAAAAAAGCTGAGCAGGAACTCCGAGATAGCGAGGAACGCTTCGCCAAGTTGTCTGCCGCAGCCTACGAGGGCATCCTAATCAGTCGAAACGGGATTATTCTAGATGCTAACAATCAATTTGCTAAATTCCATCAATATGACGTAAGAGAGCTAATTGGAAAACCGGCGTTGATGCTTGTAGATCCCAAAGATAGAGACACAGTAAAAATGAATATGTTAAATGGCTTTGAAGGCCCCTACGAGTTTTTAGCTCTACGAAAAGACGGCTCAACTTTTCCGGTTAAAGTGCGAGCCAATTCTATGAATTATAAAGGTAATTCCGATAGAGTCAGCGCTGTACTTGACATTACTGAACGTAAAAAGGCAGAAGCTGTGTTTACTTCGATTAATGAAAAGCTACGGGTTGTGGGCAAATTAACACGTCATGATGTTCGTAATAAACTGACCACAATATGTTCTAACACCTACCTGTTAAGAAAGCGCTTTGGCAGTAACCCAGAAATTTTGAAGTACCTTAACAACATCGATTCGGCGGTGGCTATGTCTAACCGTTTATTTGACTTAACTGCGGTTTACGAGAAAATCGGTGTTCAGGAGCAAACGGAAATCGACGTAAAACGCTGCTTCGACGAGGCCGTTGCATTATTCGCAAATATGGGTGCTGTGCAGGTGATAAACGAGGCACAGGATTTGGTAGTTGTTGCTGACTCGTTGCTTCGCCAGATATTTTATAATCTTGTGGATAACACGTTGAAACATGGCAAAGGGGTAACGCAGATTCGCGTGCACTATGCTAAACACCAAAACCTTGTTAAATTGTACTATGAAGACAACGGAGGCGGTGTACCAGTTGATGATAAGCAGAGAATCTTTGCTGAGCACTTCACTACTAACGGCGGCACAGGTTTGGGGCTATCAACTATCAGGAAAATAATGGAAGTTTATAACTGGAGCATAGAAGAGATAGGCGTACCCAACCAAGGAGTAAGGTTCGAAATAACTATCCCGGTGTCAACCAGCAACTAGACGAAACGGAAATTTGTGATGCTTTGCTGCTCAAAAAGCAAAATTCTTTATTATACTTAGAACATACTTTATGTAAGGGTTGATTTGTATGCTCATTGAAACTTTCACAGTTGGCATGTTATCAACCAACTGCTATGTAGCCAGCGACCACGACTCTAAAGAGACAATAATCATCGACCCAGGACTCGATTACACTTCCGAAGCGTACCCCATAATGGAGTTCATCGAGCAAGCACAGCTAAAAGTCAAATACATTATAAACACCCACGGACACAACGACCACGTTAAAGGTGACGCGATTTTTCAGGAAAAATATGATGTACCCATATGCATCCATAAACTCGACGCATACTTCATCGAAAGTTTACCTAAAACAAAAGCAGAAAATATCCTATTAGAAGAGGGTAACCTTGTAAAATTCGGCAAGGAAATCTTGACGGTTCTACATACGCCCGGTCACACACACGGCTGCATATGCCTAGTCGGCGACCACATCGCTTTCACTGGCGACACGCTTTTCGCAGGAGGCATCGGCAGAACAGACTTCCCTGAGGGCTCCATGAGTGACATGAACAGGTCGCTGCAGAAGCTCGAGCGATTGCCTGATTCAACGTTGATTTATCCGGGACACGGCGAGTCCTCGATGATTGGGGAAGAAAAAAGAGTTAACCCCTTCCTAAGTGACAGAAGTCCCGATTTAATGTTCTAGGCGTATCCGCTTTTCTCTTGAAGCTCTTGCAGGGCACGTAGACGCTTAATCAGGTTGGGGTGGGTTGAGAAGATCTCTAAGAGTGACTCCCCCTTTGTTGGCTGTTTTGACAGTGTTTCTCTTAGCAGCTGCTTCTTGTCTGCATAGCGGTTGCTTGCGCTGCGGAATTGTTCCGCATCCGACTCGGCGGTATCTGGGTCCGCGATGAAGAGCGCCTTGTAGGAGCTGTTGGTTTTTGATTCTCCCTGTTTTGGTTTATGGCTGCGTTTGCTTTCTTCAACAATGGTTAGCAGACCCGTTGAGAGTTTCTCTGCACCGTTTTCCACTACTGCTGCACTGTGGCGATCTGCATAGTATTCGCGTAAACGGCTGAGGTAGAGCGTGAAGAGCGTTAGCACCCACGAGAACACCATGAATGCAATGCCGACTATTGCGGCTCCCCCGTTGTCGCTGTTGCGATCCCGGCCTCCTCCCAGCATTCCTGACCACATAAGACTGTAGCCGATGTAGTAGAATAGCGCCGGCAGGAAAGAAACGACCATCATTACTTGGACGTCGCGATGCTTAAGGTGGCCTAACTCGTGTCCAACGACTGCTTCAACTTCGCCGTCGTTTAAGCTGCTTAGTAGGCCCTGTGTTACTGCTACTCGGCTGCCGGTTAAGGGTGAACCGTAAGCGAATGCGTTTGGGAAGGGCATCTGTGATAGCATCACTTGGGGTTTTTTGATCCCGCTTTTATGGCTCAACTCAGTGACCATTCGGTGCAGCCTGGGGTTTTCGCTTTCAGAAACCGCTTTAACACGGTATATCGCGCCAACAAGGTAGGGCGAAATTAGCCATTGTACAGCGTTTAAGATGACAACCATTACTCCGATTGCCCAAATGCTTATGCCGTAGCCGAAAAGTGTTAAGACAACTGTAAAGCCAAGCGTTGTTAATCCAAAAATTGCTGCTAATGTTGCAGCCATGGAAAAGTTTAGTTTCCAAGTGTTCATGCTTTTCCCTTCTAAATTTGACCTTTCGGAGACGCTTATAACTCTTATGCGATCAAGTGTCTCATCTAACCCTAAACAGAGTGGAAATATAAAGTTACTTAGCTATTGATACAACAATCAACCTTTTACTGTCTTGTTTGAAGGGTTGCTTTTCGTAATCTCCGTAAACTGAGTCAACAACAAACTCGGCTTTGCTCAGCATTTCCTCAAGCTCCTTAAAAGTGTAGAGGTGTGCCTTGTGGCTGAAAACGCGTTTTTTCCCGCTATATTCTGTAATTGCCCAGTGGTCGCAAAGCCATTCGCCGTTATCGCTTACCGCGCGTACCTGCTCCAGCTGAAAACTCGGGTACTCAAACAGCCTTGCCGAAGCTTGTTTGCCGGCATATTTGTAAACCAGCCTTTCGCGGTTGAAGACATCCAGCAGAAATCTGCCTCCCTTCTGTAGTACCCTTCTTGTTTCAAATACGCTCTTTTGATCTTCATCTTTCGAAGCTAAGTAGCCAAAACTATTGTCCACACTAATTATGGCGCTGAATATCTCTGATTTGAAGGGCAAAGCGCGCAAGTCACCTCTGACCAGCAGAAGTGCACCTTGGCTTTTTGCGATTTTAAGCAGTTTATGCGAAATATCTAAACCGACGACATTAAAACCCTCTTTGTATAGGGCTATTGTATGTCGTCCAGTGCCGCATGCAGCATCAAGCACGCGCTCGTTGGGTTTCAGTTGGGTCTTTAAGAATCGGGTTTGTTGTTGTGTCTGGTGCCTTTGAGCAATTTCTGCCCACAAATTATCCATGTCATCGAAGACGTTGTCTATTTTGTGTACCTGCGCCATAGCTGTATAGTGATCTGGCGGTGATTTAGTGATTTGCTTGTTTTTGCGGTGGGCGGATCTTTTGTATGCAGCTTTCATTTTTTTCATTATTATAGATTAATTTTGTAAATGAATTGTGTTCTATGTGCATGTTTGCCAAATTCCGTTAATTTCTGGAAAGAATGGGTGGATTGTAACTGCCTATCTTGCTTGTTTAATATTTCCCGTATCACGCCAATATTTTGTAATAAAATTAACTGAGAATGGTTATTTAAGAAAATAAATGTCGTTTTTTCAGCTGAAATGTTTTGATTACCGTAAGTGTTATATACATACAACAGACAAAGGCTTGGTTACCAATTTAAGGAGATAAGAGACAAACTTTGAACAGAAGCAAATTTGTTGCCTTAGTGGTAACTCTAAGTCTATTAGTATCGTTAGGCGGATCATTGATTTCGACAACAGCTGCAGTCACAAACATACCTGAATACCTCTACGTCATGGGTGAACCAAGCCCAGTCGGCGTAGGCCAAACAGTCTACATTAGCTTATTCTTCACTAAACCAATCCCCCCAGTCGGTTCAGCTTGGGGCGGAGGATACTTCACTGGCTTAACAGTCAACGTCGTCAGCCCAAGCGGCCGTAACACCACACTTGGACCATACACCTGCGACACAACTGGCGGCGTCGGCGGCATAGAATTCATACCAGACGAAGTCGGAAACTACACTATCCAAGCACTCTATCCGGGACAAGCACACGGAGCTGACTACAACATTTTACCGGCAATAAGTCCACCAAGCTACTTTACCGTGCAAAGCGAACCAATCACTGGTTCAGGGTTCACGCCTCTGCCAACCGAGTACTGGTCACGTCCGATTTACTCCACAAACTATGTATGGTCAACTATCGGCGGTAACTGGTGGGGCCTAGGAAAGCCATCATTCACTGACACCGGCGGATATGACGCAACAGGAAACAACTTCAACCCATACAGTGCAGCACCGAACTCCGGTCACATCATGTGGGTTAAACCCGTTGCGCTAGGCGGACAAGTCGGTGGACCAATCAGTGGCGATTCAGAAAGCCAGTACACTTCCACATCGATTCTTTACAGGCAATTCGAACCCGTCATCTTAAACGGAGTAATCTACTATAAAGTGTACTCGAACACGCCAACAACAGAAACAAGCACTGAAACTCCTGGATGGAACGCAGTTGACCTGCGCACAGGCGAACTCCTCTGGCACAAAGACACAAAGGACACTCTAGACTTCGCGTTTGTAATGGAATTCCACACTGCACAAGAATTCGGTACACAAGGCTTCCTAGTCGGCAGTCTCAGCAGCGGCAGCATGTTCTTCGGAGCACCAGGTCAGAAATTCATCTGGCAACTATTCGACCCAGTAACAGGATATTTCCTCGCAAACATCACTGACGTACCTTCAACTACAGCCGCAGGCATAGTTGAATCCAACGATGACAACACGCAGGGTGCAGTCTACATGTACTCAGTGGACAATGGGTACCTTTCCATGTGGAATTCAACTCTATGCTTACAAGGACCCGCTGACGGCATGGGTGGCATGACGATTCGACCTTCCGGCAACATAAACTACACAAGAGGCATACAGTGGACAGTTAAAATCCCAGATTCAACAAGTGCAGGCGCAATCAGCCCGGCAATGAGCATCGCTGGCAGAACAGAAGAAACTATCCTACTAAGATCGTACCCTGAAACAATCGCTACATTCTCAGCGCAGTATGGAAAAGCCTACGAAGTCGAATGCGGAATGGACGCAAAAACAGGCGCCTTGAAATGGGGTCCAGTTAACAGAACAATACCTGAATTCCACGAAATCGGCGTCGTTGCAGTCGGCGATGGATACTACGTTGAGCACGACAAGGACACAAACACCGCATACATATACAACCTTAACACAGGTGCACAAGTTGGCAGCGCAATCAGTCTCGGCGGCAGCGGCCTTAGCACTCTATCAAGAGGTGCAGCGATCGCATACGGTAAATGCTACATTTGGGACTACGGCGGATACGTCTACGCAATTGACTTAGCAACGGGCACAAAGGTATGGACCATCACACCTACCAGCGCAGGCTATGACACACCTTACGGTATTTACCCGCTCTGGCACTTCGGTACACACAGCATTGCAGACGGCAAACTCTTCCTCTCAGAAGGACGCATGTATGACCCACCGCTTTTCTCAGGAGCAAAGAAACTGGCAATCAACTGCACAGACGGCTCAATCGTTTGGAGCATACTCGGAACCTACGCACGTGAGCCATCAGCAATCGCAGACGGCTATATGGTAGGCTACAACAGCTATGACGCCCAAATCTATACCTTCGGCAGAGGTCCATCACAGACAACAGTCAGCGCACCAACCGCAGGATTACAGCCAGGCCAAAGCGTCACAATCACCGGAACAGTACTAGACATTGCATCAGGAACAACTGACAGCGACAGAAGCGCACGCTTCCCAACAGGTGTAGCATGTGTCTCAGACGCAAGCCAAAGCGCATGGATGGAATACGTCTACATGCAGCAGGAACGCCCAACCACCGCCACAGGAGTCGACGTAGAACTATACGTACTGGATGCTAACGGAAACTACCGCATGATCGGCACAGCCACATCAGACACCAACGGCTTCTACAGCTACACATGGACACCAGACATCACAGGCCAATACAAAGTCTATGCAGTATTCGGCGGCACCAACTCATACTATGGCTCACAGGCTACCGCAGCATTCGCAGTTGACGAAGCAGAAGCAACCCAAGCACCGCAAGAAACCGCAGCACCATCAGCAGCTGACATGTACTTTATCCCGGCAACCATCGGCGTAGTAATCGCCGTAATCGTCGTCGGCGCAGTACTTGCACTGCTCGTATCTAAAAAACCATAAAAGGCGAAGACAGATGATCTCTTTCTTCCCTCCCTTTTTTAGTTTAAATCTGGTTTCAAATCAGGGGCTGAGTGGGCTTCTGGATCGCAATTACGGTGATTGCAGTCACTGCGTTTGCATCTTTTCTTTCTAAGGAATATTGCCAGAAGCCCCAGCAAACCCTTAGTAAAATTTGATTCATTGCGCTATTCATTTCTTTCCACTGAACAGCCAGTTGAACCTGCCGTTCACTGCTTTTTATAAGGGGGAGGACGGTCGCTTGAGAGCAACAGAAGCCTCGGACAGCTAATAACTGAAGGGTTGCGGCGTAGATCTTAGTTGCTTTTTGCTGTTGCAGTTACATTCAAGTTTGGGACAACTTCTTTAGGCTTAAGCGTTAACATGCTCTTGAGGCTTAAACCAGTAAGCGATTTTGCTCCGATCCACTGCACAATCGGATAGCCGACGATTATTTGGCACCAGTACGTCAACAGCCGCGTGATCGTTGTTGCAGCCGCTGCAGTAGCGATTGGTACACCGTAAATCGAGAACATGTTAACCATAGTGACTTCTACAGCTCCAACCGGGACACCTGCCGTGACGGTTTCAACGGTTGTGATGATGCAGTAAACCGTCGCCAAATCCACAAGTGAAATTGCCGTGAAATCCAGTGCATAGAAAATCATCAAATATAAAACCAGACTAAACAGCCAAGCTGTAATCGCGTAAGCTGTGGGTTTAACAAGTTTCCGAGGATGATTTTTGAAGGTTTTAAAAACTTCGCTAAAAGAAGATAAGCTATGGTACAATTTGTTTTGGATTGATTCCTGCTTCAATGGGTTTTTCATTAGCTTTTTAGTAATCCACATTACAGCTGAAACGATTTTATCTATTGCGCCAGCCTTGAATGCTACGGCAAAGATGCATAGCAACATAACCGAGGTTCCAGCAGCAACCAAAATCACTGGCGTAACAAGATAGAATGGTAGTTGATGAGTAAACAGCAAAAGTACAAAGGCAACAATCAACCCACCAGAATAAACAAATGTGCTGATTATGCGGGAGCCAATCACTGTTGCAGCCGCAATCCCCGCATCATGATTAGTTTCTTTCTGCGCTAAGGCTATACGGGCTACTTCTCCACCTACCGTTGCACCCGGAATGAGTAATTCGACAAAGTTCCCAACCCAGTTATAGAGCAGAATTTTTCTGAACTTGACTTTTACTTTTAGGATTTTTAGAAGTGAATCCCAGATTAGCGAATCAAAAATCACCGAGGTGCACAATGCCGCTATGGCTAAACCCACGAATAGCGCGTACTGGTAAACGTTTAATTGCTGTATAAGCGTGATTAGACCCTCGAAGCCCACGAAAAGCCACAAGTAAAGAGCAAAAGCTGCTAAACCAAACGCCATAAAAACAACGGATTTTTTTCCAACCAACCCCAGTCTAACTCACACCTTACCATTTAACTGACAGCCAAGAGTCAAGTCGCAGATTTCCCCTTAAAAACGGCAGAAATGCAACAATTCCTACACCTCAACCAAGAAGGTACAGGTACCTCAGGTTACCATAACAGCTTTCAAACAAAATGCGTTCTCAGGCAATATTAATCAAGTGGCAAGCAAACCAGTTCTTCTCCAAGGCATCTTTTGAGAATAATCACCACCAAAACGTTAAGTAAACTTGTGCAAGTGTGTTGAGCGCACGCGTTTCTGGCGTAAAAACGCTCAACCAAAAAAATTAAATGGCTCACTACGCATAAGCTAGAATGGGTTTTTATTTTGGCTAATACTGATTCTGCGATGCTTCGTAATTTAATGCTGACTCTAAAAACGAAGTCTTTGACTTCCGAAAATGTTTTCAGACGCGAAACAAAGGAAGTTGATGACATGTTCATGGATCTACTAAGCGTTTTCCAGCGGTACTATGACAAGGCACCTGAAAGCGACAGACAGATACTTCGAAGCATGCTTGACTTGATTATTTTACTCTCCGACCAAGTCCACACTTCGCACCATCAAGCAGAGAATGCTTTAGCGGATTTTAAAATCTACATAACCGCACTTGAAGGCAGCTACAAGAACGTCGATGTAGAATTCGAAAAAGCCATCACTAGACCAGCTGAGGAAGAAGCTAAAGAGAAAGACAAAGAGGAAGAGGAAAGAGCCAAAGCCATAGATGAATACAGTAAACGGGCAAGACCTAAATTCTACGAGTAATCAGTGACGCTCAACTAGTTCTATGCGTGTTCCATCTGGGTCATCAACGAAGGCAATAGTTGTATGCTCATTAAATGCGTGTGGTCCCTCGATGACTTTTACGCCGTCTGCTTTCATAGCTGCTATGGTTCTGTTTATGTCGGCTACGTCGAAGCCTAAATGGTCAAACAGTCGATCGTCGAAGCGGGCTTGGGTGAATCGGGTTTTGTTGCGGTAATATGTAAGTTCTAGTATGCAGCCGCCACTTACGCTGTTTTTGAGGAAAGCGAGTTCCGAGTCTAATCCTTCAGCTTTTATCTGTCTATCAACTGTGAGGTTGAAGTATTTCTGGTAGAACTTGATGGATCGTTGCATGTTGCTTGTTCTGATGCTTACATGCATTGCTAAAGTTTCAGTGGCTTTAGCTGCAGTCGAAGTCGAATCAACAGCACGTTTTTTGCGGTTATGTTTAGCTGTTTCCTCATCTAACGTCTTATTTAGCAGTGCATCCGCCATAGAGATTTTCGGATGCTCACGTGGGACATTGATGAATGAAACTTTCTTGAAGGATTTCAGGAGCATTTTTACTTGGCTGTTTAAGCGTTGCAGTTCAGCGTTCTTGATGCCGTATTCGCCTTTTAGCTGTTTGGCGACTAACTCGCTGTCAAGATGACATATGACTTCCTCGATCTTTATGTCCGCTGCATATTCGAGCGCCATGTGAAGTGCATGGTACTCTGCCTGGTTGTTTGTATGATTGCCGATGTATCGTGAACCAGTTTTTAGGACAACGCCTGCCTCGTTTGTGGCAACGAAGGCTACAGCTGCAGGTCCAGGGTTGCCTCTTGCACCGCCGTCGGAGTAAAGGTAGAGCTTCATACTTGTTCAGCTTCATAGCAGTCTCTAGTAAATCAACTATTTATAGCCACTAAGGGTGCAGGCGATGTTTTGGTTGTTTGTTGTTGCCTGCTAACAGTCACATTCTTTTAAGAGCTAAATGAATCTAATTTTTTTTCAGTTGAGGAACGCTTTGTGACAAGCAATAGTATAGGAATGGCTAAGTTCAACAGCCATGAACTCCAGTTTGCCCTGTTGAAACATGAAAAGAACCAGATTAAGGGACAACGCAGAGGAAGACTGGATATAATCGCTGAGATACTGCTGTTCTGTGAGCAGCAGAAAACCAAAACCAGTATAATGTACAACACTAACCTGAATTATGGCCAGCTAAAAGTCCATATGGATTCACTGATTTCTCAGGGGCTGCTGGTTAAGAAGCAGAATAAATACCTAACAACCGATAAGGGATACCGCTTTTTAGAGCTGTTTGCACAGCTTAACGATTTACTAGATAAATATTAGAGCTGCAAAGTTACTCCTGAAACTGTGTTTTCGATTCTGCCTAAACCACAATCCCCGTCTGTGGCCATATCGTCTTTTTCCAAGGATATATCCAGTTGAAAACAGAAGGTATATTAGGTGAAGTGGAGATTTAGGTGTCGGTTTGCCGGTCATAGGACTCGGGTTCCACCTGATCCCGTTCCGAACTCAGAAGTTAAACCGTGCTCCGTTCCCAGCTGTAGTGTGGTCTTCGGCCACGTGAACCTGGGAAAGCTGGCAG
>JAAYYI010000104.1 GCA_012515445.1 Candidatus Bathyarchaeota archaeon | reverse complement strand
ACTGCTGGCTCATCGTCATAGTTAACAATTTTTCTCTTAACTAAACCCACATTCTCGATACCCTCAAGCTCCCGCCGCAGTCCAGTCAGACTCACGGACGCTCTAGTGAAGTTTCGCAGCTCTTCAGCTATCTTTTGAACTGTGGACTTCTTTTGCGCCTGAGCCTTTAGCGTTGCCTGCGTTAAACACTGGATGTCAGAGGAGACTTTATTGTAAACTATCAGAGAGGCTTTTTTCTCCTGATAATCTAGCAAACCCTTGTAAATCAAAAGCACAACCAAAACCCCCAAAGCTACGGCTGATAAAGCTAACCCGTTTTCACTAAGAGCTAAAGCAACAGGTGTCCAAGTTTTGATGGACTGCCAGTGATTATTAATTGCTGCCGCAAATGGCATAAGCAAATCTTCAGTTTCGGAAAGCTCAGAGCTTGTCTTGGGATACATGCTCAAGCTAATTTTCACATTCTTTTGCTGCACGCTCCCATTTACATGGAAAGAAGCCGTTTCATACCAGTAGAGAACAGCCTGCGTTTGATTGTTACTATGTCGCTGGAAAGCAAAATACCGCGCAACCTTTGGGGGGTTTGTCTGCGTCTCCACATCCTTCGAATCCAACTGAGTTACCGTCGGCTCATTCCCATGGCTCAGAGGCCAATTAACTAAGCAGGTTTCCCAACGGTGCAGCGGCCCCTTAGTTGCAGCGATCTCCACCGATACCCAAACAGTAGGCTTCGACCTATCTGCTGATCCATATGCGTAAGCAGACGAAACCTCCTGTCCCGACATCTTTTCAAAGGCAGTATCTCGGAAAACATACGTCAAATTGTAGCCCTCTATCTGAGGCAACGGAAGGGCGTTAGCACTAGGTTGAGATCCCAAAGGTGTGTAATTTAGCACTTCAGCTGGGCCCTCAGTTAACGCAAACACGGGCACCTGAATCGTCAACAGCGTCCCGACAACTAATATGACCCCAAGTATCTTCACTAAATCTGGGCTACCAAGCCGTCTTTTAGGGAACTTGAGCAGTCTCCCGCATGCAGAACAAAACTCTTCAGTGCCAAATCGAGATCCTGAGCTACACACAGGGCATGGCTCGGTTGACGTTTTTTTGTTTACTTTCTCTGTCACCCCAAAGAGAATAAGTGATCCAATAAACGTTAACAATGATGCCCCAGCAGTATGAAACATCTCAAGCGCAGGCCCAGCGCCCTGATAGTAACCCATGGCAACGATGATCGTCAAACGGATAATGTTGAGGCAAATCAAAAGAGGCACCCCCAACCCAAGCAACGCAACCTTCTTCCAAAGCTTCCCTCGCGTAATGTATGCCATAAAAACGGCAAATAAAGCAAACCCGATTAAACTGTAAACCCCTGAGCAGGCAACATCAACACTAAGGTTCATCACAGACAGATCTGGTCTAGTCAACACGATCAGGGGGTTGCCAAACTGCACCAGAATCGTCGAGTCTATGCCTAACAAGTTTGCTAACGCATTGGCTGCATGTGCACTTAAATCAGAAAGCCATGAACCAACACTATATAGCGTCTCAATTGGCGGCGGAGTCAAGAAAGCCAAAAAAGCAACCGGAAACCAAACTTGCCGAAGCGTCTGCGCACTAAAGAATACCAATATTAAACCAGCCGTAAATAACGGCAAAGTCAACATGTGATATTCAATCGGCGTAAAAGTGTTAGACCCAAACCAATAAACGAAAATCGTTGCAGCACACAAAAGCACACCGCACAGCAACGAAAAATTCTGCTGCACAAATGAACCCTGCCTGCTGGGCTCAGAAAACGTCGCTCGCACCATCGCCCGCTTCCGATAAAGCATGTATCCAAACAGGAAAGGTATTGTCAGAATGTGATAGCTTGTTTGATCACTCAGCGCATTCCGGAAGACCAGGGTAAGGTCTTGAAGATAGAATGCAATAACCGCCCCTGTTATCACAGAGATTTTTAAGGCTAACGCTACCCGATGCTGAGATAACGCTACAGCTAACCTCTGGATAACATGGCGATTGCTTAAAACCAAACTTCCCCTCTCCATTACATGACTATGCTTTAGGAGTGGTTCTTCTTCTCGCTTTAACCACTAAGAAAGCAGCAAAACAAACAAGAACCACAGACAAACCGCCCCAACTGTACTCGGGCACAACAAACAAATCTGACGACCCGCTCCCCGTGGTCGCACTGCTACTCTCATAAGTGCTGTCACCAAGAAACTCTGCCTTTATCGCGTATTGCCCATTAGCCACTGTTTCAGGTACATCCCACTCATAAGAATAAACGCCAGTATCAGATGT
>JAAYYI010000103.1 GCA_012515445.1 Candidatus Bathyarchaeota archaeon | reverse complement strand
GGGCGATTTGGCAGCATAGTTAGACAGAGACGGGAAGACAGACAACAAACTGCCCTCTTCTCAAACGCACTCTTCCACAACATTTATGCAGTAAGAATTAACCCAAAATAATTTTGTCCCAATGCCGCAATTGAATAAAACTATTTTAGCTTCGCTACCCAAGCACGGTAGTAATCTAAAGTAAAAGATAACCGCGGGTTACTGCTTATCATACTTCACGAATTCTTCATTCATAATCGTTAAGTCGATGCCTGCCTGCCTGAAAATCTCAATAGTGTCCTTATCCGCATGGTAGCGTTTCTCGCACACAACCCGTTTTATGCCCGCGTTGACAACCATCATGGCGCAGGTGCGGCAGGGTGTCATCTTGCAGTATAGGGTAGAGCCTTCAAGCGGGATACCAAAGCGCGCCGCCTGCAGGATAGCGTTTTGTTCGGCGTGGAGTGTGCGTACGCAGTGCTGAGTAATTTGGCCTTCCTCGTTTATCATCCTTCGGAGGTCGTGGCCCGCTTCGTCACAGTGCGGTAGCCCAGCGGGTGCGCCGACGTAGCCTGTGGTCATTATGCGCTTGTCTTTTACGATTACTGATCCGCATTTTCCGCGGTCACAGGTAGCGCGTGCAGCTACAGCTTCACACATATCTAAAAAGTATCGGTCCCAGTTCGGTCGAGCTTTCTTACTGTCAATATCTACTGCCATAATGGTGCCTCGATGAGTTAGCAAACAGTTTGCCAAACAGCAATATAAATTGTATCAGTAATCTAAAGAAGGCTGCTTTGGTTGGTTCAAACTTGTAGAAACGCCACAACCAACCTGCAACCCAAACTAACAGTAGAACCAAAAACAGCTGTTTCTGCAAAAAGTTATAGAAGATGAAGCAGCAGGGCAGCACGCCCTTCTTCTTCTAATTAAAAAATAAAAGCGCTGACCTGCCGCTTAGGGCAAGTTAAAGCTACTTTTGCAGAATATGGATTTCCCGGCCGACTTTGTGCCGCTCATCCATCTCGACGAGTGTGGCTGACCCCATTAAGCGTCCGTGCTCTGGTGCTTCGGGGCTGAACATGTCGTCGGTGAATGCGTAAACCCGCTTGAACCCAAGTTCCTTAATTTTCTCCTCCAGCTGCATCGTCACAGCTTCTCTTGAGCGAGTACGAATGTAGGGAGTAACCACTACCAGCCGCCCGTTCGGTTTAAGCACCAAGTAAGCCTGCTCCAAGAAGTCCATGAATAGAGGCTCAAGCTTGTCAATTATCTTCTGCGCGTACGGACCCGTAGGTGTCTCTTTCAGCGCTGGGCCTAAATCCGGCTCTGACACCATGCAATCGACGCTGTCAACGCCGACTTTACCAGCTAAATCGCAAACATCGCCCTGCAGAACGCGGAAGTCAGCGCCCTCAATATCATACTCCTCGGCTAGCCACTGCAGGTTCTCGGTTGCAGCCTTAACGCACCAACTGTTAACGTCAACGCCGACTACTATTGCGTGCTCAAGCAGCGCCTCCTGCAGGATTGTGCCGACGCCGCAGAATGAATCCAGCAAGGTTTTCTCTGACTTACATGCAGAGAGGTTAACCATCATGCGTGCGAGTCGGGGTGGCATTCCAAAGATTGCGCGTTGGTTAGGTTTGTAAACGTCTCTTTTCTGGAATTCGAATGGGTTGTGCACGGCTACTGTGACGCCGATCCAGGTGTCGGTTTTGCCTATGCATAGGATTACTTCCGCCTGGTTTTCCACGAAGTCTTTTTTGATGACTTCAACATGGGTGAGTTGTGCTTCACTTCTGTCGCCGCCTGTGCCCATAAAGCTTGATTTCTTGCCGAGCGCAGCGAGTTCCTCTTTTATTGCGCTGCCGATGTAGCGTTGTATGCCTCCGCCGACTGTTTTAATTGAGTTGTCAGAGGTGTAGACGCTTATGCCAAATACGAGTTTGTGGTCTTCTGCTTTAGCCATGTTCTTTATGGCGTCGGTGGCTCCGATGGCGTCTATTACTTGGTTCTGTAATGACTTGATCTTTTTCTCGAAACCCTGTTTCACGGTTGCCGTGGGGACTTTGGTTTTGAGGGCTGCAATTTTTATGGTCCCGCCCAAGTCGTCGATAACGGCTGGAGCAAGATCTTTTTGGAAGGTTAGTATGAAGAATTCTGTTGAGAAGTAATCTATTTTACATTCTATAGCTCTTGTCTTGAAGTAAGCGCTTAGCTCTGCTAACGAAAGTATCCAGTTTTTGCCTGAAATGAATAGGTATGTTTGCATTTGGGGAATGAAAAGTAAACTAACTATATAAGGTGATGAGCGTCAACAGCTAATATGGAGTAGAAAAGTAAAACCGTATTTTTGTTAATATTCGAAAAAAAGCACGGTGGCCTCGCTTATTGAGCTAGAATCGTTTAAATATAGCTGGGTAAAAGAGTATGCTACCGAAAAAGTGACGTCGCATGCATGCAAAAAACTATAGACACGTAAAGAACCGCCCTTACACTAGAAAAGAGTACGCTCATGGTTTTCCTCCTCCTAAGATCGTCAAGTTCACTATGGGAGACACTAAGGCTGAATTCCAAGTGGAAGGACAGCTTCTTGCAACCGAGAGAGCCCAGATACGCCACTGCGCCTTAGAAGCAGCACGCGTTGCAACCAACCGTGTCTTAATGGACAAACTGATCAACGATTACTACATGAATGTTCACACATATCCACACATCATCTTAAGAGAAAACAAGATGATCTTCGGCGCTCACGCGGACCGACTTCAGCAGGGAATGAGACGCTCATTCGGCTCAGCAGTCGGCACAGCGGCAAAAGTGGAAGTAGGCCAACCGATCATGACCGTCAGAGTGAAAGCTGGTCAAGAAACAATTGCCAGAGAGTCACTAAAACGCGGCAGCGCAAAACTCCCAATAGCTTGCAGAATAGTAATGACCAAGATACAAGCTCCAGTAGCCCCCGCGAAAGCTGAACCGGAGACGGAGACTGCTTGAGCACCAAGAGCAACGAGCTTGTTTTATGGTTTGATGTTTTAAGAAATACTGACGTTAACATTGTTGGCGGCAAAAACGCCAGCCTCGGCGAAATGATTCATGCTGGGCTTCCAGTTCCTTTTGGTTTTGCAGTTACTGCACATTCTTATGAACGCTATATTGTAGAGCGTAAACTTAGCGAGCAAATCTACAAGATCATTCAGGAAACAGTGACTAACCCCAACGATCCAAGGCAGTATGATACTGCATCGAAGCGTATCCGTGAACTCATGGAGAAAACTCCGATGCCTCAAGACATCGAAACCGCAATCAGACGTGCATACGCGGAGCTGAACAAACGCTTTGCATTAAAAGACACCTTCGTCGCTGTACGTTCAAGCGCCACAGCCGAGGATCTTCCTGATGCATCGTTTGCCGGTCAACAGGAAACTTACCTCAACGTAAAAGGCTCTGACGAGTTAATCGAGAAAGTTATCAAATGCTGGAGCAGCCTCTTCACTCCACGCGCAATCTTCTACAGAAACGAGAAGGGCTTTCCGCACGAGAAAGTCTTCATCAGCGTCGGCGTTCAGAAAATGGTTAACAGCCGATGCGCAGGTGTAATGTTCACAATTAACCCAGTCACTGGAAACCGGGATGAAATAGTCATAGACGGCAACTTCGGTTTAGGCGAAACTGTAGTTTCAGGCGCAGTAAACCCAGATGACTTCGTCGTCGATAAGCAAACAATGACTGTTAAAGAACGCCGCATCTCCAAGAAGACAATCAAATATATCCGCGACCCCAAAACAGGCAAAACCATCCACCTCGACGTACCCGAAGAGGAGCAGAGAACCGTCTGTATAACCGATCAGGAAATAACGAAGCTAGCTGAACTCGCCAAACGCATCGAGAAGCACTACGGGAAACCTATGGACATTGAGTGGGCAATAGATTCTGACCTAAGTTTCCCCGATAACATGATGCTGGTTCAAGCTCGCCCAGAAACAATCTTTGGCACAAAGAATTTGGAAGGGACCAAAATGGAAGAAACTAAAGCTCAAGAGCAACTCAAAATAGCAGTCAGAGGAATATCCGCGGGAAGACGCGGATACGGCGTAGGCAAAGCAGTTATTGTCCTAAAGCCTGAAGATGCCCTCCAAAACATGCACAAGGGCAACATCTTGGTTACAGCAATGACTGACCCAGACTTTGTTCCTTTCATGAAGATGGCATCAGCCATAGTTACTGACAAAGGCGGAATCACCAGCCACGCAGCCATCGTCAGCCGCGAACTAAACATTCCCTGCGTTGTCGGTACAGAAACCGCAACTCAAGTCATGAAGGAAGGTGTCGAATACACCGTTGACTCAAGAAACGGCATCATCTACGAAGGTGTCTTGACACAGGCAGTTGCCCCAATTGCCACCAACAACGGCGGCAGCGTAGTTGTAGCAGCAGAATCTGCACCAGTAACCGGTACAAAGATCTACATGAACCTCGGCACACCCGAGATGATCGAGCAATACAAGAACCTACCCTTCGAAGGCATCGGCTTAATGCGCACCGAATTTATCATGGCAAGCGCAATTGGCCAGCACCCAATGCTCTTCGTCGAAAACGGTGACAGCCAAAAATTCATCGACATATTCGCAGAAAATGTAGCTAAAGTAGCAAGAGCAATCCAGCCAAAACCCGTCGTAGTCCGACTCAGCGACTTCAAAACCAACGAGTACCGCGGACTAAAAGGCGGCGAAAAATACGAAATCAACGAAGAAAACCCAATGCTGGGCTGGAGAGGATGCAGCCGCTACATCAGCAAATGGTACATCGAAGCCTTCAAGCTGGAATGCCAAGCCATCAAGAAGTGCCGAAACGAATGGGGCCTCAAAAACGTCTACGTCATGCTACCCATGGTCAGAACACTCTGGGAAGCAAAAGCAGTCCTACAAATCATGAAAGACGAAGGCCTCGAACGCAACAAAGACTTCAAGATATGGTTCATGGCAGAAACACCATCCATCGCAATCATGGCAGACGAATTCAGCAAACTCGTCGACGGCTTCAGCATCGGCTCAAACGACATGACACAGGGCGTGCTAATGATCGACCGCGACTCTGAGAGACTCGGCCAAATGGGCTACTTCGACGAACGCGACCCAGCAGTCAGACGCATCATCGCTCACCTCATCAGAATCGCACACGAAAACGGATGCACAGTCAGCATCTGCGGTGAAGGACCAAGCAACCTACCAGACTTCGCAGAATTCCTCGTCAGAGCAGGTATCGACAGTATCAGCGTAAACAACGACGCAGTAGTCACAACACGCCGAAACGTTGCCCAAGTTGAGCAGAAAATCATAATGGAACGCCTCGCAGAGCAAGCAGCAATCGCAGCAGGTAGACCAATCAAAAAGCCAACCCCCGATTGGGCTTGGCCATACTAAAGTTTCTTTCCCTTTAATTTTATTTATTTTTAAGTGTCTTTGGTGTTAGTGGATACCCTATGCCAAGCTTCGATTTTGAAGAACAACGCATCGTAAAAGAAATCCAGCGGCTCAATGCCAAGCGGGTAGTGCTGCAGATGCCCCAAGGACTCAAGCCAGAGGCGGCCAAACTTGCCAAACTGGTGGAAGATGCTGGGGCGGTTGCGATTATTTCTTCTGACCCATGTTATGGAGCGTGTGATATTGCTCTTTTTGAGGCAGAGAGTCTCGGTGCGGATTTGGTGCTGCATTTTGGCCATTCGAAAATGGTGCGCGACGACAATGCCCATGCAATCTATATTGAGACGCATGCTAAAATCGATATAGAATCCGCATTGCAGCAGGCGTTGCCGCTTCTTATAGATTACAAGACGGTGGGTTTAACAACTTCTGTTCAGCACATTACCACTCTAACTTCTGCTAAACAATTCCTCGAAACTGCAGGCAAAGCAGTTCTAATCGGCGACGGTGGCCAACTCGCCCATGCAGGACAGGTTATTGGCTGCAACTACAGCAACCCCAAAGCAGTCGCAGACCAAGTCGACGCCTTCCTATTTGTCGGAGGCGGCATATTCCACGCTTTAGGCATCGCTTTGGGAACAGGCAAACCCGTCATAATAGCAGACCCCTATGATAGCCGCGCTTACAGCATAACCGACGAAGCACAAAAGCTACTAAAGCATCGTTATGCAAGCATCATGGCTGCCAAAGACGCGAAAACGTTTGGCATCCTAATCGGTGTAAAACCAGGGCAAAAACACCTCGACCACGCCCTTAAAGCCAAAGCCATAGCAGAAAAAACAGGCAGAACCGCCTACCTCATGGCAGGACGAGAAATCACCCCCGACGCACTCATGGAGTTCCCCCAATTCGACGCCTACGTAAACACTGCCTGCCCCCGAATCAGCCTTGATGCGCCAGGCAAATTCCAGAAACCAATCCTAACCGTTAACGAATTTATGGTGCTTTGCGGAGAAATCTCATGGAACGACATGATCAGAAAAGGCTTATTCGAAAACTAGACCTTGAACTATTCGTAGCTTCGCTTGATGCGATGCCTAACCCAAAGTGGGCGCTTGAGCAGTACACTACGCCCGAGGCAATAGCTGCTAACATGCTCTATATTGCTGCTTATACCCACGGCGACATAATTGGCAAGCGGGTGCTGGATTTAGGCTGCGGCACGGGCAGATTGGGGTTGGCAGCTGCTTTTCTCGGCGCAGAGCAAGTCGTCGGCGTAGACATTGACGCGGCAGCGATTGAAGTTGCCAAGCAGAATGCAGCTAAAGCTGAGTTGGAGAGTAAGGTGCAGTTTATCAACGCAGACATATCCACCGTGCAGGGCCACTTCGATACGGCACTGCAGAATCCGCCCTTTGGAGTTCAGAACCGCGAAGCAGACCGACCTTTCCTTGTGAAGGCGCTGGAGTCAGCGGATACGGTTTACAGCCTGCATAATCACCCCGAAGTAGACGAGCGCCTCATCAAGATCCTGAAGTCCAGTCAGGGCTTCGTGCAGGTTCAGCCTTCGCCGTTCCTCGAGCGTTTCATTGCTAAAAACGGGGGCACAGTTACAGCGGTATATGCAATGCTGATGACGATACCGAAAATGTTTGATTTCCACAAGAAACTCAAGCATGACTTCGTAATCGACCTCTATGTTATCAAGAAAGATGCAGCAGACCATCCATAAAATATCTATTTTCCAACTGGGTATGCGGTCATTCTAAAATTAGAACAGCCCGTTCTTGGGCTTAGGATAAAATAAAATGCAGCTTTTGTAGTTGGCAGGAGAAAGAAACTATGGTCCTAAAGAAAACAAGAACTTGCGTAGCATCGGTAGTGCTCCTGTCACTTATGATAGCCAGCTTGGTTTGCGCTATCGGTTCAGTTCCACTTGCGTCTGGTTATTCAGCGGCGAGTGGGTCATTATCAGAGAAAGAAACTGATCCTAATGGTTATGCTGCTTCGCTTGCTGGCAAATTGATCGGTTCCTTCTATTCAACTTTACCGAACGGGACAATAGTAATGGTATACTCAGTAGAATACGCCGGCGTTTACATTGACCATTCTAATAACCTGCATGTCGTTTTAAGTAAATATGCGACTAATGAGACAATCGATACCTACCGAAATATAATGGGGGATCCAGACGTAATTTTTGAGGTCGCTGAATTTCCGCTATCTACCCTGCATGAGATTCAAGACGCTATAGGCGGTGTTATGGGCGATTTTAAGATAGACGTGGCCTGTGTAAACGAAATAACAAACCGACTTGAGCTCAATCTAGAAGATAGTACAAAACAAAATGACATTATCCAATATCTTAACAGCCAATTTACGGATTTTAACGCGAGCTGTATTACCTTTTTAGGCCCCAACCCAGTTACTGCAGGTATAGGTGAAATTACTCCTTCAACGGTGCCTATCAATGGCTTCTTAGGAACTAACATATCCACCATCTATGGGGTTGCAGCAGTAGCAATTGTTGCTGTAGTGATTGCGTTGACATTCTGCTTGGCGCTTCTGAGACATGGGGCAAAAGCCACGGGTCAGTAGCAAAAAATCAGGCGGCGCTTGACGGCTAAGTAAAGCCTGATTCCCTGATCCTTTTTATAAGGGGAGGGGGTCTCGGTAGAGCAACAAAACTCTTTCAATTTGGTTTAAGCACTGGCGGCGTATCCTGTTTTTGTTTATTAATCAAAAGGTTTATTGCGGTGAGTGGAAACTAAACCTATGCATTTATCAAAATCAAGCTTACTATTTACAACTGTACAAAGTGAAGACATATGGCATTGAAAGCTCCTGAACAAAAAAGCGGTCACCTCGTAGCGCCCGGCGAACGCCTCGGCGTAATCGAAGAATTCATACCCGACGCGGGAACATACGTTAAAGACGGTGTTATCTACTCAAAAATTATCGGCTGCAGCCTTGTTGATTTGCAGAACCGCCGCGTCCAAGTTTACCCAGTAGCACCCGGCGCAGTTGTTCCCCAAGTCGGAACAGTCATCATCGGCCAAATCGGCAACGCCCAATCAGACAATGTACTTGTTAACATATTCAAAGTCGGCAACAAAAAGATCAGCGGCAAATTCGGCGGCATCCTACACGTCTCCGACGTTTCAGACCGCTACATCGACCAGATGAGCGACGTCTGCAAACCAGGCGACCTAGTCCGAGCAAAAGTAATCAGCTCAAAGAACCAGATTTTCCACCTGTCAACCAACGACCGCAACCTAGGTATCATGTACGCTTTCTGCAGCCGCGACTCAACCCTGCTTGAGCAGCAGCCAGGCCGCTATGACCTCGTATGTCCTAAATGCGGCAACGTCGAACGCAGAAAAACTACTCCAGATTACGGAAAAGAACCAATGTAAAAGAGAAGGAATAATTGATGAAAGTTAAAGTACTCAAAAAAGTTGATAACGAGTATAAAATCGAGATTGAAGGCTCCACACATGGACTCTGCAACCTCATCACCAAACGGTTGCTTGATGACAAACGCGTTGACTTCGCAGGTTACGATGTACCGCACCCACTGGCTGCCAGCCCAGTCATCTACATGAAGATGAAGGGTAAAGCAAAGCCGGAAGACGCAATCCTGGAAGCAATCGAGAAGGCTAAAGAAGCCAACGAAGCTTTTGGTAAAGAACTCGACCGCGTCTTCAAAGCCTAAGCATTTTTTATTTTCTACCTTCTGATTTTACGGTAACTGTTTTTTAAATAAAGCTCACTACATATCAAACTGCAGGTTTCGCTATTGAGCTCCAAGAAGGCTTTTCGAGTGATAAAGCAGGAAATCCGAGTGCTGGGCATCGACGACGGAAAATTCAAGCCCCACACAAAGGGCGAAGTGATCGTTGTGGGCGTGGTTTTCAGAGGCGGCGTCTCCATCGACGGCGTCATGCATACTAGCATTGCTATCGATGGCTTGGACGCCACCGAGAAGCTGACTGAGATGATTAACGGTTCACCGCATAAGCATCAGCTTAGATTGGTTATGCTTAACGGTGTGACGCTCGCAGGGTTTAACCTCGTTGACTTGCCGCGGTTGCATGCCAATACAGACTTACCTGTCATTGCGTTAACCCATGTTAAACCGGATTTGGATTCAATCCGTGACGCACTTAAGCATCTGCCTGAAACGGAGGAGCGCTGGAGAATAATCCAGAACGCCGGCGAAATTCATCAAATAACCAACAGGGGCTCTAAGCTCTACATGGGGCTGGCTGGTATTGGGCTCGCTGAGGCTTTAACTGTATTGGATTTAACTACTGTTAGAGGTAGCTTGCCTGAACCACTACGTGTTGCACATCTCATCGCTTCGGGAATAACAGATTTAGATAGAGATTTTTAGAAAAAGTATAAATGCTACAAAGATAAGGAATTCCCCCCAAAGGGAAAGTGACTACTATGGAATTCTGCCCTAAATGCGGTTCCCGTCTTGAACCGAAAAAATCCAAGAGTGGAAAAGAAGCTACACTTGTTCTTGCCTGCCCCAAATGCGGTTATAAGAAGCCTGAGAGCGAGGAAAAAGTTGAGCAGAAAATCGCTCCGAAGGTTATTCAGCATAGCCCCCAGCAGTTTGTGGCTGTCATCGGTAAAGAAGAACAGAAACTAAGCACTCTTCCCACTGTACATATAGAGTGCCCTAAATGTGGCAACAATACTGCTTACGTTTGGCAGGTGCAAACACGCGGCGCAGATGAGTCTTCAACTCAATTCTTACGCTGCACAAAATGCAACTACACCTATAGGGAATACAGCTAAACGTTCCCTCTCTTCTTCCTACTTTTATTGGGTTCTGTATAGGCAATAGGGTTTTTAATTTCCCACAACTGAGTATTTGGATGTGTCGGGCTTGAAGACTGAACTATCCCAGAACACGCTAGAAAACTACAGGGCTTTTTTACTTAAGGTTCTGCCGCTAGCCGCGTTCATTGTTCCCATGGCCGCCGTTTACTTAGCTAACCCCTTTGACGCCGCTCTGAACATTTCTGCTCAGGCATCGTTTGAGCTCATGTGGAAGGGAAGAACATTTCAATTGTTCTTCATCTGGCTAATCTCCCTTGAATTGATCCTCGGCTGGGAAAACATCACATCAAAAATTAGCCTGCAAAACAAACCTCGCCTCGCCCTGTTTACTGCTGCCCTTGTTCTGCCGTCGCTTTATGTGCTGCTTGAGTTTATAGGCTTAAACGATGTCCTCGCGGCTTGGTGCAGTCAAAGCGGGGTTGCCTTTTCAGGTTCTATGCCGCTTGCAATAGAGTACCTCGCCTTCTCAGCGATGCTTCTCCTCTTAACTTTCATCGGGTACGGCAAAAAGGGATTGGCGGATTTCGCTCTCCCGGCAATATTCGTGGCCCTCGTCGGTGTAATCTACACAATCGACAACATGTTTCCCTATGGACAGTTTACGCCTTTCCAGTTGCTTGTTCCCACCACTGCTTCTCTAGCCGGAGGCGTCTTGGACTGGATGGGTTATTCTGTGGTTCAGGGCGTTGAAGCTTTAACGGGGATGCCTACATTGGAGGTCACGGGCGCTGTGGGTTCAGCAACATTCGCTATTGCTTGGCCTTGTGCAGGTATCGAGAGCCTGCTGATCTTCACTGCAGTCGCGCTACTATTCTTGAAGCGCATGAACTTCTCGCTGAAAGCCAAAGTGGGTTTCTTTGCAGTCGGTGCAGCAGTAACTTACCTCATAAATGTACTGCGTATCACCCAGATTTTTGTGATCGGCATGCAATACGGCGAATACTCAGCGCAGGTTGACGCGTTCCACTACTACTATGGTCCACTCTACGCTATGGCTTGGATCGTTGCTTACCCGCTGATACTAATGGCTGCTACCATGGGCTGGCAGAAAATTAGGCGACCTCGACAAGCACCGCTAAACCCTGCTTGACCAAAATACGGGCGTTAAGCTCCGGCAGGGAAGCTACGTCTTCAGCTACAAACGGCCCGTAGGATTTCATGTCGGCGCCCATAATCGCCGGTATACTCTTAACAAATCGCAGTGTTAATCGCTTATGTGTTACGTGGGTTTGGGGTTTACTTTCCTGTTTAGGCGTCTGCGGCTGGAGCAGCTGCGTTATCGGCACAGATGCTGGCTCGGTTATGGTTACTTTGATCTGTGTTTGTTCGCCGCCTAAGAGGTTCTTTGCGAATTGCTCGTAGTTGTTTTCGAATGCGACGGCGTTCTGAGCCATCTTTGCTTCTTCAACTGTAAGCAGCTCGATGGGTGCCTTATGAAGCCGAGTTATTGTTTTGAGGATTTTGCGGTACCGCATAGTCAGCAGTTCTTCAAGTAGCCTCTGAACGTTGTGTGCTTCATGCTCAAGCAAAGCGACTTTAACTGATTTCTTGTCCAAGGCGCCCTTGTCTTCTCTTATGTGCGCTATGTACTCCGCGACTTTGACGTAGAAGTCTGGTTCTAATCCGCCCAGTGTTGGGTCGTCGATTTCGCGTTTCCAAGCTGCGTAGAGTTGGTCGTACATTTAGGGTGCCACCTCGGCTCTTCGCTTGCAGATAAGCAGTACAGCTGCGGCTGTCGGTAGTTCCCGCACTTCATTTTTGTATGGACCCAACGTTTCCCCACTCATCCTGAACTCTGGCGCGTCAGATACGAACACTTTCACTTTGCCCTTTTTAAAAGCTACCGCTCCACGGAAAGGATCAAAATCTAGAATGTCGCGCGCTGGGAACTCTACTTTTTTGAGCCCCGTTTTACCATGCAGGGTGCCGTTCATGCGGATGAGACGGTGGATATCAGTGGTGACGACGGTGTCGATTTTGGCGGCTTGCTCTTCTCTGACTATTTCGGCGAGTTTTAACCAGGTGGCTTCGCTGACGCCTTTAACGCTTTCCCATCTGCCTTCCTTAATTGCCCGCTTGATAATCGTATCTTTGTTTTCAAGTAGCGCCTTATTTTTTAAGCCAGCTTCTTGGAGGCTATCTTTGGAGGCGTGCTCGATGAAATCTGTCATACCCATTTTGAGGCGTCTGTGCCAGCCGTAGTTATGCAGGTTAAACTTTGCTGAACCGCGTTTACGCTTGGCTTTCTCTTCCCGTGCTTCCCTATCCAGTACGCTTAAGCCTAAACCGGTAACGTAATCAACTATTTCCTTGCGTGCCATCGCGTCAAGAGACCGCACAGCTTCAGCTTCAAGATGCAAGTGGTAACCTCGGTGCCCAGAGAAGAACACTCGCATCTCATGCCCCGAGAAGCCGAAATCATCCTCCAGCATATCGAGTAGCTTGACTACTTCGTCACGTGCTGATTCGATGCACTGGTCGCATGCCCAAATCTTTGTCTCGAACTTTGTCGCTTCGCAGCATGGGCAACTCTCAGGTGTGATTCCTCTTCCTTGGAATCCGCATTTTACACATCGGAATTCATCGTGAATTTTATTGCATTTAGTGGGTATGTGGTCGGCGTCGATATCGAAAACCACGTCACTGCCTGTCCACCCTTTCTTGTCCATATCAAAATCGGGATTCTCGTAATAGGCGCAGCTATGGTAGACGTCTGAGGGGATGGTTTGGGCTAAGGTTTTTCTGAAGTCCTCTATGCTGTTGTAGTGCCGGTGGCGTACCATGAAGCGTTCTTTGAACATGAGGTAGCCGAATTCGCGTTGCTCCGGCAGAAACGGCGATGGGACGGCGTTGGCGTGGTCACGGTAGAATTCGCTGAACCGCTGATAAACGAATTCCCTAGAAGCATCCACTGCCGCCATACGTGCACTCTCTATAGTGCAGTATTTTGTGGTTTCATGGATTTAACTATAACCAGTGCAGCCGGTTTTCTCTGCATATATTGGCAACCAGTAGCGTTATAGGTCCTTTAAGTAAGGGCGGGCGAGGTGCTTCTGAGACTGGCGCTCCCAATTGGGCATCGACTTTATCTCTAGCCGATGGGGAAGGGTCTGCTGGTAGAAGATAATTAAAGGAGGACCATGCCATTATCTTCTAATTAGAAAACACCCAACAGCAAGCTTAAACGATGCAAAAACCGCCTGCCTGCACCATTATCAAGTAACAGCGCTCCAAAAAACTTATATCTATAAGATAATCATGTTGTTGTTCGCATTATGGAGGTTTATAAGATTTGTCAGCAGCACCAACACAAGCAGGCGGAATACCAATCATGGTTCTAAGAGAAGGCTCAAAACGCAGCCGCGGCAGAGATGCCCAACATGGAAACATAACAGCCGCCAAAGTGGTAGCTGAAAGCGTCCGAAGTGCACTCGGCCCAAAAGGCATGGATAAAATGCTAGTCGACGGCTTCGGCGACGTCACAATTACAAACGACGGCCGAACTATCCTAGACGAGATGGACATTCAGCATCCAGCAGCAAAAATGCTCGTAGAAGTCGCTAAAACACAGGATAAAGAAGCAGGCGACGGTACAACAAGCAGCGTAATTGTCGCAGGTGAACTACTTACCCGAGCAGAGGAACTAATCGACAAGAACATTCACCCGACAATCATAATCGAAGGTTACCGTCAAGCAGCACAGAAAGCGCTTGCAACCCTCGACAAAATCGCAATCACCGTAGACAGTAAAACCCAGAAAGACTACCTCAAAAAAGTGGCAGCTACAGCTATGGGCAGCAAAATCGTCTCCGAATACAAAGAGTACCTAGCAGACATAGCCGTGAAAGCTATGCTTGAAGTAGCCGAGAAAACCCCCGAAGGCCTCAAAGTAGACATTGACGACGTGAAAGTCGAAAAGAAAACAGGTCTCTCACTAGCCGACACAAGCCTAATTCAAGGCATCGTACTGGACAAAGAAATCGTCCACAGCGGCATGCCGAAACGCTTAGAGAAAGCCAAAATCGCACTACTCGATGCTTCGCTGGAAATTGAGAAACCCGAGTACGACGCGAAAATCAACATTGAAAGCCCAGCTCAGATCGAAGCCTTCCTCAAACAGGAAGAAGCCATGATCAAAGCAATCGTCGACAAAATAGTTGCTTCAGGCGCAAACGTAGTCATCTGCCAGAAAGGCATCGACGACTTAGCCCAGCACTTTATGTCACGCAAGGGCATCATCGCCATTAGACGCGCAAAACGCAGCGACATGGAGAAGCTGCAGCGTGCAACAGGCGGCAAAATACTAAGCAACATCGACGCGTTAACACCAAAGGACCTCGGCGAAGCAGCGCTGATAGAGGAACGCAGAACAGGCGAAGACAAAATGACCTACGTCGAAGGCTGCAAGAACCCCAAGTCAGTTACGCTTCTAATCAGAGGCGGTAACCAGCGATTAACAGCAGAAGCAGAACGCAGCATCCACGACGCACTAAGCGTAATCAAAGACCTCATTGAGGAACCCCGCATAGTCGCAGGTGGTGCAGCACCAGAAATCGAAGTTGCCAACGTACTCAAAAAGTATGCACAGAGCCTGCCAGGCCGCGAGCAATTCGCCGTACGAATCTTCGCTGAGTCACTTGAGGAAATCGCCGTAGTACTAGCAGAAAACGCAGGTTTAGACCCCGTTGACTTACTAACCCAGCTGCGCGCAGCCCACGAGAAGGGACAAACATGGGCTGGAATAGACATCACAGCAGGCAAAGTCGGTGACATGACTAAACTTAACATTTACGAACCGCTCAACGTAAAGAAGCAAATCATAAAGTCAGCAAACGAAGCAGCATCCATGATACTCAAAATCGACGATATCATCTCAACCGCAAAAATGAAGGCTCCTCCGATGCCACCAGGAGGCGCAGGCGGAATGGGCGGTATGGGCGGAATGCCAGGAATGGGTGGCATGCCTGGAGGCATGATGTAAGTATGATAGGAAAAACAATCAATGTCGGACCACCAAAAATTACTCGCTTCGAGAAAGCAAGAATAGTGGGCGCACGCGCACTGCAGATCTCGATGGGAGCACCAATCTTGGTTGATGCACAAGAAAACACCAACCCAATCGATATAGCCGTAACAGAACTAGACGCAAACATCCTGCCAATAACAATCCGCAGGACACTGCCAGACGGCACCTTCCAAGATATACCCTTAAAGTGGCTATCCTAAAATAGCCATCTTTCCTTCTTTGTTTTAATATATTTTTAGAATTATCGCTTTCTCGTCTTCTATAATGGCATACCTACCCTGCTCAGAAGCACCTCCCCCTCCCTATCAATCAAGCAGAGACCCCCCTCCACCCAAAAAAGTAAAAAAAGCTGAATAAAAAAAGAAGAGATGAAGTGCTTAGCGGCAGTGTCCGCGTCCGTAGCCACTTTGGCCCATCATGCCCGTGCCGTAGCCATAGCCGTATTGGTTCTGGGTTTGTGCTCCGCAGCCATAGCCGTATCCGTATCCATATTCGTAGCAGCCTGTGCCTTGGCCGTAGCCGTTGGCTGTGCCTGTGTTGTTCCAGCAGTAGCCTGCGTAGGTGCTGTTAGTGTAGCAGTTGGGTTCGCCGGTGGTTGCATTTATGCAGTACTGGGGTACTGTTCCAGATGGGTCTGCGCATGGGGGTACCGGCTGGGTTTGGGTTGTGTATGTTCTGTTTTGGGCGCCGATGTACTGAGCTG
>JAAYYI010000102.1 GCA_012515445.1 Candidatus Bathyarchaeota archaeon | reverse complement strand
TTCCACGCTTTGCGCACTTCAGATGCGTTTTACGCAGACATATTAGGATCCAAATATCAGATGTATGCAGAACCTATAGGGGGGTAGGGCTGCTTCGGCGTAACAGTGCGTTTTACGCAACACCGCCGCCGGAGCAGAACTCTAAGCAGCCAGGGATGGGCGAACGTAAATCCCGGCTTATTATAAGGGGAGGGGGGTAGCTTGAGAGCAACAGCAAGCCGCCCTTTATAGGGGATAGTGGGTAGGTGGCAAAGCAACAGAACCTCCGCTTTTTCGGCAGTTAACCTGTATGCCTAACCGCAGAAAGAAGCGCATTAGATGACAAACCTTAATTATCAATTGCTCAGTATACGAGTCCAATAACAAGGAGCAAACTCAAGTTGAACGCTATCATCTTCGGAGCGCCAGGCGCAGGCAAAGGCACCTACTCAACCAGGATGCAGAATCAGCTTGGCGTAGACGTCATCGCCATGGGCGACATTTTCCGTGAATCCGTAAAACAGAACAGTGAATTAGGAAATAAAGTGAAAAGCTACGTCGAGAAAGGCGCGTTAGTGCCCGACGAGGTAGTTGTCGAAGTCCTTAAAGAACGCTTAAGCAGGATTCCAGCGGGCAAGGGCTTTCTCTTAGACGGTTTCCCACGCACCATCGCGCAGGCGGAGACACTGCAGAAAATCGCTAAAATCGACGTCATATTGATGCTTGACGTCCCAGACCAAATCATCGTCGAGCGCTTAACATCACGCAGACTATGCAAGAACTGCGGCACCGTATACAACATCAGATTCCTAAAACCCAAAGTCGAAGGCAAATGCGACAAATGCGGCGGCGAACTCTACTTGCGTGCAGACGACAACGAAACCGTCATCCGCAACAGGCTGCAAGTCTACAAGACCCAGACTGAACCGGTTGTCGAGTACTACAAGAAAACAGGGATACCCTTTATCGTGAACGTCACAAAGTCCATCGATCAGCCACCGGAACCGATGGTTGAGCACATGATGGCTGAGCTGAAAAAGCTCAATTTAGCCTAAAAAAAAGAATTTCTTTTTTCTTCTTTAATTTTTAATTCTTAAATGTCGAGGATGAATTCTAAAACGACTTTTTCTTGTTCCTTGATAACCATCATCAAGTGATAGGTAATAGCTTTCACCGCGACCTTCTGCAGGTGCTTCTTTGCGTCGAATTTCTCTCCCCAAACCTTCGCTTCAAACTTGAAGCCTGAGGGCGTCTCCTGCCAATGCTCAACCGTGAACTTGCTAAACAGCATGCCTTCCGTTTCCGCTTTCACCAGCAGCGTCTCAAGCCAGTTGTAGAGCAGTGCATATTGGTCTTCGGCTTCAACTTCAAAGTCAAACTCGATTTCAGGCGCGACTTTATCGGTGTTAGTCATAGTCTCAAACATGGCGAGCGCCGCGTTCTCATATGCATCCCACATTCGCTCGCCATATGCCCTAACGTAGATGTCTGCGGTGTGTTCTAGGAACTCGAATTTTCCAGCGAACTTGTCTGGCTTAGCCTGTTTCTCTGCCGGTGCTTTTGCTGTTTTTTCTTGTTTGCTCATCTGTTTTCCCTTATTTTGGGTGAATAGGAATGCTGTGACATAAAAAACGGTTTCCCCGAAACGCCTTCCACTACGGTTTCTCCAGCGCCATAAACGCTTGAATTGCCCATTTCACGAGGCCACCGCAGGCTTTTCTATCCGATTTAAGCTTGCTGCACATGACGCTGCCCTGCTGTCTCTCAAACTCTCTATACAGCACTCTTGTAGCTTCGTAAGCTTTAGCGCGTTTCTGTGGGTCTGAATCGTTGCTGCCGTACTTGACGCCGACCGCCATAACAGCGCCGACGAGTGCACCGCAGACGGAGCCGCAGCCGCCGAAGCCGCTGCCGAAACCCGCCGCAACCTTTGGCACCAAATCGCATTTCCCGTCAGGTTCAACGTGTTCAAGCAGCACTAAAAGCACGCTTTGTGCGCAGTTGTAGCCGCTTCTAAAGTTAGCGAGTGCCTTTTGTGAAAGCGTATCCGCCGTTGACATCTCACTCAGCTACCCTAGAAGAATTTCGCTGCCTTCTCTACAGCTGCAACGGCGAGTTTAACCGTGTTCTCTACGTCTGCGAGGTTTATGATGCCTGCTGGGCTGTGAATATAACGCGCCGGCATCGATAGGGTTCCGCTTGGAATACCCTGCCGCGTGAGGCTGATGCGCGCCGCGTCTGTGCTGCCCGTAAGCCCTGATTCAAGCTGCAGCGGAAGCTTCGCTTCGTTAGCGGTGTCTATTATCCAGCGCATAACCTTGGGGTGCGTGATTACGCCTGAATCGTAAACGGTTAAAGCTGGGCCTTTGCCTAGTTTGACGTTGGTGTCGATTTCTCGTACTCCGGGGACGTCTCCGGCGACTGTCACATCCAGCGCCAGCGCCAAATCCGGGTTAACGGCAAACGCTGCGCAGCCTGAGCCGCGTAAACCGACTTCTTCCTGCACCGTACCCACAGCGTAAACTGTGCACTCCGCGTCTTTGAGAAGCTTCATGGCTTCAACCATGGCGGCGCATCCTGCCCTGTTATCAAACGCTTTACCCAAAATGCATTCTGCGCCAATTTTCTGGCATTTCACGTCAAAGGCTACTGCGTCTCCGACTGCAATGCCCATCTTTGCTGCGTCCTCGCGGCTCTGCGCTCCAACGTCGACGAAGAGATCATCGTAGGTTATGATTTTTTTCCGCTCATCTTCTTTCTGGATATGCGGCGGCTTAGAACCAACGATACCCGGGTAAGCGGCTTCTTTTGTGAAGACAACTACTCTCTGAGCTGCTAGGATGCGGTCGTCGATTCCGCCCATTTTTGTAAACTGGACAAAGCCCTCTTTTGTGATGTTTTTAACCATCAACCCGACTTCGTCCATATGCGCTGCCAGCATGATTTTTGGAGCTTCGGGTTTGCCTTTTTTAACCGCGACTAGGTTCTCCATTCTGTCAACTTGGATTTCGTCGCAGACTGGCTTTAGCATATCGGCCATCAGGTCTCTGACCTGTTTTTCTCGGCCTGTTACGCCCTGCGCGTTTGATAGTTTCTCAAGGTTCTCTATTAGTGACAACTCTTAGCGCCTTCTGTGGTTTTGCTGAATTCAGGTTGACGGGTTAATTATTAAACGGTTGCGGTTTACTCGTGGGTTGGCAGCGGAGCGGGCGGCGTCTCCGATGGTTCCTCTGCTGACGCATTTGAGGTCGGTGGCGGCGGCGTTCCTCTGCTGCTTTCCGAAGACCAATATCAATTCCATTAACAAAGTCCTCCAACACTACTGGGTAAAGCCGATTATTTATGGGTGTATTAGACGCGCCAGAACGCCAATTTGCTCCACAGGCTGTGTTTGGTTGATGCTTTTGTATACGGCGCAGGCTTTTTTGCTCTCAGACAGACCCCCTATCCCCTATAGAAAGCGACAAAAGAGTGGACCTACCTACCTCACAGCGACCTCCCTCTCCCCTATCAGCGGATCAAAAAATTATTTTCAAATTAGAAGAAGAGAAATCCGCCCTACTACTTCATCTTCCATAACTTTTTGCAGAAGTTTGCTTTTTTGGTTCTACAGTTGGTTTGGGTTGCAGATTGGTTGAGGCGACACCACAAGGCCCATTCTATTAAACAGACGATTATTTGATCTACTGTTATTTAAAGGGTGATCGTCGTTTTACGGTGTGGGTTTTCTATAACAAACCATATATTCGGTTTAAACAGAAGTGGATAGGATGCTACCTCAAGAAGAGCAATCGATTGCAATTCTAACAAATCTTGGGTTGACCTATCGAGAAGCAAAAATTTACCTTTCTCTAAACAGACATGGACAAGCCACGATAAAGGAGCTCTCAGTGGCATCGCATATGGATCGCCCGAACATTTACGGCGTCATCGCGCAACTGCAGAAACTCAATCTAGTCGAACAGATGTTAACTACTCCAATAGTTTATAAAGCGGTTCCTATGGATCAAGGCATCGAAATGATGCTTGAACGTAAAAAGCATGAATTAACTGACTTATCAAAGGAAACCAAAAAACTACTAAAAACCTATCGAGACCGCCAAAAAGACCAACTGCAAGAAGAATGCAAGTTAGCAATAATCCCAAAAAAGGTCCCTGCTCAGAAAAAATTCGATGAATTATTCGAATGTACAGAAAAGCTTAACCAAGCAATCTGTTACTGGCCAGAGCCATCTACAGTTTTATTATGGGACTATCCAAAATGGAAAAAACTGCTGAAAAGAAACGTGGAAATCCAGCTAATTGTTTACATACCTACCGACAGGGATTTACCGAGAAAGGCACAGGAACTCACAAAAAATCCATTATTTAAAATTCGCTACCTTGCTTCTCCACCGAAAATCTCACTTACTATACACGACCAAAAGAAAGCTTTTCTCTCAACCTCCCTTTCTCGAGATTCATCTTTTTTATGGGTGAATAATTCCGATTTCGTAGCTTTCTTCCATGATTATTTTGAGTTGCTTTGGCAAAAATCAAGTGACCGCCATCCTATCAGCGTCTGATTTTCCTATCTGCAAATCGACTGCTGATAGTTAATTCTTGTTGTGCTTGTAAGCGGTCTCTGTATGTTTTACCGATATACACCAATTGTTAAAACTCGTTTGCCCCGTAAGTGAAAAACACCATAAGGAGACGAAGTAATGCAACATACAAAAAGTAAAATGGCTACGATCATTCTGATTATGATCCTAGCTATTTCAATGACGACCGTGCTAGTGCAATATGCTTCTGCACATACACCAGCACAGAACATAACAACCCACGCCTTTGTACAAGCAGTAATAAACCCAATAGGCGTAGGGCAATCGACATACATCTACATGTGGATAGACAAAGTTAAAGACGGTGCACTCATCACAAACAACGTTCGATTCCATAACTACAAGCTGACAATCACCGCACCCGACGGAAAAGTATCAGAAAGAACCTTCGAAACAATCGAAGACTCAACCTCAAACCAAGCTTACGCATTCACCCCTGACCAAGTAGGCACATACAACATCGTTTTCACATTCCCAGAGCAAGTACATGAAGTCACTGGAAGCGCATACGACGGCGACACTTACCTTTCAAGTACCGCAAGTGCAACCTTAACCGTTCAATCCGAACCCATAGAATCACTACCCGCCAATCCTTTACCGACAGAGTACTGGACAAGACCAATCTACGGTGAAAACCCCGAATGGTACACTATCTCATCAAATTGGCTTGGCGCATGGGCCCCTGGCTACTACAACGTAGCAGGTAGTATTGCAGGCGCGTGGCCAGTAGACGATGCAATTGGTCCTATAACAAACCATGTTATGTGGACTAAAGTGTTCCAAACAGGCGGTATTGTCGGAGGAGACAACACTCTCTACCCGGGTGGCAGCTTCTTCGAAGGCTCAGCATACAACACACGATTCAGTGACCCGATAATCATCAACGGCAAATTATACTACAGTGAAGCTTTCTCATTCAAAGGGGGCACAAATGGACCCACAGTTTGTGTTGACTTACAGACAGGTCAAACACTCTGGAGTCGTTCAGATGTACCCAATCCATCCTTCGGTTACGTCTATGATGTTCAAGACCCCAACCAACGCGGCGCTTATCCACCAATCCTCATCTCTGGTGCAGGGATCATGTCTTTTGGACCAGCTACCTGGCGGGCTTTTGATGCAGAAACAGGAAATGCCCTATTCAATATAACAAACGTTCCTTCAGGCACAAAAGTGCTCGGTCCTCAAGGAGAAGTATTAATCTATACTATTACCAACGCTGGCACTTCAACCAATCCACAATACTACATAGCACGCTGGAACTCCTCAAGATTATGGACTGGTCAATACTCAGGTGCATCAACAACACCCAGTATAGTACCGCCGATCACTGATGGCGTCAATCCTTTGCTATACGACTGGAACGTATCCTTATCCTCACTCAACACCATAACTTCAACCCCAACCGTACTACAAGCTTACGATGATATGCTAATCTGCTTAGGAGGAAAACTTCCACAAGCAGGCAACAACATGCTTCAACCCGAAAGCAGCTCACCATACACCTACATCGG
>JAAYYI010000101.1 GCA_012515445.1 Candidatus Bathyarchaeota archaeon | reverse complement strand
TAAGGTTTCAGGCGGAATTCGTCTTGTGCCCTTCTTGCGCTGCTCAAGCAGGTGAATCAACTCTTGGAGAGATATAGACAGGTTTCTTGTGAAACAGACGAGTTAGAGAGGAAAGTACGCAAACTCAGCCTCGAAAACCAGCCCTCTGCAATTTCGTTACCGAGGGTTCCTTCTTACATGCAAGAAACCACCCAGAAACAGCTAAAGGAGCTCAGCAAGGTATGCGTTGGACTGAACTAGACGAAAAACAACTACAAAACTTAATCGCCAACAACAAGAGCATCGACGAGATTGCTGCAACGTTACAGCGGAGCCCAGAAGCAATTTTTATGAAGCTAACAAGATTGGGCGTTGCGATTCCTCAAAAGTCTTCTATGGAAAATACAGCAAATAAAGTTACTGAATCAGCCACAACAACAACGCCGATGCCTAAATTGGAAATAGCAAAAATTGAGGAGTTGCCAACTGGCAATGAGGCAATAGGTTTGCTATGGGCTGCTCTAAAGAGGCTTCAAGAACCAGACGTCTCCAAAGATGAAGCTAAGAAGCTACGGCTGGTAATTCAGGGCGTCAAAAGCTACATCCACCTAGAAGCAGATTATTTGGTGCGGATGCGGCGAATAGAATCTGAGGCTCTTTCAGAATGGAAGCATTTGGCTGCATCTTGGAAATTACAACTGAATAGAGCGCAAACTCCAGAGGAGAAAGCCAAATATGAAAAGCTACTCAGCAGCGCCCAAGAGCACATCAAAGTGTTCGTGGAGGCAGGTGTTAAAGAGGTTAAAGAACTCAAGGAGGTTGATTGATTTTGTCGATGACTAAAAAAGAAATAGATACCTTGCTTGGTGGAGTTAAATCGTTAGCTAATGAGATTGAGAAGCAAACAAAGAAAAAGGCTAAGTTATACGAAGAAGCCTAACAGCATAAATGCTTCATATTATTGCTCTATTATTAGTTAGCTCTGTTTTCACTTTTACTTACCCCTCTCCTACTTAGAAATGTCGGTTCATAAGTGGATTTATAGGTCAAAATCAACGCCTGATAGTCAATCGAGGGCTTAAACGTATGTAATTATGCAGAAAAAGTGATAGATTTTCAGCGTTTGACTTAGAGTTCACTTTCACCCACCCCTCTACTACTCTACGATGTGTTTGGTAAACACATCTTAAATGCTAAAAGTGTAAAACTCAATAAGTCCAATAGAGGTGACTTGCATTTGGATTTAGAAGATATTTTATCCTCTTCTTGCAGACGAAAAATAATCAAATACTTGGCTGAAAATGGACCAACCAACATAATGCAACTCATACTGGGAATCCGCGGCAAATACCCACAAACTAATGCTGAACTGCAAATCCTACAAAAAGAAGACATAATTTTAGATCAACATACTGGTCGAATGCGTATCATCAGACTCAACAAAGAAAACCCTAACACAAACCTTGTGCTTCAAGCACTGAAATTACTCAATAGTGGTAAGAATAAAAACAAGCTTCAAAAATGATTTAGTCAAACATTGTTGCCTTTTGGTTTGCTACAGGTCCAGTTGGCATTTTACTTTGCTTTTCTTTTCCGTAGAAACATTGTCACAACAACCAACAAGATGACCATTAAGCTCAAGATTATTATGGCAGTTTTCATCCAGTCAAGACCAAACAAAACTCCGGTTTGAGTACTTGACGCCTGAGGCGTTGTTATCGGACACTGAGAGGGCGATGTACTGGGGCTTGGTGAAGTTGGAGATGGTGATGCACCAAGTGTTGGTGTCAGTGGGTTCGAATCAGGCGCGGCTTGAGTATTGACAGCAGTCAAGAATGGCATGTAATCGACTTTTCCAAGCCTAAAATCGTCGTTGTTATCATAGATTTTCTGGTCAATCAACACTGTATCAGTAGTTCCCCACCAATTATAAGTGGCATTAACATCACTTTTTGAAGATGACGCGTAAATATTATATTTGGAATTATTTTCGAAGTTGTTGTAGTTAAAATATCCCTGGGCCGAATAGACTCCTATTGTGTTATTGGAAATTGTGTTATTTTGGACTATACTGCCAAGGCCTCCAATTTCTATTCCGTAAGTATTATTAAAGACCAAATTATTTGCAACCATGGCATAACCTGCTTCAATTCCTACTTCAAAGCCTGAGACTACATTACCACTAACGTTTTTCCCACCAATAATTCCATATCCTCTCAAACCTGTGATTGTGTTTGATATTACTGACGAATAATATTGGGCATTAATTCCTCTGCGTTGATTCTGAGTACAAATAATAGTGTTATTAAAAATAACATCGGTGTTTAATGCTTCAATCACTGAGGAGTGAGATCCACCGATGATATGATTGTTTGAGATTATGGCTGTAAGTGTTTCATGTGCCAAATAGAGGTCTGTGTCTGATCCTTCTATGTGAGATTGTATAAACCCACCGTTAATCATGTTATTGTTAATCTTTATCGAACTACTCCTGATGTCCATGTGAACTGAATTAAGGATAGTATTTTCAATGATTGTTCCTGAATTATCCTGTTCATTCCAAGCGGTGCTATAAAGGAAGGTTATTCTTCCCTCATTAAGTTGAATACTGTCAATACTGCTTCCCCTTGCAACTAAAGTGCCGTTTACCTGTAGGAGGTAGCCGTTTAAATTCACTACCACTCCTGGCTCGATCGTTAAAGTTATGTCATTATTTACAAATATAGGGCCTGTAAGCGTATAGGGACTATTTTCTTTGGTCCATGTGGTGTCTGCATTAATTATGCCTACTACTTCTGTCGAGGCTTGTGCCACCTCAAAATTTAAACCGCTAACTAAAATAATACTGAAGATAATAGCTGTCAAGAAAAATTCTAATAGTCTTTTCAAAACAACCCCTGATTAATAATTAATTGATTAAACAATTAAAGCTTCCGAAAATAAACTATTAATCCCTTTTTCAGAGAGATAATAGGAATTTTTTAAATGAACATTGTTTGCTTAGCTCAAAATTTTTTCACTTAACCATATTTTCCGTGAACCTGTTCACTTTCAGTTACCTCCCAGTTACCGTAACTGGGTTACCCAGTTACTATAAGTCGGTTACCCACTTACCGTAACCGGGCTTCATATGTTATATCCTAAAATGGGTGATGTTTAAGTCAGGGATAAAAATGGAGACAAACAAAGAAAAAGATCGGAACCCTGACAAAGGATTCCAACAAAACGGTGAAGCCATGAAACAAGCTAAAGGCATGTTTGAGGTTACACCTGTAATTGATTATGCGACTAATGATGTTATGGAGGTGAAAGCATGACAGATTTTACAGATGTAAATATTAGCAACCAACTAAAGCTGCACTGCGAAGTTGACCCTAAAAGTAAACAAGACATCGTTAACGCAATTTGGGGCTGGCAAAACGGCATATGGCAACCTTTACAACAAGGCGGCGGATTGACTTTTGGCGACAGCTTCTTAACCTTAAAAGACACTACTGTGGGAAATGGAGAAAAAGAAGCACAATTGTTTTTGATTATCCAACAAGATGGGGATGAGATTGAACCTCTTGTTGGAACAAACAAAGGTCTGGTTGTTCAAAAGGACTTTGCTGCAGGCGGCTTTCTCAGTAGTAATCAAGGTATGTTATCACTTGGAAGTGGTTTAAATTGGCAATGCGACCGCCCGAAGATTGTACTGGGGCATTCTGGCAGGCCAATTTTATACAATATTGAGGAACGATCAAGTGAACCGCCCACTCATCAGCAATTACAACTCTACATCAATACAAATGATGACCACTTATACGAGTACCATGAAGAAGGACAAGAACCTCATTGGCATGATAAAGGAAATATTTCAAATTATTCGGGAAATTTTGATACCCTATATCTGAAAAAATTTTTCAGCGAAGACCCTGCACACTTGGATTTAGGTGATTTGACTGCTCATGGGAAATTGATGCTTAAATCAACCAATAGTGTTTTTGCTGTTGCTGCTGGCGACAATTTTGACCCTCAACATCCTGAAGACCCCTTCGATACGTATTTGATACCGCAGAATCCAAGCGAGGGCGGTTTAGGTTTAGGCTCTTATGGGCACCCGTTTGAATGGATTAACATCAAGCATTTGTTCTTGCATGCTGACGAAACACACGCTGCAGCTTTATCAGTCGATCATGGTGTCATCAACGAAGAAGACTACTACTATATCAACCCATCATCTAACACAGGGTTAGGCAGCGATGATCACCACTTCAAATGGGTAGACACAGACGCTGTTTTTGTCTACGCTGACAATGACCATGCAGCACAACTAACCGCTGGTTACGATGCACCAAACGCCTACCTAACCACACCCCGACTAAAGGTCAATGAAATCACAACAAATGATGGAAGCGGCTTTACCTTTTCAGAAAAAGGCATAGCATTCATAATTCGCAAAAAAGGCAACTACTACGAAGCCATAAACGGTTCCAGCGGCGACCTCGCATTCGGAGGAGCAGACGCAAAAGGAGGCGTTTCAGGCACATACGCAACTCCTGTCATCAAGGCAGCTATAAATGCATTAACACCCGACCGTGACTACCTCCAATGGATAAAACTAGTAGGGCACATAACCCTAACTAAAGACGGAGCAAACGACTACTGCATAAAAATAACCGAACTAACAGGCTTAGACCTAACCTCAGCAAGCCTAACCCTCGAAAACAGCCAAAACTGCGACATGATACGAATAGAAAGCACAGGCAACCCCCAAGAACACTGCTGGATAAAAGGCGGCATAATCGAAGGAAACAAAACCAACAACACAACTGGCGACGGAATAAAAGTATGGAACGGTAGCCACAACATACTAGAAGAGGTAACCGTGCGCAACTGCGCTGGGCATGGCATACGCCTAACAGGAGATGCGGCTGCTTGGGCTGGACTCCACAGAGTTCTAGATTGCAGAAGCTATTTCAATGGTGGATGCGGTTTTGTAACCAACAACCAAAGCGACGACTTCTTCCTAAACTGCATAAGCCAATCAAACCTAAGCTATGGCTTCTGGCTACTCTACCCACAGCAACTATACCGATGCCACTCCATCTACAACGCAGCAGGATTCAACATCCAAAGCCACTGCCACCTAGTCGAGTGCTACGCAGACACAAACCACAGACACGGATTCTACGCCGACAGCGCAGTCGGAACCGTATACCAGCTCTGGTTTAACAACTGCTATGCCTACCGCAACAGTCAACAAACAACCAACACCTATGACGGCTTCCACATCGAAAACATCAACGATGTACAATTCGTAAACTGCAGAAGCAAACCCAGCATAACTGACCCTGATGGCCCAAACCAACGCTACGGCTACTACATCAACGGTTGCGATAACGTCTCATTCAGCAACTGCATGGCGCAATACAACGATAATCATGGCTTCTTCATAAGCAACAGCGAATACAGCTCGGTCACTGGCTGCCAATCAAGACAAAACAAGGGTCATGGCTACCGCTTAGAAAACACCGTAGGCTGCGCAGTCACAGGCTGTATAGGTACATCCAACACCATGAACGGCCTTTCAGCATACATATGCACTGATCTAAGCATAACAGGAGGAAGCTATAACTACAATTCTGTCGGCACCACAACCTATCACGGCGTCAGCTTAAACGGCGATTCCAACAACTGTGCAATCAACGGTGTCACTGCCCGGGAAAACGGCGGTTATCAAATCGCTATTCTCGCTGCGGCATGCGATAACTGCGTAATCGAAGGATGCACTACATCCGTTAGCACTGTAGGCTCAATAAGTAACTCTGGCACAGACTGCATCGTTCGTAACAACCGAGGATACGTTACAGAGGTCTCTGGAACCGTAACTATGCTTAATGGAAACAACTACATTGAAGTCCCGTACTTACTGGGAGATACGCTGCATCGATTAACGGCGCCAAGCGGCAAAATTCACTGGACATTCAGAAACGTACCCTTAACTGAACTCGGCGATACTTGGGTTCAAGACGTTGATAACGATAGCTTTACAATTCGTGTCAGAAATGCACCTAACGTAGACGTAAGCATTGGGTGGGAAATACGCCTCTAAAAACAAAGGCCTACTTGACTGCTCAACGCGAACTTAAACGGTACATAGAAAAAAACGCTGGTACCACAAAGTGGAGTGCTGAGGAAGTCAAGAGGCTCTTTGAAAAACTAGAAGCAACTGGCAAAGAAGACTGGGAACGCGATCCTGGATTGGTAGAGCTAAATAGAAAGCTATTCAACGCCCCAAAAAATACGCTAAGACCCAAAAAGGTGGTGAACTAAGTGATCGAAGACAACATCGTCAAATCTTCGCCTGCGATGCAGCAAATTGGAATGTTAAACCTACGCATCAACGACATGATGACCCAACTCAACGCCGTCATGAAGACACTGATGGACGAGAACGCGTCCTTGCGAAAAGAGAACGCTGACCTGAAAACTAAACAGGGGAAGACAAGCAAATCTTAAAGTTAGCAACAACAATTTCCCTTTTTCCTTTTTTGTAAAACAGAGTTACCATTTAGAGGGAAACTGATCGATGTCTATAGTTAAGAAATGTACAAGTTACCTAAGAGAGAGAAACTATATTCCACGACTAACAGTTAAGGGATTAATCATCTATTGCACAAACAGTATGGCCAATATTTCAGAGCAAAAGTTTGATTGGGTAGATGCGCTTGTAGATGCGGCAATCATTAGCGGTTTAACCTTCTTTAGCACACTGGGCGGAGGCTCTGTTGCAGGACTTGGTATGATTGCTGGGCTGAAAGCAGCCACCATAGCGGCGTCCGCTCAGTTCTTTGTCTTCTTAGCGCTAAAGAGAGGAATAGTCCAACCAAAACAAGCCTCAGTTTAGTGCAGTCCGCTGAGGACAAAATATAGCCCTTTACTTGAAATAAAATTATTTTTATACATTCTACCTACCCCTCGAAACATAACATCAACCAACGTAAAAAAAGAAAGGGAAGGTTTGTTGTGCAGGATAAATTCGTTTGGGGGGTGGCGGGCCCGCTGGGATTTGAACCCAGGATTCTCGGCTCCGGAGGCCGATGCCTTATCCGTACTAGACTACGAGCCCACAAGCACAACAAACAGGGATAGGATATTTTAAGATAACCCAGACTACTGCTCTATTAGTTCCTCATCTATCCACCAGGCCTTCTTCTTACCTGATTTCTCTCCAGCGTAGTACTCAATGATAGCTTTACCAGCGTGCTTTTTACTATTCTTCTCGATCTTCTGCAACCTATTAAGCACCAGCCATCGGTTTGTTTTCAGGTAATCAGCCAGTTCGGGTGTAGTGGCGGATTTATAATTCATCAAGTACTCGATGATTTTACGGTCTAAGTCGTCAACCGCGTACTGATATGGGTTGATTTTCCCATGCTGGAACGTTAGGATTTCAAGGTCTGAGAGGTACTTTTTGATTTGGCCAAACTGTTCTTCCAACTGGCCCATGCGCTGTTCGAGGGCAAGTAGCTTGTCGGGTTTTGGTGTCTTCTGCAGCTTTTCATATATGGCTTCGCGGATGAAGTCGCTTCGGTCACCTTCGGGTATACGTAACGCCATTTCATGGTAGACTTCCTCAGCGATTTTTACGGTAACTATGCGGGGATCAGTCATCCTTTTGGTCTCTCTACAGTTATTTTGGGGATCTGATTATTTCATGGTTTCTATTCATACGAGCTACCGTTAACTCTTCTGGCTTTGAGCAATAATCATTTATTACAGTAGAAATATGATAGGTACACGGTGACAAAAAGTGACCGACTGGTCGAAAAAAGACTTACTTATTTTAGCATTTGATCATCGCGCCTCTTTTAGCGAGAAACTCTTTGGAATCAAAGGCCGTTCGCCCACAGCCGACGAAAAGAAGCAAATCTCTGAAGCAAAACAGATAATTTTTGAAGGCTTTAAAGCGGCAACCGAAAAGAAGGTCCCGAAAGACATTGCGGGTTTACTGGTTGACGAGGAATTCGGCGCAGCCATCCTTAAGGAAGCCAAGAAAGAAGGTTTCAATTTTGCGATGCCAGCCGAGAAATCAGGTCAAGACGAATTTGACTTCGAATACGGCGACGAATACACCCAGCACATCGAAGAATTTGACCCCACCTTCCTAAAGGTACTGGTACGCTATAACCCGGAAAGCGACGCAGTAATGAATAAGCGTCAACTTCAACGATTAAAAGTCTTAAGCGAGTACCTTGCCAAGACGAACAGGCCATTCCTATTCGAATTAATCGTTCCAGCCACGCCGGCACAATTAACAGCGCTAGGCGGTTCAAAACAAAAATATGACCTTGAACTTCGCCCTAAGCTCATGTGTGAAGCAATAAAGCAGATTCAGGACGGCGGTGTTGAACCAGCCATCTGGAAACTTGAAGGCGTCGAAGACCCGAATAACGCTAAAGCCATCGTTAAGCAGGCACAGGCAGGCGGACGAAAAGCAGGCGTTATCACTCTTGGACGCGGCGAATCCAAAGACAAAGTCAAAGAATGGCTTGCGGTGGGAGCAAAAATCCCCGGCATCATAGGCTTCGCAGTCGGCAGAACCATCTTCTGGGACCCACTAGTGGAATTCAGAGCCGGTAAAGCAGACAAGAAAGCTACAATCGAGAAAATCGCTAACTGCTACATAGAATTCGTCGAATTATGGCAGAATGAAAGAAAAAAGTGATTTAACATGACATCTCTACGATCTTTAGCACCAGCCCTAACAAGAATCACCACAGCCGGCGCAGTAGGCGCATCCCTACACATCGGCAAAGGCGACCCGGACAAAGTTGACCAAACAGCGCTTGACTTCAGTCGTGCTGCGCTTAACCAGACGGAAGTAGACGGCGAAGTCATCTGCTGCGAAGGCCCCAAAGACAACGCCCCAGCCTTCTCCATCCGTGAGAAAGTTGGCACTGGCGGTGGCCCCAAAGTAGAATTCGTAATCGACCAAGTTGACGGCACCACGGCAACCTCCAAGGGCAAAAAAGACGCCATATCCGCGTTAGCATGCGCCCCAGCAGGTTGCCTACAGGTACTGCCAGACGACGGCTACTACTTTAAAGTCGCCACCAACGGCAAAGCCAAAGGCAAAATCAACCTTGACATGCCCATTGAAGATATAGTTAAGACAGTTGCAGCCGCCAAGAAACTCGACTTATCCAACTTTACAGTGATTATGCTGGAACGGGAACGCCACAACGATCTACTCGCGCGGCTACGTAAACTCGGCGTAAGAATCATCCTGATCGCTGACGGCGACATCGGCGGCGCCATCGTCACCTGCCTCCCCGACTCAGGCATCGACTTACTCGTGGGCGCAGGTGCAGGCGCAGAAGCCACCATGGCAGCGGTCGCAGTTAAATGCCTCGGGGGCACGATGCTGGTTAAGGTTTGGAAAGACAAGAAAGATGACGAAGGCAGAATGAAACGGCTGGAAGCAGCAGGCGTTGACGTAAACAAAACCTACACTGAGGAGGAACTCGCAAAGGGCAACGAAATGATCTTTGCAGCTTCAGGCATCACCAAAGGCGAAATGCTCGACGGCGTAAGGTTCACAGCGGAAGGCGCCACAGTTCAATCATTCTGCACAAGGCTACCAAGCGGCACAATCGAGTGGTCAAAAACCATTTTGAAGTTTAAAGGGCACCCGGTCTATAGCCATATAACCTAAACCCTTTCTTTTCTTTTTTAATAGTAATAAAATAAGCTTGGAAAAAGCTGCTTAGAACATGCCTGCTTCTTTGAAGTAGTGATTCTCTTCCTTCTTCGGCCCAAAGCAGCGCACACCTTCTTTCTTCATTTGGGCACGCAACTCAGAGGCGTATTGTTTGGTGATTTCGCCCTTCTTCTCAAGGTAAGAGATGATCTCTTCAGCCTGAGCTTCAGTGTCGCATCGGCGCAGAAAATCCACTGCCTGCGGATTAAAGTGACGCAGCTTATCAGGCATCTTAGCTTCAGTCAGAGTCTCATGTGCTTCGGGTTCATGGCATTCGCTACAGCTGCAATCGTCAGCGTCATAGTCGATTGCTCCGACTTCCGCTTCAGCTTCCGCAGCATTCTTCCGTATCGCGTTGATAGGCACCTTAACTTCGCCGCCTTCAAGCTCCTCATAGAGGTGCGGAAACAGTTTCTTCATATCTTTCTTTTCTAAGGCCATGAGACATCAATTAATTAGGAAAATATCAGAGGTAGTTTAAAGTCTTTTTTGAAACGGCTACCATGAATTGCGGGTGTTTACTGGGGGATAAATTGCTGTGTTGGGTGCGATTGCAGCACGCGTTCGAGTTCGCGGATGTTTAAGCCTTTCAATTCGTCCCCAAAGGTTTCGCACCTGCGCTTTTTACCTGCTTCCTCGGATGCCCTGACGGTGACTTCAAGGTTATGCTTGGCGGGAGTTTGGGCATAGATGTGATAGGACTCTAAAGTGGCGCCTTTCTTGTTCACCGTAGTCCAAGCGGTCTTGGCGATTTTTACTCCACCAGCTTTAAGCGCCGTGACTGCAGCTTCGGGTTCGTCGGAGTAGACGGCTACGTCGATGTCGCTGCCCTGCTTAATTGTCCCCCGCCAGACGCTGCCGATTAGAACCGGGCGGAACACACTTAACAGGCGCATAACGGCTAGGGCTTCGGTGCGCATCTCAATGAGGCGTTCTTTTCGTTTTTCGCCTTCCTGTTCCTCAGCAATCCTATCCAGCTCCAATGCAACTTCCAAGTTGGAGGGTAAAAAGTGGGTGCCTAAAGTCTGCGCTGCCTTATCCTTTGCCTGCTTGTATTCCTTTTCTGCCCCAAAATAGAGCAGGGTAGCAGCTTCACGCGCCACTCGCCGTTTACAGTCATCAGTCGCCAAAAGCTTGGCTACCGTTTAGCGATTGTTTCGTAGAGCTCTATAGTGTGCTTTGCGATTTTGCTCCATGTGAACTCTGCTAGCACACGTTTTCGCCCGTTTTCGCCCAAAGTTTTTGCCCATTCTGGACTGGCAAGTGCACTGGTGACGCCCCATGCGATGTCGCTTGGATTATTGGGATCAATGTGGTAGCCGCACTGTTCCGGTCCGCAACAGATAACGATTTCACGCATGCCGCTGACTCCAGCCGCGCCAACCACCACTGGCTTCTCCATACTCATCGCTTCAAGTGCGACGATGCCGAATGGTTCATAGTAACTTGGGAACACTGCTATGTCGCATGCGGCGTAGTGGGCTATGCGTTCCTCTTCCGGGATGAAGTCGAAGCAGAACTTGACGTATTCACCCATTTTGGTGATTGCTGTGAGGTTTGTGAGGTACTCTTGGAGGTCGCCGACGCCGACTATGACGAGTTTAGCTTTGGGTATTTTGTTGAGGATGTGAGGCATGGACATAATTAGTTTGTCGATGCCCTTAACGCCGACGAGTCTGCCCAAGAACAGAAGCATGTATTCGTCGTCTTTAATGCCGTACTTGGCTCGGATGCGCTTGATGTCGTCTTTAGAGACTGTCTGCGGGTCATACTTTTGGGGGTCAACACCGTTGTAGCTGACCTGAATCTTCTCCCGCGGAAAACCCAACCCGATTAATTCGTCCTTCATAGCGTGCGAGACCGTTACAACCATGTCAGCCATGTTACCTGCACGCAGTTCAATGTTGCTTACAACGCTTGAACCCATACCCATAGTGCGGCCCTTCTCAGTAGAGTGCACATGGAAAGCAAATGGCAAACCAGTTTCGCGTTTAACGGTGATACCACCCATAGCGGATAGCCAGTCGTGAGCTACCACAACGTCGTACTTCATGCCTTCCCGCTTGATTAGCTCGTTAACTAGTTTGGCTGCTGACAGGTAATTGTAAACCATGAGTTTACCGAATAGGTGGATGCCTCTGCCCCATTTGCGTATGTCCTCAGCGATAACGTCCGGCAACGAGTCGGAAACGTCTATGTGTAGTGGGCGGTGGATTTCTATGCCGCGCCAAATCTCCCTTGTCGGCAGTGAGCCGGCGTCGTCGTTCATGGTAAAAACTGTTACGTCGTTGTCGCTTAATACGAATTTGCGGGTGATTTCAGCAGCGTATGTTCCGAGGCCGCCGACGATTTTAGGAGGATATTCATAGACAAAAACGCCGATCTTCATGTTCTAATTATCACCATTTGATCAAAAGGAAAGTAGGTTTTTGCGTACTAAAGCTTTACCTAACCAATCCGACGGGCATAGGCCTGCAATCATTGCTTACGTGGGCTAAGCGGGGAAAAGTTTGATTACTCCCGCCTACATAGCTACTGAAGGCAGGTGCCCC
>JAAYYI010000100.1 GCA_012515445.1 Candidatus Bathyarchaeota archaeon | reverse complement strand
TACCATGATTGACGCCTGTCTGGTCAGGCGTGGTCTCGGTTGATCCGCTGGTCTTGGTCTCATCGAGCTTCCACTCGCCGACGACCGTTGAGCTTTCAGCCTGCACAGTCGCCAACAATACTGGACTTAGCAGGACCGCTGCAAGTAAACAAAAAGAAAAGATTTTTAGTGTAACTTTAGGATTTGCCATCGCTTTATTCACCTTACGCAAGCAATAGTGCAACATCCATCTAATAGCTCTCCGCCGAGAACAGGCCGTTCCCCGCGGGGAACACTACAAACAGGCGCGGTGCTTTGGCATAATATAATATATCATCGTAGCTACTGCTGAGGGTATGCGTAAAATCAAAGCCTCCAGCAGCTACCTCAAAAACCAAGTGAGAACTAACCTCGCAAAAGCCGCCCTTTCTGTATTCATCTTCGGCATACTGCTGTTTGCAGTAATGTTCCACTCGATTCTAAACATGCAAATCAGCCTACTCGACGAGGTTTTACTTATCTTGCTGATTGCACCCGCAGTCGCCGCATACTACTACATACACCAGTATCACATCTACAACGGCGGCTGGCAAGGCGAAAAACAAGTAGCCCGCGCATTAAGCAGCAGCTTAAGCGACGACTACGTCCTCATAAACGACCTTTACCTGCAGGGAGGCGGCGGAGACATAGACCACGTTGTCTTGGCACCAGGCGGCGTCTTTGTGCTGGAAACCAAGAACTGGAGCGGCCACATAAACTGCAACGGCGACGAATGGCATAGGGCAGGCAAACGCAAATTTAACAGCAGCCCAAGCCACCAAGTCAAACGCAACGCTGCAAAACTCAAAGCCATACTTGACAACTCCTCAATGCGGCATTTGGGCATATGGGTTGAAGGCATCGTCGTCATAACAAACAGGCACGCCATACTGCACCTAAACAACCCCTCAGTACCCGTGCTAAAACTCTCTGAAGTAGCGGACTACATAAAAGCTCACGGCGGCAGCCGACGCATTATACGTGAGCAGCTTGAAGCCGTTGGAAGAGAGATTGCTAAGCGAAAAGCTTAGGTTGCTTCGGCGGTGGCGGAGTAATCTTTAGCCAATCCTTTCTGAGATAGAAAGCGATTGCCATAGCGCCGGTTAAGAAGAAGCTGATTATGCCGAAAGAGTTCGGGAGCCACCTGTAAAAGTTATTTGCGAGTGTTGAGGCAAGCATCGCGAGTGAGAGGTAAATGGAGAAGATGCCTGTTATGAGCGTCGCGTAATGCATAGTTCTTTTTATGGCGCACACTTTGGTTTTCACCCAGTTCAAGCTGTGCTCAATCCATAGTGCTGCGTCAGGTAAATCGTCTAGCAGTAACGCTAAACCCGCGATGAAAACCACTCTTGCGGCGTTAACCGCTATGTCACTGGAGTCTACAAAGAACAAGTTGAACACGGGGATAGGCGTGAAAATCGTTATCGCGACACAAGCCGCCGCCAGTACAAAGCCGCCGTACACGTAGTGGTGAAAGAGGAATCTGCCGGTGTGCAGTGATCTGCCCGTAGCTGCTGCGGGGAAAATGCAGAGTAAACCCGCCGCGAGCCCAAACCAGAATATGCTGCCGTCAATCAGGAACGGCGCGTAGGGTTTCCAATCTGACGTGTAGAAACCATAGAGTGTGCCTGCGATCGTGAAGAACGTGATTAAGCAGTTAAAAATTAATGCTATGCTAAACGTTTTCTTGCAGATTACCCACGCTGAACCCATTTCTATGCCATGCCCTGCGCTGAAGTGCCTTCTATTCAGTTTCTAAACATGGTTTACCTCGGCATCTATTATAATTACCGCATCTTCACCGCTAAAATCACCTGATTATTCAGCATTCGAACAATCCTGGGGGTGGGTTCTCAATATTTTTTTAAGCAAGCACACAACTAAACGCTATACTACAAGTCAGGATAAAGTGGATACAATGAACTTCGAAATTAAATATCAACCATCCTACGCCATGCTAATCGCCAAACTCAACCAGGGCGAACAAATCACAGCCGAATCAGGCGCCATGACCTACATGACGCCCAACCTAGAAATCCACACACGCAAACGCGAAAAAAGCCTACTGGGCACCCTTGGATTGAGCATAATCGGCGGCCAATCATTCTGGGTAAACGACTACGTCGCAGTCAACGGACCCGGCGAAGCAGCATTCGTAGCTGCTCCAGTCGGAGACATAAAGCAACTCGACATTGCACCAGGCAGCGGATACGTCATCCAGAAATCCGCCTACATCGCCTCCACGCAGGGCATCGACTTAGACGTCAAATGGGAGGGCTTCACTAAAGGATTATTCGGGCAAGGCCTGTTTATGATACGCGCTACTGGCAGCGGGCAAATGTTCATAAACACATTCGGCGCCATCGACGTCCACAGACTCGAAGCAGGCCAAACATTAGTCGTTGACAACTTCCACCTCGTGGGCTTCAGCGAAACCTGCAGCTACAAAGTCACAAGGATCGGCGGCTTAAAAGAAACAGTCTTTAGCGGCGAAGGCTTAGTCACCCAAATCACGGGTCCAGGCGAAATATTCATCCAGACCAAGAACCTTCGGGAATTCACTGAGTGGCTCTGGACTCTGCTTGAACCCAAAGTACGCAACACCCGCAGCCGATAAGCGGCATCTTTTTATTTTCTTTTTTATTTTAACCCAACCCAGTGATATCTTTGGGCAGCGTTGGATTAGCCGCAGTCGTAGGTTTCCTCTTAACCGTAATCCTGAGCATAATGTACCCTGGAGTCGGCCAAATCCTAGGCGGCTTACTGGGAGGTTTAGTCTCTGGATTAATAGCCCGAGGCATATTCGGTGGCTCCATCGCGGGCTTCGCAGCGGGCGTCATGAGCGCCGTGGTACTCGCGTTTTTAGCACTGATCGGCTTTGCATGGTACGGCGCCGGCAGCTACGGCTTCCTAGGCGCCTTCGTCGGTGGCATAGTCGGCACCGCCCTGAGCATAGTCGTAAGCTTCATAGCCGTAATCGCCTCCACAATCGGCGGCTTCTTCGGCGGACTAGTGACCCGCAGCCGCTTCTAAATAGCTGTCCCAGATTGCAACAACAAAGCATTATCTGAGCAGCCACCAATAGAGCAAAGTGGCGAAGAATTTTGGGCAGCATATGGTTAGGTGCATTTGTAGGTTTCCTCATCACGGCGGCGCTCGGCTTCTTTTTCCCGGGACTCGGACACCTGTTAGGCGGCTTCATCGGCGGCGTAGTCGCGGGTTTAGTTGCACGGGGAGCCGGCAGAGGTTTGCTTGCGGGTTTCTTAGCTGGAATCTTCGGTGGAATAATAATTGCGGTGCTTGCAGTAATCGGTTTAGCGGTGCTTGGAGGAGTCACCACCGGTTTAGGGGGCGCGCTCTTCGGAGGCTTAGCCGGCTTAGGCGTAGGATTAATCGCGGTACTGCTTACCGTATTCACCGGCATCATCTCTGCAGTGGGCGGATTGATAGGCGGCGCCATCGCCAGATAAGCAGTTTACCTATCCAGCATAAACGCCTTTTCATGTGTAGCCTTCTCGGGAACAGTATCCAGTACCATCCTCTCCTCAGGCTTAGTGCTCAGCGCAATTGGCTTAAGCTGACCCGCCAACTCCAAAGCCGCTTCAAGCTTGCTTGCCCGCTCCGCATAAACCTCAAACAATACGCCGCCCTTACGCACGCTCTCCCCAAGTTTAGCATGCAAAACCACGCCTGCACCCTTCTCTTTAGGCGCCCCGGCTACTCGGGCGATACGCACGATGTCATCGGTGCTTAACCAGAGGACTTTACCAGCAGAATCTGAGCGGAATGCGGCGTGTTTGGGGCCGACTGGTATCTCCTCAGGCTTAATATTCGGGTTTCCGCCCTGTGCCTCGATAATTTCCCTTAGCTTCTTAGCGGCGCGTCCTGAATCCACGATTTCCTCCGCCATGGCTCGGGGGTTCTCTGCGCCGACCATACCCAACAGCATGCTTGATAGACTAATGGCTTTCTCTCTTAGGTCAGGCGAACCTGCCCCCATGAGGGTGTTTAGTGCCTCTTGCGCTTCAAGTGCAGGGCCGATGCTGCATCCCAGCGGTTGATCACCAAACGTTAGGGCACATTGTATTTTCAAGCCGAGGCGTCTACCTAAATCGACGAAGTCTGAAGCAAGTGTGTATGCTTCCTGTCGCGTCTTGATTTTTGCGCCCATGCCAGTCGGGATATCGATTACAACGTGGGTTGATCCCATCGCTTTCTTTTTGCTTAGGATTGAGGGTAGTAGCATGGGGTCGATTCCCAGCGGGTACTCTACCTGAATGAAAAGATCATCGGCGGGTGCTAAATCGAGTGCTCCTCCCCAGACTAGGCAGCCTCCGGTTTTCTTGACGATTTCTTTGATTTCGTCTATGCCGAAGTTTACTGGACAGAGCGTTTCCACTCTATCTGAGGTGCCTGCGGGTGAAGTGATGGCGCGCGAACTGGTTTTGGGTATGGTGAAGCCGGCTGCGGCAACGATGGGGACAACCATCATGCTTGTTTTGTCTCCGGGGATACCTCCGACGCTGTGTTTGTCAAGGATTGGGCCTGCACCGAAGTCGATTGTTCTTCCGGTTGTTATCATGGCGCGTGAGAGGGCTTCTGTTTCACCTGTGCTGAGTCCATGGATACTCAGGGCGGTTAGAAAGCCTGCTATTTCGACGGTGCTTAGGTGGCGTTCGACGACGTCTTTGACAATCGCATTGATGTCTTGTTCTCGCAACCGTTCGCCATGTAATTTGGAGCGGATGTTGAAGAGGGATTCTGGAAGCGGCGCAAGCTGCACCTGCACGAACTCGCCGTTTTTAATGCCGCTTAGTGCGGTTTCGGTTTCCTCGAAGAGTCCGATTCGATCGTTTGGGTAGTGTTCTGCAAGGTTAGCGATGGCTATCATCGCTTGTCCTTTGTAGGTTATTTTTATGCGGTCTGAACTGTGCACTCCCAGATGGCTTGCGGTTGCTTCGCTGATTAGGGCGATTCGGTTGCCGCCTGTTGTTATATTGAGAAGTTCAACAAGTAGCTCCATAAGTATCCCTTTAGTATTTGCTGGTAATGGTAGTTAAAGATTTTAAGCATACAAGTGCTAATTTATTGTAGCGAGGAATGTTCTTTGAATTATCTGGACTTTGTTGATACAGCTTATAAGCCTAAAGAAACCGATTTGCTTTGTACGTTTTATGTAGAGCCGGAAGGCATCAGCTTAAAGGAAGCTGCAGGCGGTGTAGCGGCGGAAAGCAGCGTCGGCACATGGACCGCGCTAACCACAGAGAAGCCATACGTGAAAAAGCTGGCCGCCCACGTCTACCGCATAGATGGTAACGTAATCAAAATCGCTTACCCAATCGAGCTATTCGAAGACGGCAACATGCCAAATATCCTCTCTAGCGTCGCAGGCAACGTCTTCGGTTTAAAGGCGCTCAAGAACCTGCGCCTGCTCGACATAACATTCCCCAAAGCCCTGCTCGCGGGCTTTAAAGGACCGCAGTACGGCATCGCAGGCATTCGTAAACTCCTCAAAGTACCAAAACGTCCACTCGTAGGAACAATCATCAAACCTAAACTTGGATTAAAAACAGCTGACCACGCCCAGGTAGCCTACGAAGCATGGCTCGGCGGCTGCGACGTAGTTAAAGACGACGAAAACCTCAGCAGCCAAAAATTCAACCCCTTCGACGATCGCCTCTTACAAACGCTTGAAGCCCGCGACAAAGCGCAGAGCGAGACAGGCGAACGAAAAGTCTACATGATAAACATCACTGCAGACTCAGATTTGATGATTAAGCGTGCTCAGGCTGTGGTGAATCAGGGCGGCGAATACGTGATGGTTGACATCTTGACTACTGGCTGGGCGGCGCTTCAGGCACTGCGTGACCAGCGCTTCAAAGTAGTTATCCACGCTCATCGGGCGGGCCATGCAGCGTTCACTAAGAACCAGTTACATGGCATCGCTATGAAGCCGATTGCGTCGGTTGCGCGTGTCATCGGGGTTGACCAGCTTCACGTGGGTACGGTGGTTGGTAAAATGTCTGAAACTAAACCTGAAGTGCTCGAAAATGTTGCGGCTTGCAAGGTGGAATTAGGTAAGCTTAGCCCTGTTCTGCCTGTTGCGTCCGGAGGTTTGTATCCGCAGCTTGTTCCGGCGCTTCTGGAGACTTTCGGCAACGATGTTGTGTTGCAGGCAGGCGGCGGCATACATGGACACCCCGACGGTACAGTCAAGGGTGCGGTTGCGATGCGGCAGGCTGTAGATGCTGTGCTTGCAGGCAAATCGCTTGAGGATTACGGTAAAGACCACAAAGAACTCGCAGTGGCTTTGGAGCACTGGAAATAATAATCTGAAATCTAGCTCCCTATTTTTTTAGATTTAGAAAATAATGAAGGGGACACCCTTTAGTCATATTCTACCAAGGCTCTCAAAGGCGACTCCCACCTTATTCAAAACGGCGTAGCTGCACTGTTAGGGCTTGTTTTTAGCTACATCTCTAATAGCTGCGGCGGTAGCGCCGGATTCAGTGTGTACAACCAGAATCGCTAGCAACTGTCTAATGTCAAGCAATGCCTCTATTAACGCTTGATCTCGGGGGTTATTTGCGCCGTAATCTTCCATTATGATTTTACGTTCTCTCACAACAATCACCTATTACTTGTTTTTAACTGAGCTACCAGTATAGAGCTAAATAAAAGGTTTGATCAGAACACCTATTCAAGAACCTCGTCCTAAGGTAAAATATAGATGAAACTTGGTTTTTTGATGCCTTCTCTGGTATTCGAATAACATAAACCGCTAAAAACCAGAAGAGCGCTCACTCAAAATACCACCCTTCATTGTCGCAAGCTTTTTAGGCAAAGCTTCTCCGCAAGTAACCTACACATTCATCCGTTAGGGGCAGTTGATGAGTAAACCGTACATGCAGCAACCACAGGATGTGGCTTCAGAGTTAGGCTCCGATATTGAGCGGGGTTTGACTGGTCAAGAAGCAGCTGCGCGGCTGAACAGGTACGGAAAAAATGCACTTACTGAAGAAAGAGAAATCCGGTTCTTAGGCATCCTAAAGGAAGAAATCGCTGAACCAATGATTCTGCTCTTAATCGCTATAGGCGTAATCTACAGTCTACTAGGCAGCTTAGCGGATGCAGCTACAATTATTATCATAATAGTTCTGCTGGTGCTGGCGGAAGTGTGGAACGAGTACCGGGCTAAACGCTCGATTTCCGCTTTGAGGCAGCTTGCTCCACCCACAGCCACTGTACTGCGAAATGGGCAGCCGGTTAATGTGGAAACATCGTTGCTTGTTCCCGGCGACGTTTTGCTTCTCAGAGTCGGTGAGCGCGTTCCAGCGGATGCTCGCATAGTAGAAGCCTACGGCCTCGAAGTTAACGAATCCTCGTTAACCGGTGAATCCCTACCAGCAATCAAAGACGCCAACGCCGTATTGCCAGAGCCAACAAAAATAACTGACCAGGCTAACATGGTTTTCACCAGTACCGTAATCACACGGGGCAGGGCAAAAGCCCTCGTAGTGCACACCGGAATCAAAACAGAACTAGGCAGAATCTCCGGCATAACCAAAGCGGCAAAGGAACCTAAAACAGCCCTGCAGCAGGCGATGAAACAGCTCTCCAAAACCCTTGTCTGGATAGCACTCTTCTTTGCAATTCTAATTCCAGTCCTCGCATATGTCCGGGGACTTAACAGTCCAACCCCGCTTACCCCCGGGGATGCAGTGCTCTACGGCTTATCGTTGGCTTTCGTCGTTATCCCCGAGGAGCTACCCATAATCATCACTATGGTGCTGGGCGTAGGCAGCATCGTTCTATCCCGCAGAGGCGCCATCGTAAAGCGGCTTGGTGCAGCTGAAACACTTGGCAACGTAACCGTAATCGCAACAGACAAAACAGGCACCTTAACCGAGAACAAGCTGCGCATCGAGCACCTATACTTTGACGGCGCCTTCTACGCTTCAACAGAGTTCAAGACTAACGAGAAATCAGCCCTGCGAACCGCTTACCTTGCAAGCGACGCCCCCAACAACGTATTGGGAAACCCAATGTCAAACGCTATTCTTGAGCGGCTCAAGCAGGCTGGCTTAGACGCAAAGTCGCTTTCTGATGGTTGGGTACTGAAGAGTGAAATTGGTTTTGATGCCAACCGTAAACTTGCCTCATACATTTACCAGTTTGGGGCTTCGACGGTGTCTCTCTCCAGCGGCGCCCCCGAACGCATCCTTGAACGATCCACAAAAATATTGCTCGAGGGCCAAGAAGTCCCAATCACTGAAGAGATACGTGCTCAAGCCTCTTTAGCGGCGGCAAAGATGGCGCAGCGGGGCGAACGACTTCTGGCTTTCGGTTACCACCGCTTGGCAGCAGAAACAGCCAGCCAAGAAATCGAGCGGGACATGGTGCTAGTCGGCGTCATCGGCTTTATTGATCCACCACGCCGCGAAGTGCCACAGGCAATCCACATCTGCCAGCAAGCCGGCATAAGAGTAATCATGATCACTGGCGATCACCCTGAAACCGCCCGAACCATAGCGGGACAAGTCGGCATCAACAACTCCAAGGTGCTCACGGGAGTAGAAATCGCAGCAATGACAGATGAAGCCTTAAAGCAGGCGCTTAAAAGCACTAGCATATTTGCACGGACAACCCCTGAGGATAAACTGCGCATAGTTAAACTGCTCCAGCAGATGGGTGAAGTTGTGGCGGTAACGGGCGACGGCATAAACGATGCTCCGGCGCTCAAAGAGGCACACATCGGCGTCGCCATGGGCATCCGAGGCACCGACGTAGCAAAAGAAGCCTCAGGGATCGTCCTAACCGACGACAACTTCGCCACTATCGAAGCCGCCGTAAGCGAAGGCCGCCGCCTCTACAGCAACCTCCGTAAAGGCGTACGCTACTACCTTGCCTGCAAAGTTGCGTTGGTATCGATTTTCCTTGTCCCTATCATTCTGGGTATTCCGCTGCCGTTTGCGCCTATCCAGATTATTGTGCTGGAGCTCTTCATGGATTTGGCTGCATCCGCCACCTTCATAGCTGAACCGCAGGAGAAGGGCTCGATGAAGAAGCCGCCTGTTAATCCAGCGCGGAAATTCATGGATAAAACAATGCTGAGGCCCCTATTCATCGGCGCGTTGAGCCTCTTTGCAGCGGTTACGGCAACTTACCTGTTCGCCTACTACAGCAACCCAGACGTTACTGTAGCCAGGACGGTTGCGTTTGCCACATGGATGCTCGGCCACGTGTTCTTAGCGCTGAACTTCCGCTCAGAAAATGTGCCACTGCATAAACAGGGTGTCCTATCAAACAAGGTGATGCTGCTGTGGGCACTGCTTGCCGTCGTGGTGCTGGTGGTCGGTGTAAACGTGCCATTCATCCAATCGGCACTGCAGATCACCTCTTTAAGCACAGGCGACTGGGTGCTTGTGGTTGCGGTTGCTTTTACGGCGACGTTCTGGATGGAACCCAAAAAGGTACTCACAGGCAAAGTCTAACTAACGGCGTACCAGTCTGCCCTATATTCCGTTTAAAATTTTATTTAGCACTAACACGTATTGGTTAAAGTCAGGGAGCAGATTCAGTGGACAGCACAGACGCTAAACCTGTTGAGCCAAACTACTCAATTGACGTTGTCCGCTTCATCGCCATCTCACTTGTAGTTGTTCTGCACTGCACAGGCTTCCCCTACCAGTTCCTCAACCCCGAGGTTTCTGCGCTTGATATTCTTAACTGGTTCACTCAGGACTTTTACGAGGCAGTAGGCCTAATCGGTGTGCCCCTATTTGTCATGTTAACAGGCGCGCTCCTGCTTAATCCCAACCGCGACAACGAACCCCTCCGCGTGTTCTACCGAAAACGCCTTAACCGGATTGCGTTGCCCTTCATCTTCTGGACAGTGATATACTTCGCGTGGAGCTTCACTGTTTTGGGTAAACCCTTAACGCTCTTCAATGTGGGGCAGGGGCTGCTAAGCGGCTCATACTATCACCTTTGGTACCTTTACCTGCTTATGGGCCTCTACGCCGTTACGCCGGTGCTCCGCGTGCTGGTTAAACATCTGGATCGCAAACTGCTCCTCTACTTTCTGGTCCTCTGGTTCGCCGGTACGGTGACGACGCCATTCATTCATACCTTCACCGACTTCACATATTTTCCCTTCCCATTTGTATTCTTCAACTGGGTCGGCTACTTCCTACTGGGCACCTATCTGCTTTACTCCAAAATGACGCCCAGAAAATCCGCTGCGATCTTTGCTTTAGGCATCTTCGGAGCAGTAGCCGGCGAGTGGCTACTCGCAGCGACATCAGGCCAAACATATCTGGGCTACTTCCACAACTACATGAACCCCACCATCATAGTCGCCTCGTCAGCGTTCTTCTACCTGCTAATCTCACTAGACTTCAGCGGCATCGGCAAGTACGCTAAAACCAGCCGCGTAATCCACTGGGTCAGCGAAAACACGCTTCCACTCTACCTAATCCACATGATAGTGCTCATTTCACTCACGACAAGCGTATTCGGCGTATGGCTAAACACCCTTACATTCATTCCTCTGATTGATGTACCCATATTCGCTGCTATTGTGCTCATAGTTTCTATCGTGCTGGTTTATGCAGCGAAGAAAGTGCCGATTCTAAAGAAACTGGTCGGCTAGCACCAAAGCGAAAATGCGGAGCGGAGCACTTAATTTTTTAAGCAACACAACATATGGAAACTACTAAGAGAGAGGGAAAAGCGGTTTGCCAATCAAGTATTATGAAGCTCCCGAAATCAAACATCAAGTTGACCAGCTTGCAGCCGAATGCGAATTCTACCATGTCGTGCCCCAATTCGTCTACTGCGTGAGAAGCAAGGGCAGCAAAGCAAGACGCACAATCGCCCGCATCCATGGCTTAGGAAAAATCTGGCAGGGTGTGCTCAATCTTCCTCCGTCCTACACTATTGAAGTCATATCGGAAATCTATGATAAAATGTCAGCGGAGGATAAAGAGAAGACTCTCATCCATGAGTTGATGCATATTCCCGGCGGATTCAGCGGCGGCTTCCGACCTCATAAGGGCTATGTTGAGCGCAAGAACGTTGAGGCAGTGTATAAGAAGCTGCAGAGCGACCGCGCCGCTAAACGCCAAAAACGGCTTTTCTCCTGATTTTTATAACGCTGTAGCGCCAAAGTTTTTAAGCGGCGCGGCTGCGTCAGGTGGCTGTTGCAGCTTTAGCAACAAAACCCATATAAACCTAGAATGGCAAAGACACAAAGAAAACTTTGCCGCAAACCGAGGTTAAAGACGTTAAATGAAGCATGTTATGAAAAGCCTAAAGCACAACGGCATATACGTTCCACCTTACGACCTTAAAGGCTTCAGCATCAAACTCGCTGGCCAAAAAGTCAAGTTAACATCCAAAAGCGAACCTATGGCAGTCGCGTGGGTACGCAGGACACTCTCAACCACCATCCCCGCACCCGACAAAGTGTTCACTAAAAATTTTATGAAAGAATTCTTTGAGCAACTCAGCAAAGAAAATCCGCAAGCTAAATTCTTGGGCTCCTTCACAACTAATTACCTTGCTAACGTAGATAACCCGGTTTTGAATAACGGCGGCTCACAAGCCCTAGACATAGACTTCACCGAAATCAAAGCCTTCGTCCTTGACGAGAAAGCTAAGAGGGAAGCCATGACTAAAGAGGAAAAGAAGAAACTGGCGGAAGAACGCAAAGTCAAACGCCAAGAGTACCGCGACAAATACGGCTACGCCCTAGTCGACGGTCAACAGCTCGAAGTGGCGAACTGGACCGCTGAACCCAGCTGCCTATTTGCAGGCAGAGGCGACCACCCACAGCGGGGCAGATGGAAAGAAGGCCCAAGCCAAGAAGATATAGCAATCAACCTTTCACCCGACGCGCCTAAACCCGAAGGCTGGATGGGCAAAATCACGTGGGAACCAAACAAGATGTACGTCGCTAAATGGATCGACAAACTCACTGGTAAAGTCAAGTATGTCTGGTTCAGCGATACCGCGTTTCTTAAGCAGAACCGCGAGAAAGAGAAATTCCAGAAAGCCGAAAACCTCGGCAAACAAATCGGCGTCGTCGAGAAGCACATTCTCAAGAACTTAGAATCAAAAGACATTATGCGCCGCAAAGTAGCTACGGTTGCGTGGCTGATTCTGGCGGTGAACATGAGGGTTGGCGACGAAAAGGATCCAGACGAAGCAGACACAGTCGGCGCCATCACACTACGCGACGAGCATATCAGTATCGAGGGCAACAAGGTAACGTTTGACTTCTTAGGTAAAGACAGCGTCAGATGGGTAAAAACCGTCGAGGCGCCACCAGAAGTCGTCAAGAACCTCCAGGAATTCAAGAAAGACAAGAAAGTCCAGTACCTCTTCGAAGGCATCGACAGCAAAACAGTGAGTCGCTTCCTATCCGAGAAGGTACCGAAACTCACCGCGAAAGTATTCCGTACCTGGAAATGCACAAAAACCGTCAAAGAAGAGCTAGAGAAGAGCGGCGTAACCAAAAACGACCCAGACTACAAGAAGAACTTCGCCGCCAAAATGGCTAACCTCAAAGTCGCCGAAGTCGCAAACCACAAACGCAAAATCCCACCCACCTACGACCAACGCGTGGCAGAAAAAGAACAGAAACTAAAACAGATGCAAAACGACCTCAAAGCCAAAAAGAAGGAAGGCAAAAAAACTGAAGCGGCCGAAGCCCGCATCGAGAAAGCCAAACTCGACCTCGAGCTCACTAAACTAACACGTGAATACAACCTTGGCACCTCGCTTAAAAGCTACATCGACCCGCAGGCGTACGTTAAGTGGGCGAAGAAGGTAAAGTTCGATATCGAAAAATTCTACCCTAAAACGCTCAGGAGCAAATTCAGCTGGGCGCTCGAGCAGGGTAAAAGCAAGAAAGCATCTGACGCCTGCAACTCCGAGTGTATAACGCCGTGAGCATCAAAGAAACAAACAGCGGAGTCATACTCTCCATTTTTGTTAAACCCAACTCAGCGAAATTCAGAATCGAACTGGACGGCGACGAATTGGTTGTTTATGCCACTGAGGAGCCTGAGAGGGGTAAAGTCAATAAAGAGATAATCAAGGAGTTAACTAAGCTCTTCCATGCACCGGTTGATTTAGTGTCTGGCTCTACTTCAAAAGAGAAAAAACTCTTTATTCAAGGCGTTGGAGTGCAAGAAGTCCAGCGGCTTCTTCAAAAATAATGCAGTGCGCTGAAAAACATTAAAAGAACGAAATCCTAACAGTAGCTATAAGGTGCTTTTGAATGAAAGGTTATGTAACAGCCATCGAAGAGGAAACAAAGAAAAACACTGACTTCCGCCGTGTACTCTACACTGGAAAATACAGCCAGCTGGTTCTTATGAGCCTTCAACCAATGGAAGATATTGGGCTAGAAGTCCACAATCACTTAGACCAATTCTTTAGATTCGAAGAAGGCGAAGGCAAAGTAGTCATCGACGGCGTTGAGCACAATGTCAAAGACGGAACCGCGGTAATAGTGCCAGCAGGCGCACAACACAACGTAATTAACACTTCAAAAACCTCGACGCTTAAACTCTACACCATATATTCTCCGCCTGAACACATAGACAAGGTTGTTCGCCATACCAAAGCAGACGCTGAAGCTGACCCAGAGGAATATGACGGTAAACCAACAGAATAGCAGAAAAGCAATCTGTCAAACCAATTAGCACTGACATTCTGTTTTTTTACTTTTTCTATTCATTTTAGATAGGGGAGATACTAAATTTGGAAAAACCATAAAAGGGCTAACGGTAATACGCTTGGTTGTTGGGGAAGTTTAAATGAACGCGGATCAAAAAACCTTAACAGAAGTCACACAAACCCTGAAGGGAATGTTTGAAGCATACAAGAGAAAAGACCTCTCAGGAGTTCTCTCGTACTGGGCAACTGACTCGGATATAGTAATTATAGGTTCAGGCGAAGACGAAAAAGCCGTCGGCATAGGCAAAGTCGTTGAAGGTTTATTGAGGGACTGGGCGCAAGCTGACATAACGGCGATCGGAGTCAAGAATTTCACTGTATCTGCTGCGGGCGTGGTGGCATGGTTTGCTGCGGATTTCACTTACAACTATAAGGTGCAAGGTAAAGAGGGGGCGCTTCCCGGCAGATTAACCGGCGTCGTGGAGAAGCGTAATGGCAAGTGGCTTTGGGTGCAGATGCATTTCTCAACCCCCAGCACTGTTCAGGACAAAGGTCAGTCTTGGCCTAAGCCCTAATATTTCGGGTTTCGGAATGCGCCTTATATGCTTTCAGCGGCTATTCGCATAATGTTGTAGTTCAAAGGGAGCGGGACTAACACCCTTTCACCTTCCCTGAGATACCTTTTAGCTTAACCACCTGTTGATTGTAATTTTTACAACTTATTGGATGAAAAATTAAAATAAACGCTTATACATCCCTTCTCGGCTAATTCCAGTAATAAGAGAGGAAACGAATTGAGCAGCAAAGAAGAATACAGAATAATTCCAAGAACCATGTCCACTCAGCATCCAGACAACGCGACAACGCCAGACTGGAGCAGAGACGAAGTAATCGGCGGCAACGCAGAAGTCTTGGAAGCATATTACACATACAGCACACTCGGCTGTCAGGAAGTCATGTGGGACTCCGAAGGCAAAGACGCCGACACACGCGTTGTACGTAAGCTGCTCCAGAAGTATTGGGACTACTTTGCAGGCCACACCATAGGCGAAGACCTGTTCCTAACCTACCGTGTACCCAACCCCAAAATCGAGGGTGCAGAGAAAAAAATCATAGTGGAAACACTGCAGAACATCCCAGTCGCCTATGACGTGGCAACCTTGGTTTACAAGCGCGAGGTTTCACCGCTCTTCGAAGTCATCCTACCAATGACTACGGACGCAAAAGAAATCATTATGCTCTTCAACTACTACAAAAAAGCTATCGTGGAAGCCGAAGATGCGAAACTCTACGACCAGACAACCGTCAAGGACTGGATGGGCAACTTCCGCCCCAAAGCAATCAAAGTCATACCGCTAGTCGAAGACTTTGACAGTATAATAAACGTCGACCAAATTGTAGCGCCATATATTAAAGCAGTGAAACCCAAGCAGCAGCGTGTTTTCGTCGCGCGTTCCGACCCCGCCCTAAACTACGGTCACTTATGTGCGGTGCTGCTATCCAAAATCGCTCTAAGCAAATTGAAAGCGCTGGAAAAAGAGTCAGATACCACCATTCACCCGATACTTGGCGTCGGCTCAAAACCCTTCAGGGGGCACCTTTCGCCTGACAACATAGACAACTTCCTCCAAGAATACAGGGGTCTCTCCACAGTAACTATTCAGTCAGCATTCAGATACGACTACACAACGGAACAAGTGAAAGAAGGCATACAGACCCTAAACCAGCGATTACCCAACGGCACCCCAGACCTTATTGACGGTGAAGACGAGGTGATTCTAAAGGGTATACTGGCTAAATGCCGAAAAGAGTACGAGCACCAGATTGAGGTAATGGCGCCTTTCATAAACGCCGTAGCAGCCTATGTGCCTGCAAGGCGTACACGAAAACTTCACATTGGTCTCTTCGGATACAGCAGATGCGTCGCCGGCGTGTGCCTGCCAAGAGCTATCTCGTTCGCTTCCGCACTCTACAGTGTCGGTATCCCACCAGAGTTCATCGGCATGAAAGCCCTAAACCAACTCAACGAGCAAGAATGGAGCCTGCTAAGCAAGCACTACATCAAGATGAACTATGACCTTAAAGTAGTAGGCGAATACGTCTCGCTCAGCAACATTAACATGCTGACTGAGATGAGCCAAATAACCGCCAAACGCTCTGGCATGAGTGAAGAGCAACTGAAAGACGCCTTAACAAGCGTAATCGAAGACCTCAACACGACGGAGCAGAAACTAGGCATAAAACTTGGCCCCAGAGGCTTCTCCCAGCGTAGACACGAAAACTTTACCAACAACTTCTTGTTGTCCTTCCTGCAGAAGCATGATGCTGAAGCGAGGACGGCTTTAATTGAATCAGCTAAACTCCGCAAATGCCTCGGCTAAACGCCGTTTTTCTTACTTTTTATCGACTATAAAATAGGCTTTTAAGCCAAACCTCCTGCTCATAGGATAAAGCCGCTTTTGTAAACCTGAAAAATGATAAGTTGAAACCATAAAAACCATGAAAACTCTTAAATTATACAAACTCCAACAAACTTGGCAAGGTCCACTTCATGTCATCAAATAATAGCAAGCTTGAAATCCAAGGGTACGACGAAAAAGAAAAGATGTACCTCGTAAAAACCGCTTATGGCATAGTGAAGGTTCAGGATACATTCGCAGAAATGTTCCCACTATGGGTATCACGCGTTCTAATCACCGCTGTAAACGAGAAGTGGGCACAAACCGCTGCATCTATTACAACCGGTTACGCTACAAGCGTTATCGGCGCTTCCGCAGAAGCAGCAGTTGAACGCTTGGTTCCAGCCAGCGAAACCCCGGACAAGCGCCCAGGTATCCTAATTCAGATTTACAACAAAGACCGCTTTGAATTAAAACACTCACTAATGGGACGCATCGGTCAATGTACCATGACTTGCCCAACAACAGCAGCCTTTAACGGCTTAACAGGCAAACGTGTCCTGCTCATCGGAAGCAGCCTCCGCTACTTCGCAGACGGCTTCGAAAGTAAAGCTGTGGTCGGTGGACGCAAAGTCTGGAAGATCCCAGTTATGGAGGGAAACTTCCTCTGTGAAGACGGCTTCGGCGCAACCGAGGCAGTCGCAGGCGGCAACTATATGATCTTCGCCAAAACCGACGCTGAATGCCTCGCATCAGCAGAAGCAGCTGTTGAAGCAATCAAAGCACAAGTGCCCGATGTTATCTTGCCTTTCCCTGGCGGTGTCTGCCGTTCAGGAAGCAAAGCAGGTTCACTCAAATACAAACTAAAGGCGTCCACTAACCAAACCTATTGCCCAACACTGCGAACAATTGTACCTGACACAGTTGTTCCAGAAGGCGCAACCAGCGTGCTGGAAATAGTCATTAACGGCTTAACCCTTGATGCAGTCAAGAAGGCAATGGCAGTCGGTGTCCAAGCGTCAATTAACTGCCCTGGTATCCTCAAGATTTCTGCAGGCAACTACGGCGGCAAACTTGGTCCATTCAAGGCTTACCTCAAAGAAGCCATCGGCATTCCACCGGAACCAGCGCCAGCAGCGGATAAGCCCGCCAAAGCGCCAAAAGCATAATCCCACTCCTTTTTGGGAGTAGGAACTTTTATTTTCCTCATCTTAACGTAAATTATTGAATTATACTAATTTAAGTGAATCCAGTTTGAGTAATACAGAAAAAAAGAGTTCACTTGAGCTATTCCGGCTAAGAAGAACAATTAACGAGTTAGCGACGAAAGAGGGTAGCCACACTGAACTCATCACTATTTATGTGCCGCCTGACAAGCAGATCAGCGATGCGCTTAATCTGCTTCGCAACGAGTACGGCACCGCAAGCAACATCAAATCCAACGTTACACGAAAGAACGTGCTGGACGCTATCACTAAAGCGCAGCAGAAACTCAAACTATTCAAAGACCCAGGCGAAAAAGGCATAGTCATCTTCACCGGTGCTTTACTGCAGCCTGGCGGCGGCCCTGGAACTGAACGCATGGAATCCTACGTTATTGTTCCGCCTGAACCGATCAGGATTTTCCTCTACAGATGCGATAGTCGCTTCCACACTGAGCACCTGCAGGAGATGCTTCGCGAGAAAGAAGCCTACGGCATATTACTGGTTGATGCAAATAACGCTACAGTTGCTACTCTACAGGGGAAGCACCTGAACATCGTTATGCAGATGCACAGCGGTGTAACAGGCAAGACACGCGCGGGTGGCCAGTCAGCTAGGCGTTATGAACGTCTAAGGGAAATGCAGCTTACCGAGTACTACAACCGCGTAGCAGGTCACGCTAACGACGTCTTTCTACCCATGGATAACCTGAAGGGCATCATATTAGGCGGACCCGGCCCCACAAAGTATGATTTCCAGAAGGGCGCATTCCTAAACTATCAGCTGCAGAGCAAAATCCTCGACGTAGTGGATACAGCCTACGTTGAAGAACAAGGCGTCAAGGAAGTCGTCGAGAAAGCCCCTGAGATCATGAAGAAAGTCCGCTATATCGAAGAAAAGCAGCTTATGCAAAAGTTCCTCTACGAAGTTGGGCACGACAGCGGATTCATAACTTACGGTGAAGCAGAAGTCCGCCGATTGATGAACAATGGTGCAGTGCGAACCGTGCTGCTATCGGAGGAGCTTGATCTCTTCCGCGTAACTGTAAAATGCGGTGCATGCGGCTTCGAAGAGCAGCATACCGTTAAGGGCAAGGACATGCAAGCCTTCGAGCAGGGACTCGCCGGTAAAGTCTGCGGCGGATGCCAAGCACCCTCATACACTATATCTGACAAGAAGGACATAGTGGATGACATAGCAGAGCTCTCGCAGCTAACCAACTGCGAAGTCGAAGTCATCAGCACAGAGACCGAAGAGGGTCAGATGCTGAAGAACGCTTTCGGCGGCATTGCGGCGTTTCTGCGATTCAAGATACAGTAAGCAGGTACCTACCCTACTCAAAAGTACCTCCCCCTCCCTTATCAGTAGATCAAAAATTTTCTATCTAAAGATGCTGTGGTACCCTCTTGTTTCAACAACAACCAGTGGGCTTTGCAGAGGCGCCTGCTTTTGTATCTGGCTGCGGATTTGGTTGCAGCTGGTTGCATATTGATTCTGCAAGCAGAAACGCAGTGATTTTTCGATCTGCCGATAAAGCAAGAAATCCGTCGTTATTTGACGAAATTCTGGTTTTATGTTACCGTCTGCACCCCACACGACGAATACCCATCAGATGATACTCTTTTGATAGTGGCTTTTTGGGAGGTGTGTTTGTTGAGTGAAGATGAAGCAAAAGGCGAAGTAAAACAGCGCGAAGGCAGACTCAGGCAAGGCGGAGGCAAAATGAAAGAAGCGGAAGGAAAAATGCATGAAGAATGGGGCAAAATGAAAAAGAAACTCTAAAGCAGACCTGCTTAGAACTTCTTTACTGTTCTAACAGTTTTTTCTGCGGTCGAGGCGCTGAAAAGCAGGTCGTCGATTGTGGCGGTAAAAGTTGAGAGTTTGCCGTCACATTCAATCTCCGTTATCACCCTATTGTTTACCCTAACCGTACTGATATGCAGGCCGGGGGGTGTTTTAAAATTATCAGGCGAAACCGCTTGTGCGATGGCTTCCGCGGTCTTCTCGTTTAGGTAGTTAAGATGGATTTTTGCCTGCAAGTTTCTCACCCTTCAACTGTCTGCCGACTAACTCGTCAGCCATCTTTATGAAAGCTTCAACCTTATCAAGCGGCACCTGAGCGCCGGCTGCGATGTTGTGTCCTCCGCCTTTGCCAGCGTTAGCCTCTGAAGCGATAAGCATTACGTCGCCGAGGTTCACGCCTTTCTGCAGCGCGGCTTCAGTGGTTCTGCCGGAGAATTTGGCTGCCTTCTCTGCTTCGATGTTGGCGAATGCTAAAAGCGGCTTAAGGTTATTGGATAAGGTGGATACAAGGATGCTTGAGACTGTGCCAATTATCTTCTCGTTGATTGCGTTCTCGCCATAGATGACATAGATATTTTCGAATTCTCTTAGCCGCTCGGGTTTCTCTGCCACCCAGCTGAGGTACTTGTTGATGCTTTTTCGGTAATCTTCAAGCAACTTGTTTGCATCTCCAAGGGCGGCTTTGCGGTCGCCCATGCAGATGGCGATGCCGAGGCTTGGGCGATCCATGCGACCCGTCGAGTTCAAAAGAACAGAGAATTCGCGTCCGTCGCGGAGTGCGGTGTTTGGTTCCTCTTTTACGAGGACATAGACGTTGCCGATTAGGTTGTCAACTGTTGTGTGCAGTCCTTTGGAGAGTAAATAATCGGCGAGGGCTGTGCAGAGTTTTTTGCGTTCCTCTTGGTTGAGGTCGCAGAGTGAGCGGAGTTTATCGCCGTTCTTCAGCGGGAAGCCAAGGTTGGTTACGAAGTTTAGCGCTTCAGTTTCTTGTCCGCTTACTCCGGGTATGAATGGGTTAGTGGTTGTCGCCAGCATCCTGTGTATGGGGCGTGTTTCCCGCCCGAAGAACGTTAAGTCCTTCTCGACTTTAAGCAGCCCAGCGGATACGGCGTCGTTGACTATTAACTCGTTTAAGCCCTTGAGGCTTCGTCCTTCATACTTGTCCTGCATGTCACCTAATGCGCCTATGAGTGCGATTGGGGCGCAGTCGATGTTGGCTGGGTCCACGGCTCTTGCTGCAAAGTAGGCGACACCCGAGCCGCTGACTTCCGTTGCCCCGTCAATTCCATAGACATGCGGATTAAGCATGGTAAAGTTGGGGTTATCCTGCTTTCCGGTGATCTGGTGATGGTCTAGGATAACGATTTTGTAGTTTGGGATTTTTTCGTTTAATAAGTCGAGGTAGCCGCTTCCGAAGTCACTCATGATGACCAAGTTGGGTTTATCGGCGGTTACTTCAGCGATGATTTTTTCGTCTACCCACTGCATGACGCGTATTCTGTATCTTGCTCCGAGTCGGTTGAGCATCTTGCTGATTACGCCTGCGGCTGCGACTCCGTCTGCGTCTAGGTGGCTGAAGCAGCTTACGAAGCCGTCTTTATCGGTTACTTCCTTGATTGCTTTCGCCGCTATGTCTGCTTGGGCTAAGAATTTTGTGAAGCTTTCTGGTTGTTGTTGTGTCACGCGGGGTCACTTCTGCAAAGAGTAGGGCTTTGCGGATTTAAATCTGGTGATTATACAAAAAAGTTGTATTGCAAAAAGTCAGCTTCAAAGAAATGATAAAACTAGATAAGATAATAGAAGAGGGAAGTTTAGGTTACGGAAGCAATCTTTGCTACGTACTTGAACTTCTTGTCGATTATGCCTTCACGCTTGTAGTAGCGGCTGAGCTTGTGTATGCGGGCTTCGATGATTTGCATGTTGCGTTTGTTGTGAAGGTCCTTCTTGTTTTTGTCCATGTGGACAGCCATCGCCTGTGCCTTCTTCATGAGGTTAGCGAGATCCTCTGGCATTGGCGGTGTTAAGCCTGCGGCTTTTATTGTGTCGCTAATGGATTTGCCTGTGATTGGCTTAACGAGTGGAATAGCGTATTGGTCACGCAGAATAGTGCCGATTGCGCTCATGGTGTGGCCTTCTTTAGCGAGTTTAATGATGAAGGCTTCGACTTCCTCTGGCTGGTACTTACACCAGCTTGGTGGGCGTCTGCTGACTGGGCGAATCGAATGTGATTTTCCTTTTTCTTGCTTTGGCATCGTTACACCTATTTGTGCACCTAAACCATACCGCACCGATATTTAAAAGTAACTAGTCCCGTCCTGCCAAAAATGGAAAAAAGCACGTTAGAGCCGCCGATAGACAATACGGATAACTCCCTGCACGATTAACGAGACACCCGCAAGTACGATTAGCATAGGCCAGAACGTGAACCAGCCGCTGATGGTTCCAGCCATCAAGTACACGTATGCAGCTACTGCGCCGCCTACCCACCAGATCAGGTTGCCGACGGTTTCCGCGATGCGTTTGACTGGGGAGCGAACCAGCAGCCGGGCAGCCAATATGACAATTTCCAGCACGCCGATGGCGAGCATGAAGTTGAAGACGGCTTGATAAACGGTTTGGTGGGCTGCGGGGTTGGCTGGCGCGGGCAGCATTATCGTGCCGTAGACGCCGGGGTAAGTTACGCCCGTCAAGTCGCTGAATAAGCCGCCGATTGCGCTTCCTATGCCGGGAGTTAAGCCGAAAACTACGCCCACTATTATCAAGAAGCCGCCCCAAGCTAAAGCGGTGATTAAGCTTTCACTCAATGATCTTTCGTGTCGGTGAGGTTGACTCATGCCCTTCCCCATTGGGTTCTATATTAAACTGGGAATATAACACTTTTCAACGCAGCTTAATGTACCACTGAGCGAATTTATGTATGGCGTCTGCCCGGTGCGAGTAGCCGTTCTTCTCCTGTATGGTCATCTCGGCGAAGGTTCTGCTGGTGCCCGCAGGCTGGAAGATAGGGTCGAACCCGAAGCCTGCTTTGCCCTGCACCCGACGTTCCTTGGTGGTAATTTCGCCTCTGGATTCACCTACAAAACTCACTGGCGCTTGTGTTTCGCCGTCGAAATAAGAGATAACTGAGCGGAAAGTTGCTTTGCGATCTTCGACGCCTTCCATGAGTTTCACAATGCCGCTGTTGTGGATGGTCTTATAGGCGTAGGCAGCGTATGGACCCGGAAAACCCGACAATGCGTCAATGAATAAGCCTGCGTCCTCCACAAAGATAGGTAAGCCGCTTTGGCTGTAAGCGTACTGGACGCTTTTCTCCGCGATTTCCTGCAGGCTTTCACTCTGGATTTCATCGCCCTTCAGTTTTAGCATGCCGACGGCGACTCCATACTCGCCAAGGATGCGTCTTGCCTCGTTAAACTTGTTAATGTTACCAGTTGCGAAAAAGACAACTTTGCCCCGTAGCTTAAATTCGCATTTACTGTTTGCGTTCTTCGACATAGCGGCCACGCCTCTCTATTTCGCTGATTTTCTCATAAACCTTTTCCGCCTGAACCTCACCTATGACGGCGCTATACCCTGACATGACTGCTTGGAAGCATTCCTCCCAGAAGCCAAAGTGCGTGCTCTGCAATGCCCGCTTAAGCAGATGTAGGTCCACGCCCTGCGCCTCGAGTTCCATGTTTTTCTCCCCTAAGCCGAAGTCCACGAAATATATTGTGCCATCTGGGGCTTGGATTATGTTGCTGGTTGTCAAGTCGCCATGGATTAAGCCGTCTTTGTGTAGTCGGGCTACGTTTCGGCCGATTTCTGTGCAGAGGCTTCGGCGGTGCTGTTTTGATGCGCTGTTTAGCAGCGTTTTCATCTGGGGGCCTTCGATATACTGCATGATGATGGTTGATTCGGGGACTTTTACCATGTAAATCAGTGGTGTGGCTACTCCGGCGGTTTTGGCTTCATGCATCAGTTGCGGTTCATGAACCGTGCGGTAACTCCGGATTTGCATATCCAACGCTGCCGGTCGGTAGCTTTTGGGGATGCGGACTTTGATTATTGCTCTGCGGTTGTGCCACTCTGAGAGGAACAGGCTGGCTTCTGCACCCTTCTTGATCAGTCGCGTCTTCGGAGTCTTATCTATTGTATCCATGGTACATCCACCTTATCTACCCGCCAACGTAGCTTAACAATGCTCTCGTCTATGGGGGTTGTTAATCCATGCCGATATGCTAGTGTGCCCGTCCATGCGATCATTGCGCCGTTGTCTGTTGCGTACTGGAGCGGTACCACGCTGAATTGGGCGTCGTGCTCCGCCGAGATCACTGCTAGCATTGCTTGCAGCCGCTTGTTCGCCGCCACTCCCCCTGTGAGCAGAACCTGCTTTTTTTCAGTATGAGCCAAAGCGCGCTCCGTAACCTCAGTTACCATCGAGAACGCGTGTTCTTGTAGGCTAAAACAGACGTCTTCAAGGCTATGATTCTGAAGCTGGGCAGATGCTGCTGTAACTAAGCCGCTGAGTGATAGATCCATTCCTTTAACCACGTATGGCAGCGGAACCAGTTTTTCGCCTTTAGCCGCAAGCTGCTCTATTGCTGCACCGATTGGGAGACCCTTCTTGGTCTTTAAGCCCGCTTCCCGCCCGAAGACGTCAAGGCAGTTGCCCAAGGCTATGTCGAGTGTTTCTCCGAATACGCGGTAGCGGCCTGACTCGTAGGCTGTGACCATGGTGTTGCCGCCCGATGCGTAGAGGGTGACTGGATCGGTGGCGCCTGTTTGAAGTTTACCGATTTCTATATGCGCAACTGAGTGGTTGACGCCCACCAGCGGAATCTTGAGGTAGCTGGCTAAGGCTCTAGCTACAGTGGCGCCTGTGCGCAGTGACGGACCTAAGCCTGGTCCTTGGGAGAATGCTATGCAGGTGAGTTCTTTGGCTTTCACGCCTGCTTTAGAGAGCGCCTCCTGTAGCACTGTATCTGCTACTTCGGCATGGTGTCTTGCTGCTTCACGTGGGTGGATGCCGCCTTCGGTTGGGATGTAGCTGTCTGATTTGTTAGCCAAGATTTCGCCGCCAAAAGTGGCGAGGCCTATGCCGAAGTCGTCGGCTGAAGACTCTATGCCGAGGCAGTATTTACTCTCTAAATTCTTCATGCTGCTGCTCATGTGTTACACTTTTTTCTGAGGATACATATTTTTATGTGAAACCAACGCATATATTACTGTATTATTCGGAAGATACCAAAATGCCAAAGCGTAACGACCTTGAACAGAAAGCACTCCATTATGTGGTAGGAACGGGCTATCAGGGTGTGCTTCAATCGGACTTATGGCGGGAACTGGGTGCAAGCAGCAGAGAGGGCTCCCGCGTTTCAATCAAGCTGGAAGAAAAGGGGCTTATTCGCAGAGAGAAAGAACTGCAAGAGGGCAGATGGACCTACCGGCTTTACCCCAAGCGCTTACCGGCTTCAATTGAAACAATCATCGACTGTCCCTGCCTGCTCTGTCCAGATAACGCACGATGCGACCCAACAACAGCTATTTCTCCAAAGACTTGCCAGCGGTTAACCGACTGGATAATCAACCTCGGCAAACAAACGCTACCCGAAAAAGGGCCGACTCCGCCTGACGTCATCGAAGAAGACTTGCTCGCGCAAGAAGCCAACGACGAAAAAGCGGAAGACGAAGAAACCGAAGAAGACGACGAATCAGAAGAGTGACTTAGACGCCGAAACAATGGATACGCGAACGAAAAAACGAATTCTACTACAAGAAAGCTAAAGCTGAAAACTATCGCAGCCGATCCACCTACAAGCTGGTTCAGGCTAACGAAAAGTATGGCTTCATCAAACTGCACAACGTAGTTGTAGACTTAGGCGCTGCGCCGGGCGGCTGGATTCAAGCGGCAAGAAAAATGACTGGCAAGCACGGCTTCGTTTTAGGCGTCGACTTAAAACCTATTGAGCCATTCACTCAAGAGTACATCCGCACAATAGTGGCAGATTTAACAGAGCCTGATATCGCCGACCAAATCCTGTCCTTCCTTCCACGCAGACCAGACGTCGTCTTATGCGACGCTGCACCAAACATCACGGGCGTCTGGGAAGTAGACCACGCTCGCCAGATAGACCTCGCTACTAAAGCGATGGTAATCGCCCAGAACTTACTTCGGCCAGGCGGCAACTTTTTTGTTAAAGTCTTCCAGGGTGACTTGCTAGATGACTTTATCCTGCATGTCAAGGATGCTTTCGAAGAGGTAAAAATCGTTAAACCTCCGGCTAGCCGATCTAAGAGCAGCGAAGAGTACATTTTAGCATTAGGCTTGAAGAGCGGGCAATCTGAAACGAACGAAAATCCCGCCTAATCTCAAGCTTTCTTTTTTCTGTTGCTTTAGGGCTTAATCAGCTATAGCTAGGGTATTCTGGCAAAGGTTAAATTAATGAAAACGTTAAAACCTGTTGCGAACAAGTTTTCGCGTCCATAACAATAGAGGTTGACAAAGTGAATTACCCACAGTTTTGGCTTCAAGCTTCACCTAAGCTAAAAAGGCTCTACTCTACACTTTTCGTGCTTCTCTTAGCTATTTTAGCAACAGTCGCGGGAACATTTGTTCAGCTACCGCCACAGGAAGCACAAGCCATCTACGACCAACTAAACCAGACCACCACAAGCCCCGGCCTACTCCAGAACATATTCATCAACAACTTTCCACTCTGCCTACTCATGTTCATCCCACTAGTAGGTATAGGAGTCGGTTTATTCATACTGTTCAGCACAGGCATGGCTTTCAGAGCAGTATTTGACATTCAAGCAGCCAGCGGCTTAACCAGTTCAGCAGCCGCCAGCGATCTTACTGCATCAACCGCTATTCTGATGCTGATTGCAGTCGGTGCAGTGTTTGTGCTTGAATACGTATCCTACACGATTGCCATGACTGAAAGCGTCTGGCTGTTTCGCAGAATTCTGCAGAAACGCTGGGGTGAATTCAAAATCGCTGCAGCATTAATCGGCTTGGTAGCACTGTTGCTGATTATAGGTGCGATTGTTGAAGCGTTTGCTATAACAGCGTCTCTTTAGGCTGACACCGCCCGCTACATTGGCGGTGGCGTTTAGTCCTTGAATATTTCTAGGCTTATATCAAGGGCTTTTACGCTGTGTGTTAACTCGCCTATACTAATAATGTCAACCTGCGCTGAAGCATACTCCAGTAGAGTCTCGGCGGTTATACCCCCGCTGACCTCAAGAAGCACTTTGCTGTAGCCTGCTTCACGCAGTCTCTCGCCTGCTTCCCTAGCTTGTTTAGGGCTGAAATTATCTAGCATGATTATGTCTGCTCCTGCTTCGGCAGCTTTTAGGGCATCCTGTTGGCTGGTAACTTCCACCTCGATTTTCTTCGAGAATGACGCATTGGCTTTTGCCTTTTTGACTGCTTCTTCAGCGCTGCCAACGATGGCTAAGTGATTGTCTTTGATTAGGATCATATCGTCGAGGTGTAGCCTGTGTGGATCGCCGCCGCCTATCGCGACTGCTTTCTTATCAAAATAGAGTAAACCCGGCGCTGATTTACGTGTAGCCGCGACTTTGGCCTTAACTTTAGCCTTTTTAAGTTGCTCTGAGAGGCTGCGTGTCTTGGTTGCTATGCCACTCATACGAGACAGTAAATTAAGCAGTGTACGCTCGACAGATAGAATCGTCTGGGCGTCGCCTACGAGCAGCATTAGAACCTGTTTATTCTTGACTTTGTCGCCGTCAACTGCTTTTGCCTCCGCTTGCAGACCCATTAATTCAGCTAGTATAGAGGCTTCTTCTAAGCCGGCCACTATGCCTTCGGCTTTAGCGATAACCTCCGCCTTCACTGTGAGGTCTTTTGGGATAACTGCGGCTGCTGTCACGTCGCCTTCGCCTACGTCCTCTTCAAGGAACTGTTTTAGGCGCTCTTCCACTATCCGTCTGGGCATAAACATATCTTTTAATCTCTCAGCCTACCCTTAAAACGCTTGCCGTCCATGGCTTGAAGTAAGCTAGAGTTCAAATAGAATCATCCTCTTTCTAGTCAAATTATGCGAATGCTACTCAGCTGCGCCGAAATAGGCCTAGGACACGTCTCAAGAGTTATTCCACTGGGCAAAAAGCTAGAGCAGCATGGACATGAGGTCCACTACTTCTCAGGCGGTAAAGCCTACGAGCTCTTAAAGAAGGAATTCAAGAACGTTTACCCCGTTCAAGAAATCAACTGGTACGAGAACAACCATGGAATCTTGACTTCAGCGTCTGTTCTCAACATCCTCTTCCCGCTTCCGCTGTTCAACATTGAGCAAAACAGGTTTGAGATGAAGAACTCCAACACCTACGAAGTTATCCACCGCTACTATGACCTCAGAGAGAACATTCGTGAATTAGCACCTGACATGCTCGTAGCGGATGGTGACTTAAACGCGCTGAGGCTTGGGCTCCGCTGGAAAATCCCCTCCGTATACGTGGAGAACATGATCAGGCCCGGCTTCGGCTTAGCTTCACTGCTTAGCCCTGGCTCACAATTCCTTGAACGCTACTACCGCGGCTGCCAGAAAATCATAATACCCGACAACCCCATGCCCCACACTGTGTCTGAGTACAGTATCGGGGACTTAGACCAGATGGGTATCTCTGACAGAACAGAATACGTCGGCAGCTTCATAGACACAAAACCGGAACGTGGCGCACAGAACCATATTTTCGCTCCAGTCAGCGGACCAGTCGGCACCCGCGGACAGTTGCTTAATACGATGTTGCCGGTGCTCTCTAAAGAGAAAGGCAAATGCATAATCAGCCTCGGCACACCCGGCAAGAAAACTTCCGCCAAAATCAACAACTATGAACTCCACACTTGGCTCACCTTTGAGGAACGCAGCCAAGCACTGCAAAACGCTAAATACGTGATTTTCAGCGGCGGGCACGCAACATGCTTTGAAACAATCAAGTACGGTAAACCCAGCATCTGCATCCCGACTCAGCCTGAGCAGGCGGGCAACGCAGCGAAGCTTGAGAAGATGAAGTGCTGCATCGTCGCTAAGAATAAGAGGCAACTGCAGAAGGCAGTTGAAAAGATGGAGCTGGAACTGGATACTTACACGCAGAACGCTGAAGCCCTAAGCAGGTTCTCGGGGCAATTTAGTGGATTAGAAAGAGCTGTTGAGATAATAGAGAACCTTAAGTGCTAAGCCTGTTTCTGGAGGCTCAACCGCTTTATGGGGCCGCCGGGTGATTCTTCGTTAAATATTATGGCCCTGAACTTGTAGATTTTCGTGTCTTTGGTTAGCCAACTGTCTGGTGGCAGGCCGGCTTTCATGCAGCATTGGCAGAGGAACTCTTCTTCCTGCCAGCCCCACTCGATGGGCACCTGAGGCAGCAGTAGGCCTTTGTGGTAGCCGCGTTCTATGATTAAGCCGTCTTCGCCGACTTTGATGCTTTTGACGTACTCTTTGGGGTTTGATGTTTTAACCTGTTCGGGCGGGGTTAGGACGCTGACTTCGAAGACTACGTTGTCGAGTTCTTCGAGGGTTATGGGTTCGAAGCGTGGATCCTGCGTGGAGGCATTGATTGCGGAGTTAATTACAGCTTCGACCAGTGGGTTTGTGGGGTAAGGGTAGCCGATGCATCCGCGGAGCTCGCGTTCGTTGCCATGCTGGGTGTTTATGGTTACGAATACTCCGCATTTCTCAAACAGCTTCTGCGGTGTGTCCTTTGGCGGCTTGTTGATTTTGCCGGTTTCGAGGTAGTTTTCTACTGTGTGGCGGGCTAGTTTGACGAGGAATTCTCCTTCCTGTTGGGTTAATTCAAACGACATGTTTTTGCCTTCTAGCGGGTCAGCCGCTAACACGGATGAATACTGAAAAATAGTATAAGAAAGGGTTGATTTTAGAATTTTGTTGATTCTTCGACTATGCCGTCTTTTGTGATGACGACTATGTCGAGTCCGTCGCCGCTCATTGCGTCGCGGTTGATTGCTGCTTTAACTGCACGGACTACCAGCTTCTTTGCGTCTTCAAGCGGCATGTTATCTTTAAAGCCTTCTTCGATGACGCCGATAGCTGTTTCTGTGCCGCTGCCGACTGCCGCGTACTTATCCGGGATAAGTGAGCCTAAAACGTCAAGGACGTAGATGGTTGAGCCTTCCTCGTCGAGTCCGCCGACGATTGTTTGAGTGATGAGTGGTGCATAGCGGCGGTTGAAGAGTACGTTTGCCATAAGTTTTGAGGCGCTGCGTACGCTCATCGGTCTGCCTGTATCCATGCTGTAGAGGTTTGCCTGCGCCTCCATTTCACGTGCGAGGATTTGCATGTCGCCGATTAGGCCTGCGCATGCTACTCCGATGCGGTCTGTGACTTTGAAGACTTTTTTGCCGCCTCGGCTCATGATGAATGATCCGTATGTTACTCTTTTTTCTGCGGCTAGGATGACTCCGCCATTGAAGACGACGCCGACGGTGGTTGCGCCCGGCATCCAGCTTATTCCGTCTGGAGCTTTGTTTGGCTCTTGCTGTTGCTGCTGTGGTGCCGCTTCTACTTGTGGCATGAGTGGAATTTGTCTAAGTTGAGGTAAAGTGGGTGTAAGTGGTCCAATTCCGTCCATAATTTGTTCGCCTGACCGTTTTTAATACACAAGACAATGTATTAAGCTTACTTATAACCTTATTACAAGTCAGGAGACATACTTTTTGAGTGAGCGTAGGCTACTTAAATGCAAAAAATGCGTAAAACCCACTATATACATCTCTTTGCAAGATAGGAACTTTTTAGCGCCATCGGCTAGTGTTGCATTATGATTGAAATTTACAGTAAAACCTTCGATGGCGTAACCTTCGCTGCTGCACTGGAAAACGGCAAAATCATAGTTACAACGTTTCGCGCTGACCCGCAGGAAGTCTTAGAGTCGATTCTGGATAATCTGCCGTTTGCTGAGCCATTCCAAGTTTGCCGTGAAGCTACAGAGGAAGCGGAAATGGTGCTGGAAGCGCTCAGAGCTATCTACGACGGAAAAGACACAGACGCAACCCTCACGCTTGCAACCTCGCGCCTGACGGCGTACACTAACTGTGTTATACAGGCGACGTTGGCGGTTCCAGTCGGTTACGTGACTACGTATGGAGCGATAGCGGCGGTAGTAGGGGGCGGACCGCGTGCAGTAGGCAACGCTATGGCATGCAACCTCTTTGCGCCCGCTGTTCCATGTCACAGGGTGGTTAAATCTGATTTTTCGCTCGGCGGTTACGGGTTGGGCGGATTGAAAGTGAAGCTTGATTTTCTTAAAAGAGAAAAGCGTGGCTACACTGAACCCAAGACGGTGGCTGTCTGCGGTGGGCAGTTGCGTGTGTTTCCGGTTGAGACTATTTTAGCCAAGATAGCCTAAAGTTGATTACGCAAATCATAAATGAGCCAAACGCAACCTCAAAGCAGGGATAACTATACCAGTAAATCGCGGTATCTACGTCGGCAGATTCCAGCCGTTCCATAACGGGCACTTAGACGCAATAAAGTACGCGCTCAAAAGCGTAGATGAATTAGTTGTTGTTATCGGCAGTGCTCAATACAGCCACAACAGCCATAACCCCTTCACGGCTGGGGAGCGCCTAATTATGGTCCGGGGGGCTTTAGCTGAGGCTGGTTTGGATATGGATAAACTCTGGATTGTTCCGGTGCCTGATGTGCATCTACATATGCTCTGGGTGTCAGCGGTCGAAGGCTACACGCCCCGCTTTAACGTGGTTTACTCTAACGAGCCCTTAACGCGCAGATTGTTCATGGAGGCAGGCTACACTGTCTGTGACGTGCCTTTCTTTGACCGAAAAGCTTACAACTCCACGCTGGTGCGGGAAAAGATTGTGAGAGACGACAGTTGGACTACTCTTATACCTGCAGCAGTAGCGAGGTTCATACGGGAAATCGATGGTGTTAATCGGCTGCGCGATTTAGCCCGAACCGATAAGGTCACTTAAGTCACTATCAAGTCTTTTTTTGCCCTATGCCAGTATCGCCATGCAAGTAGGAAGGTTACGATTAGTACCAGCAGCGCGGTTAAAGCGCTTAAGAGGGCGCCTGTAACTGCCAAGAAGTTATTTGCAAAATGCAGAAAAACCGCGGTCAGATAGTAGGGAAGTGGACGTTTTTTGGCTATTCCATACGCGGTTATAGTGGTGCTTGAAGCGTGGAAGATTATGCCTGGGATTCTTGCGATTGGCGGTGTGCCTACAATTACTATGTACTGGAAGAATTCTGCTATGCCAAATCCGAGGCCTATCAGTAGCCCCAGTGTAACGATTGAACGTTCGGTTTCGCCGTGTCGGTAGAATAGCGGAAACACCTTCGCTATCTCCTCAATGAAGGGTGCACCTACAACAATTAGTAGCAATGCGAATAGAGCAGTGTTTGGAAAGGCTGATTCAAAGAAGGCTGCGAAGGGTATGCTTACCAATATACCGCTTGCGAAGAAGAAAATGAATTCTTTGATTGAAGGTTTATGCAGCGGTATAACGCAGTGCGGCGGCTCATCATGTGATGGGTGTTCCATAAAAAAGCAGACTCACAAGATACCTAATCAAAGTCTGCCTTATCAGGGTTTACGCAGATTTTAGAAGCCAGAGGTTGCAGGGTTCTGAGGCTTTATGATTTCGCGGAGTAGAATAGTTGCGTAGCAGCCGCGGAACAGCATAAAACTGACTTGAAGTTTAGCATCAGCGGTTGATAAGAGTTTAAAGTCTTTTACTGGCGCAAGCGCGGTGCGTAAGCCGCCTTTACCGCCGACACGTGAAAGCTCATTTAGCCGTACTGGGCCATCGTTGACACTCTCTGAGTTGAGAACTTCCCGTTCCATTTCACCCATGACGCCGCCAGATAACCTCTGACGGAACCCATAAATCGGTAGCGCCACCCGCATTTTCCCCGCCTTAACCGAAGCATTAACCTGCGCCAAATTCGCATCCGTCACAGCTTTCTCCATTGTAGTTAATGGCAGCCCCGACCGCTCAACCCCAACCACAAAATCACCCACCACAGCCTCATTAAGCGGTAAACCAAGTTTCAGCCGCTCGCTCAGGAAGCGGTTGAAGAGGTAGGATTGATGCGCCTGAACAAACAGCGCCAGAAGCTTCTCCGGCAGCCGCCTGAAAGCGCCAACATAGTCTGTTGGATGCTCCGCTAAGTGCATAAGCATCATGCGTTCAAAGCGCAGCTGGCTGGGATAGTTTTCTGCAGCCCATTTGAAGTCATGGGCGTCCTGTAGTTGCTGGCGGACCTGCCGTGATTGGGGATGTTCGTATGGGCCGGGGTTGGCGAGGAACAGCATCGCGGCGTCCTCGAATCTGCCTTGGCTGAGGGCTCTGCCGACAAGGTGTGTTACTGGTCTGGTGGTTCCGAAGCGTTGGTGCCCGAAATAGTTGGGTATGCCGCCGATTGCATTTAATTCTTGTATTGTTTGCTGAACCCGCTCTTGGACAACCGATTCGGGGGCATCTACTTTTGTGGCTGTTATCGTAAAGTTGTTTCCTAAGAGGTAGAACAGCGAAAGCATCTCTCGTATGTACCCAATCGGTGTAACCTTTACATTTTTGATATCGATTTTAGCTGCGTCTTCTGCTGGGACGTTCTCTATGGTTATGTGCTGGGCTGTTACGGCTCGGGCGTCCTTTATGCCGGCGAACTGCACTCTACCCTGGTCGATACCTAACGCTTTGGCGACGTTCTTTGTTGCTATAAATGTGTCCCAGTTGCGCTTAATCATCAGGCAAAGCAGGAACCTCTGCTTCTGCGCCGAGGAACCAATAGCGCGGCTGGGTACGGCGCCTGTAACGCTGGCTTTTGATCCATCCACAAGCATTTCTTCAACTACGAAGTCATCCGCCGACTCCTTGATGACGCCGCCTAATCCCTCGGTTTCTGTGGCGTACGTGTGCATACCGAGGATTCTGTCAACTTCAGGAATAGGCAAACAAAATCGCCTACAATAGTTTTAATTCGCGTGTCAACCGATCGATTTTCTCAATTGGAGCAGGACCGATACCTAAACAGGTGATTGACCCCTCTGGAATCTGAGTTAGACCCGCATCGATAATGAGCGCGTGGGGTAAACCTAAGTCTTCTGCGGCTTCTTCGAGTTCGCAGAGTTCCTTCTCTGTCTGGACTTTGAGCGCGACTTTTTTTTGGCCTTCATACATCCATGCGTCCCACCATTTCTTGTGGTGAACGTAGGCGTCTTGGGCTGCGGAGATGGCTGCGTGGCCTGCTTGTGCTGCGATTTTGCCTTTGCCCATCTGTAGGTCGGTGCGGAAGACTATGACTTGCTTGTATTCGAATCGGTCTGACATTTTTTTGTGCTCTTGTTAGTGTATGGCTGTGATTAGTGCGGGATAGCTTTTAACTTTTACAGGTTTGTGGTTGTTAATTGGCAATATAGACTATCGATTATTATCAATTGATCTATAGTAATACTTCTGATTCAATATTCGCAACCTATATTATACTATGAAGACAAAATAGTCGAAAGTTGAATACACATGACTGCAATACTAAAAATAAGTTATAAAACAAAAACAGTGCTGGTCGTGGATCTAAGCAGCCAGAAACCAGTTGAAATAATCAAAAGAATAGATGAAGCACAAAAAGAAATCGCCATGATGGCACCTAAAAGCGCCCTAATAATCACCGACGTATCAGGAATAGAGATTGCAACTGAGACAATCGACGCAGTAATGGAGTTTGCAAAGAAAAACACACCCTACGTAAAGGCATCAGCTATTGTAGCAGACAACAAAATGATTAATCTCATAGCGTTCAACGTCGGCAACAGCGCAGGAAGAAAAATCACAAGCTTTGCAACCCGCGCTCAAGCAATGGATTGGCTAGTAGCACAGCCATAATCCAACCTTCACTTTCTTTTAATGGCTACCCAGGTACAACAGCCCAAAGTATGCAAGCGCAGCCCACATCGAAGGTTTCCCCGCAACCGACATCAGCATCTTACCCTGATAGTCAATCTCATCAACGCCACTAAGTGCCTTGTCCACTCCAAATTTTCCAACGACCCTTAGCATCTCGTCGAGTTTCTCATCCGAAAGCGAATTGATAAATCGTCGCAGCCTGAGCATTGTGCGGATGTCAAAGTTCAGAAGTTCATCACAGCGTTTCTGGTAGGGCTGTAGTGCATTAGCTGAGACGTCCCCGTTCTGGATTGTTTGTGCTGCTATTTTGGCTGCTTCTCTTGCGCAGGTTAACCCAAAGATGACGCCTCCGCCTGTGGTTGGTTTCACCTGTGAGGCGCAGTCGCCCATCGCCATAAAACCCCCTGCGTAGACTCTGCCGATTGGCCCCGCCAGCGAGATGGCATGATAGCCCGCGGTTAAAATTTTAGCTCTGGCAAGCTGCTTGGAAGCTACGAGATGCTTGGTCATTAAGCGCTTGAGGTACGCTCTGGGGTCACCTCTGTTGGTGGCTAAGCCGAGTTTAGCGGATCCGTCAGGCCGCGGGATAAGCCAACCGTAGAATCCGGGTGCAATGTTTTTGCCGAAGTAGACTTCCACTGCGTCCATCTCTATGTCTTGGACGCCTTCTATTTCGGTTTCGACAGCATACACTAAGCCACGGGGGTTGAGGGTGCGCAGTCCAGCTTGTCGAAGTAAACGGGAAGAAATGCCTTCGGCGTCGAACACTACTTTCGAGTTAACATCCGCCTTTGAGCCGTCAGCCCCCTTTACACTGATGCCTTTGACGCAGCCATTCTGCTTGAGCAGCGATTCCACGCGGGTGCTCATCTTGAACTCTACCCCGGCATCTTTGGCCTGCGCTGCAAGATACTGGTCGAATTTGGCGCGGTTTATCGCTGTCGTTACTGGGCAGGCAAGGTGTAGAGAGAATTTTGTGCCCTGCGGCGAGTAAAAGTTGGCTACCGAGAAGTTGTTCTCGATTATGCCGTCCGGCAGGGGATAGAGTCCCATGCTTCTGAGGCTGCGGATGCTTATGTGTCCTGCACAATGGGAGGGTACGCCGATTTCTGGATGCTCTTCGTAGACCGTTACGGATACGCCTTTTTTGGCGAGGTGGAGGGCTCCGTATGAACCGACGGGTCCGCCTCCGATCACCACTACGTCGGGCTGACTCTGCTGGGCTGTCATTGCTATGGTACTGTGTTGGCTGCTTTATATAAGGGAGGGGGAGGTCACTTCGAGACGGGTAGGTCTAGATTTTACATGGGTCAAATTAGTGCTCAGGGGTATGTATTGCTATTACTTATTCAGCAGACATAACATATTATATTGAGTATTGCGATACAGTACACAAAGGACTTGACTACATTGCACAACAAACAAAGAACCAAAACTTTCGAAATAAATCATACACTAAAACGTGTATTGAAGAATCGCTGGGCACTCAGCACAGTAGTCACTACGCTAATCATACTAGTTATATCTGTGCTACTCGCAAGCGTAGTCACATACTTTGCAATTAACGTCGTCAGCACACGCGTACAGGAAGAATCGCTTGCGCTGACAAAACAGCACCTATATCACAACTCAACCGCTCTGCCAGAAACCGAGAGCTATGCTCAAGGAACATTAATGGTCATTAACACGGGTGGTCGAGATATCGTCATCGATAAACTGGCTGTCAGAGGACAGGAATGCAGTTGGAACGATGACACCACAAACAAGAAGGTGCTATTCTGTGTTACAACTGACTCCGTATCTGCAGACATGCCATATGTCTCTAACTTTAACCTGACTGCCACTGATCCAGCTGACAACCAAGTAGAATTCGGATCCACAACATACGACTTCACGCTAGCAAGCAACGACTTAGTCCTACGCTCAGGCTACACAATGATGGTCTACATCATTAATCCTGACTCTATCACAATCAACGACATCGGCCTAACCTGCAGCATCACACTCTACACTGCACAAGCAATGTACTACCGCGAATCAAACGTCCAGGCAGTATCTTAAACTGCCTAACACTAAAAACAACCAACCCGTGCCTCAGCATCTTACCCATGTGGGGGGTGGTAAGCTCTGCTGAGGCTGGGCAGACTCATTTTTTAGCCTTAAAAATAGTGGAGAGAAGCCTTGCTTTGAGTGCATAGGTTCTTCTCTTTTAGTTGCTTTTTACAGGGGCTAAGAGTACTCCGAAGCGCAGCAGAATTCAGTTATTCCCGCCAGTTTTCCGGTCGATTCATAGCATCGCAGCCCATCACTTTACCCGATACTGCCCCGATGATGCCGGGTTTTAGCGCCTGTACCATCCATGCATCTGCGACTTCATTGGGTATCGGGTAGGTGGGTTCGAACCCGAGTTTTGCGGCTGGAGTGAAGCCATACTTTGGGTAATATTCGATGTGTCCAAGTACAAACACCAGCTCTATGCCTGACTGGGATTGAAGCTGCAGGCCTTTTTTGATTAATGCGCTGCCGACGCCCTGCTTTTGGTATTGCGGGACTACGGCTAATGGCGCGAGCATTGATGCTTTGATGTGGGGTGCGGTTATAATGGTGGCTTTTGTGAATAAGATGTGCCCGATTGGCTGCGTTTCGTTGTATGCCAAGAGGGAAAGTATGGGTTTAGCGGTTGGGTCAACTAACAAGTTCCGTGTTAGCATTGCTTCGCCTTCCCTTTTGAAAGCGGCCCTCTCTACCAGCAGGATATCCTCTATGTCCAGATTAGTCGTTTCGCGGATGTTCATCTTAGTCGCCCGATTACTTATCTGCTTCTTTCTTTATATAAGGGGAGGGGGTCTGCTGAGAGCAACAAAGCTTCTTTCTTATCTTACGATTGTTGGTCTTCGGCAGAGACGCCTATCAGCCAAGCATCTGCATCAGCAACCGCATATATTCTGCAACCAAGAACCAACAAACGCATACGCCGATTAATTTGTCTCTTTATCCATTGAGTCTATAAATAAGGGGGTTCTGAAAAAAAATCGCAACTCAAGTATAACTCCCCTAATTATGCTTAAAACCATAATAAAACCCCGAATTAAATCTGCAATGTAGCCATAAATCAGAAATCCCATTCTTTCTGGAAAATATGCCCATATGTTGCTGAATCTTAAGCATCCCCTAAACAGCATTTTAGGCTTAGAAACCACGAAAAAAGTGTTTATGCAAAACTTTATAACAGCGCCAAACGATTTGAGTTCCTTAAAAGGTAGTAGGAAATGAAATTCGGCACATACATGTTTGAAGCAAAGAAAGTTCCAGGCTTCGACTTTGACCTTTTCCGCACCAAGCCCGAAGTCGGAAGACGATTACCCCCAAAACCTGATATGTACAGCAACGTCGCAATTTTCGGTGACAACGTCGCAGCACGCCTCCACCCAGACTGGATCAGCCAATCAGACCTTGGCCCAGCATGGAGAACCAACGACAACTACAACGTACGCTGGGAAGTACTCTGCCAAACACAACCAGAACACAGAGCAGAACAACTCGACTATATGGAAGACACCGCACGCAAAAGCCAAGGTGTCTGGCTAAACAGCATCCACTTCGCTGAACACGGCCACTGCACCTGCCCACGATGCAAAGAACTACACAGAAAAAGCGGCTTATCATGGTATGAATGGAGACGCAAAGAAGTCTCAGACTACATGGCAGCAACAAGCGACCGCGTAATCAACAAAGCCAAAAAACCACTCTACATCGGCATCCTACCAGACCCAGTCACAAACTATGAAAGATTCGGCGTCTACTTCGACGACTTGCTCCCACTCACAACAGAAATGTTCGTAGTCATGTTCAGCAAGAACTACGCTACACCCTGGTACTGGGAAATGCTCACACGCAACTTCAAGAAACTCTTCAAAGACACTAAACTAAACATTGCACTCTACGTTATCGGCCCCGGCGACGACCCAGCAGAAACACCAACCACAAGAGAAATCTTAACAGTATCAGTCCGCATGGCACGCGCAGGCGTTGATGGCTTACTGTACCTCACAGACAAAGCAGCACAGATGCAAGAATTCCAAAAGAAATGCATTGCAGAGAAAGACACTCGCGAGCGTCTAAAGAGCTACGGCGGCAAAGCAGGCCAAGAAGTCCTCGACCTAGTCACAAGCTGGGAAAAGCTCTTCTAAGCAGGTAAGATCAAAAAAGTTAGGCTTCAACCATTCAAGTGGTTGAACAGCCAAGCCCTTTTTATTATTTTTAAAAAATTTTTAATGTATGTAGCCGAGGTTTCGGTTCTGTGTGTCGTTGATTTCCTTCATCGACTCGTACTGTGCTTCGATGAGAATCTTTAATGTATCAATATTTTTCTTGATGTCTTCAAGCTCCATGCCGTTCTGCAGAACGTCTGACTTGACGAGTTGCTCCTTGATTGTATCAACTGAAACCTCAAGAACCTTAACTTTGAAAGCGAAAATCTGAAGCATATACATCAAGCTTAACTGGGAATTAATCCGCTCCAGCCTGTTTAGCTCCATGGTTTTAGTGATGAACGCCTTGATTTTCTGTTCCTGTGACGTTTCAGTTGACTGTGAAAGCTGTTCATAAACCTCATTTTGTTTTCTACTTGTCTCTTTGGTTTCTTCCGCAGTTTTCTGTATTCGTTTAGTTGTTTTATCCAGTAAATCTAAAACCTCATCCAACCTTAGTCTCCCCTAATCCACCAAACTTCCCATGCTTCCAACATTTATGGCATCAGTTATATAAGCTTAAAACCGCCTGCCAGACTGCTATTTAGGCACTAAGCTTTTAGGTATCACTGCATAAGCACATCTAGCAGAGGAACAATCTATGCCTTCATTAGCAAAAAAGAACGCAGCTAAAAAGAAGAAGCATGAAGAAAAAACAGGAAAGTAATAAGCTTCCCCTTCACATTTAACGGCTCAAATCAACCGCTAAATTCCTAAACATATCTTTTCTCTTTATCACAGTACCAGCGCTGATACTGCTGAATGTAACGTATTTGGCTTCCACAGTAAGGACACATAGGCGTCTGCGTCTGTGGCGGAGGTGGCGGTGGCATCCGAGTTTGCATTTGGCTCAGTGGTGAGCCGCATGAAGTACAGAACATGCCCTGTAAGCCTGTTGTGCCGCAGCTCTGGCAGGTTTTGCCCAGACTTGTCTGCTGCTGAACCATTGGCTGCTGTACCTGCTGAGGTACATAGGCCGCTGCCTGTGGCGTCTGCGGATATTGTGTTGACGCTTTAGCCTGATTTATCGCCGCTACCCAGCTTTGGTTATTGGTTCCTCCGGCGACTACAAATGCGTGAACCGGTTTTGGGCTGCCAGCGCTATCCACTCGGACAAATGATTGTCCCATCTTCTTTCCGGCTTCAATACGGATTATGTTCTGTAGCGGTATAGCGACGCTGTCTTTTTGGCTTGAGAGTTCGTCAAGTTCAGCTTTGGAAGCACTGTTCTCAATGGCTTGCGCAGCGAATACTCCGCCAACCGCCCAAGCAGCCGCACGCTCAGCTCCGCCTTTGTCGATGAAGACAAGGCGCTTGTTCGTTAAAATGAGTGATCCTAAGTCGGCGAATGCGCCTGCCTTTAACCCTACTGTCGGCGGCGACTCGGACTCATGTGATTTTACCCCTGCTTCCTGTCTTAGAATGTATTCAGATTCTGACATATGCTGCTCCCCTGCCTCTATTTAGTGTAATCGGCGTTTAAGCATATCGACCCTTAACTGCGCTTGAGTCCTACTTTGGCAGTAACTTCTGTACTGCTGCGATGTCGCGTTTGAGAAGCGACTGCTGATTCTCCTTGTACTTAGATAAGTCAAGTTCAGCCAAAACCTTAGCGAATGTCGCGTTATACTTGTCTGTAGCTTTACTGATGACTGCTAATACCTGTATGGTTTGCCTTGCAGTTATGAACTTCTCATCCAAGCAGCAAGCTAGAAACTTGTCTATGATACCGGCGAATTTGCTTTCTGTGTCCCAGCGGACGTTCTCCGCCAAAAGCATTACGCCCAAACTGCGCTGATACGAGTTATCGCTATCAAGTTTCTCTGCAAGCTTATTCCAGTGAGTGTAAACAGCGCTGGAGTTTTTTGAGTGCGCTTGAAGCAGCAGAAACGCATTGTAGCGGAGTTTATCGTCTTTCTCCTTTAGCGTCTCGACGAGGAATTCCACATCGATAGGCGTCAAGTTTTTTGCTTGTTCAGGTACCTCGTCTTTTTTTACTGCTGCTAACTGGTCAGTGTCCACGTACATCGCCTATTGATAACTTGCTGGACGATAAATAAAAAAGTGAAGTAAAAAAGGGTGCTTACTGCTTCATCAGCTTTAAGCCGTTGGTGGCTGTGTACACATTCTGGCTCCAGACACCTTCCCAGTGGTCATGCCATGTGCCCTGCATCTGCGTTGACGTGAAAGTAAAGACTCCGACGGAGCCGATCTGGTCTATTGGGCCTTGATCGTCCTTGGTCAGCGTTAACTGTGTGCCGTTGACTATGCCTGTTAGCATCATGGGTGAAATGTCAGAGATATAGCCTGATCCTGTTGGAAGCTCCCGGCTGGTGACGGCGAATTCAACGTTAACGTAGACCACGTTTTCGTCATCTGTTGCAGTTATAGTCCAAGTCATGGTTCGGTTTTCTGTGCCCACGTCTTTTAGCGTTACGAAGTCTTCGTAGTCTGTGGCTATGGTGAATTCTGTTGGAAAAGTGGTTTTCCATGTTCCGATAATGTTTCTTGTAGGCGTCAAGGTGCCTGAATTTGGGTTTAGCGGATTTGAGATGTTGTCGAAGAATCCTGAGAAGTAGAATGCCCCAATGACGCATCCGATGAGGATCACGACTGGAATGATGGTGGACGCTTTAATTTTCCCTTTTGACTTGCTTGTTGGCGGCGGAGGTGGCGGGAGCGGTGGTGGTACCTAGATTATTGAACGTATAGTTCACTGACCAGTGGTGTTTGATGATTGTTTAAATGGCTTGCTGACACCCAACTACCATTCCAACAACCAATATTCCATTTCTGAATACTTTTCGGCGTGTCGATAATTCAGAACTTGCCGTCAGCTAACCCGATTTTTACCACTCAGGAATTGATTTTTGGAAAGATGCTTTAAGGAACCGCTCCATATTTTGTCTATGAATAGTAACCGCCAAACAACCATTGGATTCACAGCGATTGTCATAGTCTTCATTTCATGTGTATCAGCAGTCTGCAGTATAAACTTCTTCGAACCGCAGATAAGCTCCATAAACCCCAATGATTTAGCGCAGTTAAGATACTACACTGAACAGTATCCACCCTACAATTACATAGAGAACGGCCAAATCAAAGGCGTCTCAGTCGAGCTGCTCTCGGCGATCACTCAGAAACTCGGCGCTCAAGCAACCCCCCGCCAAATCAATCTTACAGCATGGACAGATGGCTACCAAGAAGCCTTAACTCAAAACAACACGGTGCTATTCTCAACTGTGCGGTTGCCCGAGCGAGAGAACCTCTTCAAGTGGGCTGGACCAATCTGCACCTATCAATATGCATTGTTTGCTGGGTGGGACACAACAACCGCAGTCAACAACACCGTCGAGCTGAAGAACTACAGAATCGGAGTTATCACCGACGACGCAGCTATACCGCTTTTACTTGCGGCAGGAGTTGATAGAAGCCATTTAGTAAATGAAACCAGCGCCGAAGTGCTAATCGAGAAACTCGCCCACGGTACTATTGACTTGTGGTGTTACCCCGAAGAAGTAGGCCGCCACATAACTAAAGAGGAAACCGGGAACTACTATGCCTTTAACGTTGTGTACCGGCTTAAGCAGGTTGACTTGTATTACGCTTTTAGTATAGGCACTCCGGATTCAACTGTTAACGCTTTTCAAGCTGCTATTAACGAGCTAAAAAACGAGAAAGACAACAGAGGCTTCAGTACACATGACATGATTTTAGGCCAGTATATCCCCGCAATAGGATTTGCCCACTTAAATTACCTGACTGAGGAATATACCCCATTCAACTATCAAGGCGAACACGGCGAAGCAACTGGGATTTCAGTGGAGATACTGCAGTCGATCTTCAGCCGCTCAGGCGTAAAAGCGGCGCCTAACGTCAAGGTTGTTCCCTTAGTGGAAGGTTTCCAGCAAGCACAACAGGACAGCAGCACCTGCCTCTTCTCTATCGTTCGTACACCTGAACGTGAACCAAACTACAACTGGGTTGGACCATTCTCCAAAGTGACCTTCGTCGTTTACTCTGAAGTGGACAGTAACCTCTCAATAGCTTCCGTTGAGGACTTGAACATGTACCGAATCGGCACAGTAAATCATACCATAGAATATGATCTCTTGGTCGGTCAGGGTGTTGATTCCTCAAATATCGTTTTAGCGTCGACCCCTGCAGAGTTGCTTCAGATGCTTCAGAACGACCAGATCGACGTTTGGGCGGTTGGGGAATTGACTGGGCATTATGAGATTAACAACGCAGGTTTGGATACAAAACAGTTTGAGCAACTGTATACTATCGGCGAAAAAGAGGTTTACTTTATCTTCAGCAGAAACGTCCCCAACTTGCTTATTGACGCCTTCCAGCATGCCATAGAAGCAGTGAGAAACCAAAAAGATGCGCAGGGCTTCAGCGAGTACGAGCGAATCATATACCGCAATCTAGGAGTCGGCTACGCCAAGCAGACGTTCAGCAACAGCCAAGTAGTTGCGCTCGTAGAGCAAACCGCGGATGCAATACGGCAGAACGCCACCGACGCCTTCCTGCACATAAATGCAGGCGAATCGCCATACAAGAGCACCCAATACACGAGTCTCTACGTGTTCGCCTATGACACAAACGCCACCATGGTAGCGCACGCAGACAACATCTTACTCGTCGGTGTTAATTTCCATGGCAAAACAGACGTCGCCGGAACCCCATTCCGCGACTACATCATCCAAGGCGCCCTATCAAACGGCAAAGGCTGGGTAGACTACGTTTACAGCAACATAGGCCAAACAAATCTCTACTATAAAACAACATACTACCAACTGGTCACGGGAAGCGACGGCGTGCAGTACGTGGTCTGCAGCGGTAACTTCAAAAACTAAAAAGCATACTACCCGTCTCAGAAGCACCTCCCCTCCCCTTATTTACCTGAATTTTTACCCGTTTTTATACACTATGTGCCTTATTTTTTCCTGGTCGCTCTTTAACTCTACAAGAATTGACCATTCAAAACCGCTTATCTGATCTTTGAGCTCAACTCTATACCCAGTTC
>JAAYYI010000099.1 GCA_012515445.1 Candidatus Bathyarchaeota archaeon | reverse complement strand
TTACTGCCCAGACGGTACAGCACACCTTGTCGACCAAAACTAAATCATTCCTTTTCCTCTTTTATTCTATGTATCTTTAGTTCTGGTCGACAAGGTGTGCTGTACCGTCTGGGCAGTAAACCTTCTCGTCTTTGCTCACTCGACGATATCTTTCACTACACATGTGCAGCATTTCGCATCCGTCGCAGTCTCGACTCAACACTTGCTTTTCGCCTCCTGGGGGGATTGATTGCGTTATCATTTTGGGCTTATAAGTGATTGTAATATGGATGTATATACGAGAGACATCCTTTGAGATATACGCGATAAAAAATTGCCGATATGCATGTTAAGCTCACATCAAATTTATTTCATTTAACATTTTCAATCACTATTTTGTTATCAAATTAGGAATATCATCGATGCCTGTTGCATATGGGACAGTTCTCTATTGTGTCTACCACCGCCAATTGGGCACTACACAAACACAATAAAAGAGGGGCAAAAGCAGAGTACACAAAAAAAGCCACTGAACTGCTGCTACAGGGCTGCAACCACACACCCTTATCATGAACGCCTAAACCACCTAATCTGGAGACCAAATTATGCAAGCCCAAACAGCAAACGACCTAGCTACAAACAAGCGTATAGCAAAAAACTGCCTAGATTTGGCATTCAACCAGAAAAACCCAGTTGAAGCCGTCGCGCGATATATTGCCCCGAACTATCGCCAACATAACCCAGACGCCCCCGATGGCCCAGACGGCGTAGTAGCCTTCGCGACCGCGTACATAAAAGCTAACCCCGAACTATCGATGGAGTTTAAGCGAATAATCGCCGAGGGAGAATACGTTGTTGTGCATAGTCACCAGAAACGTAATCCCAAAGACAGAGGAGATGCAGTGGTGGACATATTTCGGGTTGAAGACGGCAAACTAGTCGAGCACTGGGACATCATTCAGCCGGTACCCAGCCATTCGGCTAACAGAAACACAATGTTCTAAACATGGTCCTCGACGCGTACTATCGGTTTACCCATTATGTCACGTATTGTGTCCGCTGTAGTGAAAGGTGAACGCACCAGAGACAGTTTTGTGTGTCGCTCACCCTGACTATTCACTGTTAACTCGCCGTATCCAAAGATTCTGCCGCTAAGTGATTGATAAACTGTTAAATCGCCAAACCCTGAAGGCGTAACGACGAAAGAATGCAGCCTTATAATGCCTCGCCTTATCTCGAGTCCATCCTGTCTAAGCACGTAGCTATGTGAAACGAAGTATAGTAGCAAATCAAACAGACTTAGCAGCCAAATCGTGATAAACGCAACGAGCGTCCAGAGAAAAACCGTCAATCCGCTCACTACCAGTAAAGCTACGCCCAGAAACATCTCTAGGAACAGAATTACAATGGCAAGCAATACCACGCCTACAGTACGCACGACAGCTAAAGGGACAACCCAGGGTTTACCATACCATACGACTACGCCGTGAGCAACATGTCTACTGCTAGAAGTCAAAACTAAAACACGACCACTATACAAAACCATAAACGATATTTAAGGATTCAACCTGATGTTAAGCAGGCAGCAGTATCTTGAAGACTGTGCCTCTGCCGATTTCACTTTCAAAGGTTATAGTGCCGCCTAAGCTTTCAGTAAATTTCTTAACTACCGCTAATCCAAAGCCTTGACCCTTAGTCTTGGTAGTAGTCAGGGGAGTAAAAAGCCGGTCTCTAACCTCAAGGGGGATTCCTTCGCCGGTGTCTTGGACGCTGATTTTTGTTTTGTCATCTTGTCTGCAAGCCGTCAAGGTTATTTTTCCCCCGTTGGGCATAGCTTGGATAGAGTTAGTAACTAAGTTCTGGATGATTCTATGCAAATAAGTTTTATCCACCTTTAACAAGCGAACATCTTCATCCAGATGGTAACTGAAGTCAATGTTATCTACTTGGTAAGTTGAAGAATAAAAAACGGACGCTAATACTGCTTCAACCACTACTTTGAGGTCCACTTCCTCAAACATAGGTTTTAGCGGTTTAGCGTAGTCTTGCAGGTCAGAGACGATTTTGTTAATATAACCCATTTGCTCATCAATCGTTCCAAGGCTTTCCAAGACATTCGCCTTAACGTAGCTATCAGGCAATGACTGCATCGCATCCTTAGCCAAGTAAATCTCGCCCGCTATCGTCTGTAGCGGATTGCGGATGTCATGGCCAACCATACCAGCGGTGGCACCGATAGCAGCTAGGCGCTCAGAATTCTTACGCTCGGTAACATCCACGTTGGACTCAAAAATTTCAGCTACTTCACAATCATTTCCTAGTTTAGCTAGCCAATAACTCTGAATAGCCAATTCGCGCCCCAGTTTAGTAACGTGAAGCAATTCCCCAGACCATTTACCAGCCAGTTTAAGTTGAGCGATTATGTTTCCCAACGGTTCAAGTGCGGTAGTTTTGAGTAAAGTGTTAGTTTTCTTTCCTATGGCTTCGGCTTTTGTGTAGCCGTAGAGTTTCTCTGCGCCCAAACTCCAGAAGGTTATCGTGTCATCAGGTTTTTTGATTATGATAGCGTCTGGGCTTAAATCAATGAGATCAGCCTGACGTTTTAGTGCTTCATCGAGTTTCTTGCGCTCCGTGATATCTCTAGCCGCTGCAAAAACGCCCTGAACTTGGCCTTGCTCGTTTTTGTAGAGTGTAGCATTGTAGAGGACATCAGTTATTGCTCCGTCCTTGTGTCTAATGGCAAGTGGGTAGTCACGCACAAAACCTTCGGTGAAGACCTGTCGGTAACCTTTACGGGCTTCTTGGGGTTCAGTGAAATAGTCAGAGAAGTCGCTCCCGATGAGTTCGGCCCTCGTGTAACCGGTTACGTCTTCTGTTGCCTGGTTAACGTCTGTGATTTTGCCTTGAGTGCTGATGGTGACGAGCGGGTCTAAGCTGGCTTCGATTAAGCTGCGGGCGTACAGAGAAGCCTGCCTTAATTTCTCCTCAGCTTCCTTTCGGGCAGTGATGTCCCTTGCTGCAGCGTAGACGCCCTGCACTTTACCTGCCTCGTTACGGTAAACTGTAGCGTTATACAGTACGCAGGTGATCTTTCCAGACCTGTGCTGAATAGCCAGTGGATAATCCTTTACGAAGCCCTCGGAGAAGGCTTCCTCGTATCCGGCTTTGGCTTTTTCGGGTTCGGTGAAGTAATCGGAGAAGTCACTTCCAATTAGTTGGTCCCGTGAATAGCCTGTTACGTCTTCTGTGGCTTTGTTGACGTCGGTGATTTTTCCTTCAGCGCTGATTGTAACCAATGGGTCAAGGCTTGCTTCAATGAGACTTCGGGCATAAGAGGAAGCAGGCGCCTTCCTGGAGTTACTACTCATAACAATTATTCACCAATAGCTTATGAACTAAATAACTTTTGAATTCTCGATAAAAGCCTTGTGCAAAAATACCTTATAAAAAGGTTAACGGCACCAAAGTTGACCGGTAATGGTAAGCTGAAAAATAAACAGTTGAGCCTTGCGTTTCTCCAGTTTGCCCGGAAGCGCAATAATCAGTCACTCGAACCTTACTGATATAAAAGAGAAGATGGGATATGGAGTATTTTGACCTGTTACTAAAGCGCAGCTATAGGTCGGCGTACAAGCACTCGCTCAACTGAGCGCAGAAGCTGATAGCCGAAAAGTATCGCTACGAAATATGTAGGCCATAAAATAACAGGCCAGTTTCCTGGAGTGTAATCCCAAAGTCCTGTGGAGACTGCAAAAAACTCCATCATAATAAGGGAAATCATTCCGCCGACTGCAAGGAACAGTTGCTCCTTCACTTCATGGCGTGCATTGAATTTTCGGCGGGCAACCATTAGAACAGCCCAGGCGGCTAAGAAGCCGAAGAATAATACAAACCAACTTGCATTGAAATCTACGAATACATTCATTTTTTACATACCTAATTTAATGTTTTACTGTTTTCCGGTTTTTTCTACCCCGACGTGGGCGATTGTGTACAGGTTTATGGTTTGACCAGCATTTCTGGCAGAACACTGGCTTTTCAGCTTTCGGCTGGAAAGGCACCTCGCATTCTACTCCACATTCACTGCATACCACTTTGAAAGTTTGGTTTTCCTGTGCACCCTTGAAGAGTTGATACTTCTTTAGCCGCGGCCAACCCGTCTTTGCATAGCGCAGCATTTCTGGGTTATCTTTCAGCCAGCGCATCATATGGAAGAAGTTTTTGCCTCTTTTCTCTTCACGTTCCGCCAGCGGCTCGTAGCCTAAGTTGCGAATTTCGTCAAGGTAAGCAATTTCGACTAGCCGCTGTGTTTCACCTTCAACGTGGATGCGTTTCACGCGGTCTTCACCGTAAGCTTTCTGCAGATCTACTGCGGCGACATCAAAGATGCAGCCTTGGCAGATGTGGATTTGCTCGTCTGGGCTAAGGGTGAACTTGGATACTAGACGTGAAACAACCCGGCTGGATTCCTGGAGGTACTCTTTTTCGCGGAAATTTTCTTGGTAGAACCGTACGTCGATCAAGTCGTACTTGAATTCTCCGGTTCCTTCATGGTAGGCGCCTATTACTACGCCATAAAGCAAGTCGCCGCTGCCAGCGTCGTCAACGATAAGGGTCAACTTTGCTACTTCACTCTCTTCTTATCCAAGCAGATACGGCGGACAAATATATAAAATCAGCTTACTTTAACTCTACAAAAACTGGCAAAAACCACAAAATACATCTAAAACCTACTGCTTGCTGTTTAAGAGCTTATATGATTCTGGAATGATGACCAATGCTACTGCATTAGACTTCTTGTAGTTGATTTCCATAAAGCGACTTTTAAAATGGCAGTTGGTAGTAGTTTAAAATGGCAAGCTTTCCAGTAAGGCTCTTATTTAGTCAAGAAACCTTGACATAGTTTACTAAAGAAACCTTGATAAAAAGCCTTTTATTCAAAAAACCCTCCAAAACCAGTTATGGGCAATAACGTTAAGAAATTAACTATAAGCCTTATTGTTTTCTTGGTTGCATCCAACCTTACTTTTGTTTCCACTGTTTCTGGTCAGTCACTCAAACCAGTGGTAACTGAGTTTTCGCTTCAGTATATCGATAACTCGTATGATGTTCCGACCTCATACAAATACACAAAAGACCTCTATACTGGCGAAACAATAACCACAACTATTCCAGGATATCGTGTTGATAATAAATCACTTGTCGCGACAATAAAGAACCCAACTGGTGTCGATGCATACAATTTCAGGTGGAAGCCACATAATGAGAGTCGCTGGTATTACCACCCCTTTGACACTGAGGCTGGCCAAACTCCACCTTTATCCGCATCAGGTACTTCTGGTCCTCCAGCTTATGCCTCCGACACAGATTACACTGTAATTATTGTACTTTCTCTAAACCGCTTTTCCGCCACATCCTTGGATGTCCAGGTGCAGGCACTATACGGCGAATACCACGCAGTAAACAGCACGCCTATACAAATTTTTGAGGGTGATTACTACGATTACTACTTTGACGGCCAAGCAAGCTACTGGAGCAATACCCAGACGATAACAATCAGCAGTAATCCACACACTCAAAATACACCAATACCCACACCAACTTCAACTATATCACCTTCTGCTACACAAACCCCTATTACACAAACGCCTACTCCAACAACTACTGAGAATCCTGTTGGCTTTGATTTAATGCAGACAACAGTTGTAGTTTTGACTGTTGTGGTAGTTATTCTGGCTGTTGTTATTGTTCTGGTTTTTCGGAATTATCGCAAACCCAGATGAATTAGCCATAGAAGGCACTACTAGCAGAGATAGGAGCCCTTAGGATATAGCGATTAATACACGTTCCCAGCCGTTGGTAGCTTGAGAATCTTGGGGCGACTAGAAGAAACAGAAGCTAGCTATTCACTCTTTATATGGATAAGTTGTTTTAAACGCTTTTCTAATAAGAATTTTTTGATTAAACGTTCTAAACGCTTGTTTAAAGGGTGACTATAACAGGCCAGCCAGGATACTTTAAAGCATTAAAGTTAGAGTTTAACATAACATTCGTTTTTCTTAGAAAAGCGAAAAACCTAATAATTCTCTCTGTATTAATTTTTATTTAACAAATAGGTTTCAACATGATAACGTTACTGGTTGAAATCCTTAAGTTGCTGACAATTGCTCTTACAGTAATCCTGTTTTTGTTAATTGTTGTTTTTAGAATTGTTCGGCATTACCGCCATTTCCCAATACCTGCTTTGGCAACTCAATTAATCGATAACCCTTTCCGCAGAAGGTTTTTGCAGAGACCTCACGCTATAGCAGACAGAATGCGCCTAACACCTGGTATGATAGTAGTGGAAATAGGTCCAGGTAAAGGTAATTACACGAAAGCTGTTGCATCAAGACTTTTGCCCAATGGGAAAGTCTACGCTATAGACATTCAAGAATGGATAATAAATAAACTGAAGAAAAAAGTCCAAAAAGAACAAATAACCAACATTGAACCAAGAATTGATAATGCGAAAAAGTGTTCTTTTTCAAACGATAGTATAGATAGGGTTCTCGCAATTACCTGTCTACCAGAAATTCCAAACCCAACAGATGTCCTTCGGGAATGTTATCGAATTTTAAAACCGGGCGGTCTTATTTGTTTATGTGAGTTAGCTCTCGATCCAGATTACCCCAGAAGAAAAACCGAGAAGAGATGGGCTTTGGAAGCCGGGTTTATACTTAGTGAGGAATTCGGCAACTTTTTGACATATCAATTGAACTTTCGAAAAAACGAAGCATAGTTCTATTTAGAAAAGCGGTTTAGGCAATTATTCTCAGACTAACGACTCTTCTAATCAAATAACCACCGCTTTGGTTGATTAGCGCGCTGGCCTGTCGAGACTGTGTGAAAATTAAGCAAATTATCGCTTTACGCTTGCTCCTTTAGAATCCAAATCTTCTTTCTTCCTATTAAAACAGCTCAAAAACCTGCATAAAGTTTGGCCCTAAAATGTTGAGCACT
>JAAYYI010000098.1 GCA_012515445.1 Candidatus Bathyarchaeota archaeon | reverse complement strand
TTTTGGTTCAGTAGTTGATTTTTGTTGCAGGTTGGTTGTGGCGACAGTACAAGCAGTCTGCTTGCTGGTTGAGGCGTTTTCTTCAGGTTCAGTCGCAGAAGCAGCCAGTTTTTTGATCTACTGTTAAAGCAGAAATCGCTGCCTGTTTTGCTCTGACGCGATCCCCCTCCCCTTATATAAATCACCCGAGAATACTAACCTTGAAGGTTAACCAATGAACTCTGACTTTGACTGGCAACAAATCCTATCCGACTGCAAACAGAGTATTCAAGCAGCCATCAAACCTCACCTCGCAGCTATCCATGAACCCCAACCTAACCTTGGCAGAGGCGCAGGCGGCGACTTCATGAAACCCTCTGACCTAGCAGCTGAAGCCGCTATAGTAAAAACGCTCCAGGTGAGCGGCGTTTCCTTCACTTTAATCAGCGAAGAATCCGGCGTTAAAGAGTACGGTGCAAGCCCGAAAGGCTACTACGTCTGCGTTGACCCGATCGATGGTACCACTAACCTGATTCATGGATTACCGTTCTATTGCTCCTCCATTGCGGTTTCAAATACACCGATGCTAAATGACGTGTTTGCGGCGGCAGTCATCGATTTAGTACATGACGAATTCTTCTTTGCCGCTGAGGGCAAAGGCGCATACCGCAACGGAAAACAGATACATACCTCCAAAACAGTATCGCTTGATGAAGCCGTCATCGGACTCGACTTAAACGCTTACAAAGCCAAACTCGACATGGCCATCGCCGCAGCTTTAATAGAAAACTCCAAGCACACACGCCATTTCGGGGCGAACGCGCTTGAAGTCAGCCACGTCGCCGCCGGCTTAACAGACGCCTTCGTAGACGTACGTAACAAAATCCGCACAACCGACGTTGCGGCAGGTTTCCTAATCGCTAAAGAAGCAGGCGCTATAGTCACTGACCCAAACAATCAACTGATAAACGTACCCCTTGACCCCAAGCAAACCCTGAATTTTGTTGCCTCAGCCAATAAGGAGCTCCATACACAAATCTTGAGTCTGATCAAAAAGTAAATGTTAAATCTGCTCTTGCCCAACCCGGCTGCGCTAGTTAAAACCGAGTCAACGAGGACACTTCTTATCTCTGACCCGCATATCGGCTGGGAACTGGAACTGCAGGAGAAAGGCATCCATGTGCCAAGCCAAACAGGCAAGCTGCTTACCAAACTCGTCGCTGTTTTAAAGGAATACCAGCCTGAGGCCCTTGTGGTATTAGGCGATGTCAAGTACACAGTGATGAAGAGCGAGTTCGGTGAATGGCGTGATGTTCCCGAATTCTTCAGGCTGCTCGAGCCTTACGTAAGCAAGATTTCGATTGTTAGGGGCAATCACGATGCCAACTTAGAGCCGCTCTTGCCTGAAAGCACATCACTTCTCCCTGCCACTGGCGCAGTAATAGGCGACGTTGGCGTGTTTCACGGTCATAAGTGGCCTTCGCCAGAACTTTTGGGCTGCAAGACCCTGGTTATGGGGCATCTGCATCCTGTGGTGGTTTTCCGTGACCCAACCGGTCTTAAGATGACACGACAGATTTGGATGCGTGCAGACGTGGACAGCGAGTCGTTCGCGAAGATTCTTCTGCGAAAGGCTAACGTTAAAGTCGTCGGCTCAGTCGAGGAGACACTCAAAAAGCATTATAATATCAAGCTTAAGTCGTCTGAACTCTACATTATGCCCAGCTTTAACGACTTCTTGGGAGGCAGACCCATAAACGAGTCGCGGCCAAGAAAGGAGATCGGCGCAGAATCCTTGATAGGGCCTGTGTTGCGGTCGGAGGCAGTGCATGTGGATGATTCAGAGCTTTACTTGCTGGATGGGACCTATCTTGGAACATTGAACCAGCTAAGAGGATTGTGATTATCCTTTATCCAGTGGATTAGCAAGAATTAAAAGCAACTGCTTTAATGCTTACCTAATTGTTATGTCCGGTGGCAAGAAAACCAAACTCTTCTGGTGCGGTATATTCATAATCTTATTTGGCGCATATTTGATAATTGCCCGAGTCTCAGGTACTATTGCGAGTTATCAAATTTACCAGAATTATCTGAATACCTGTTATACACGGAGCTCCTCTGTCTGCCACTTATAATGCGGCTGCTTACTTGACATCCGTAGTTGCCTGGGCTATTGTTTTCATTGCAGTGTATTCTGTGCTAGTGGGTATTGGCGTCTACGTTGCGAAAATGGGCATCAAGCAGCCTGAAACGCAGACTGTCGCTGTAGAGCAAACCGAGTCTGCTCTGGTTAAGTAAGCCAGTGATATCTACACTAATTTTATATCTGCCACATGTTATATGGCTAACATAAGTTTAGAGGGAGATTAACTAAAAATGAAGCTAGTAACCGTACTTTTACCCGAAGCCTACCTAGAAGGCTTAGATGAACTTGTCCGAATGAATATGTACCCAAGCAGAAGCAGCGTCATCCGCTCATCAGTCCGAGATCTGCTCAAAAAAGAGCTCTGGGAAAATAAACGCGGAAAATAAACCATCTATTTCTTTATTGAGCATAGCAGCCTCTGGGCAGCTTCAGCTGGGTCAGGAGCCATAGTTATTTCTCTACCAACAATCAAATAATCTGCGCCTGCACGCATCGCTGCATCCGCAGCGCCGCCTTGAGTTCCGACTCCCGGCGAATAAATCTCAGCTTTACCCTGCAGAATACACTTAACCTCAGCGATCTTTTCCGGACGAGTGGCTCCGACGACGACGCCGTCTGCGCCCCACTGAGCCGCCTTCCGCGCGAACGAGACGTACTGCGGAATCTGCTCACACGTGTATGGGTCGACTACGGTTTGCCCGTATCCTTCTGTTGCGCCCTTGTGACTCATGTAAGTTAGTAGTATAGTTCCGCGATTGAGGCGTTTAGCCACATCAAAGAGCGGTTTCATGCCTTCCTCCCAGCCGACAAACGGGTTAGCGATAATTGCATCGAAGCCTGCTGCGAAGTAGTATTCCGCTATGGTTTGGTTGGTTGCTCCTATATCGTT
>JAAYYI010000097.1 GCA_012515445.1 Candidatus Bathyarchaeota archaeon | reverse complement strand
CAGCTGTACCGTTGCGCTGTTACGGGAAACGGTGCCTATCCACGATTTTTCTGGGCTGTTGTTTTTCGGTGTTACTTGATCCTGTAAGCCGTAGCCGATCACTGTTAGCTCTGTATTCTGCAGTAGAGTTTCTGTGAATCCGACCGTTGGCAATGCAGCGAATTCTGTGACGTCGCTTACGGGTTGGTCAAGTACGATTAATCCGATGTCGCTTGTTTGGAATTCCTTGTTTCCTGCTAAAGTCGGATAGTAGCCAGGGTAAGCGACTGGGTTGCCGTTGTAGATTGTTTCGGCGCCATAGTAAACGACTTGTCCGCCTTCAATTTTGTAGCTTATTGGGCCTTGGTCAAAGCAGACGCTGACTGCCTGTGCACCGACTAGGCTGTGTCCAGCGGTTATCATAACTGTTGGGCTAATGAGGAAGCCGCTGCAGTAGCCGAAGGGTTGTGTTCTTTCGGTGTCTGCAAAGAGGACTACTACGCCCACGTAGGGTGTAGTGTCAGGTTGTGTGTTTCCTGTTATTGCGGTTGCTGTTGTAGTTAATGTTGCGGATAGGGTTATTGCGATTATAAGTGTGAATGTGATTAGTTTGTTTGTTTTCATTTTTAGCCCCTCAACTATTAATCGATTAAGTTCGTAATAGCTTGTATCATGAGTCATAATATATAAGGCTATTGTATTGCTGATACTCTTTACAGAACTAAATAACACAAAAACACAACACCAAACAACAGCGGATATCAAGCGGCAAGCAAAAGTCTTAATAGCCTAAGCCCTAATCTGTGGGATTCATGAGCCAAACCAAGCAAATGGAGCAGAAATGGCAGCAGCGATGGGAAGCTGCACACCTCTTCGAAGCCGACCCTGACCCCAAACGCGAAAAAAAACTCGTTACATTCCCATTCCCATACATGAATGGCCCGTTACACGTCGGACACACATTCACAGCCAGCCGAGTGGACGCTTATGCACGGTTCAAACGCATGCAAGGCTACAACGTGCTCTGGCCCTGGAGCTGGCACTGGACGGGGCAGCCGCTGCTTGGAGCAAGTCAACGCGTCGCAAGAGGCGACCAGGCATTCATTAAGGTACTGCGTGAAGTCGACGGAGTGCCTGAAGGTGAATTACAGAAATTTGTTGACCCATTCTATATGGCTCAGTACTACACTAACGAGGGCCGAAACGCAGTTAAAAGCATAGGTTTCTCGGTTGACTGGCGCCGAGAATTCACCACGGTTATGCCGACTTTCCAGAAGTTCATTGAGTGGCAGTACAAGAACCTTAAAGAGAAAGGCTACGTCACCCGCGGCACACATCCAGTTGTCTGGTGCCCAAAAGACCAGTCTCCAACAGGCGATCATGATCGTCAATCTGGCGAAGGCGTAACCCCTGAAGAGTACACGCTAATCAAGTACAAACTTGATGACCAAACCTATCTGCCAGCCGCGACTTTCCGCCCCGAAACCATCTACGGCATCACTAACATGTGGATTAACCCAGACGCCACCTACGTTGAAGCAGACGTCAACGGTGAATGCTGGATAGTCAGCGAGGAAGCAGCAGAGAAACTTAAAGAGCAGGAACGCAAAGTCACGGTTAAACGCAGCTTCAAAGGCGCCGAACTCGTCGGAAAATACTTCGAGAACCCAGTTACGGGATTAAAGTTTCCGATTTTGCCCGGCTGGTTCGTTAACCCAAAAATCGCTACAGGCGTAGTCTACAGTGTCCCCGCACATGCACCATACGATTATTTGGCGCTCCGTGACTTACAACAGAAGCCTGAGGTTTTAGCGCAATTCGGCATCGATCCAGAGATGGTTAAAGCCATCAAACCGGTTTCGATCATCAAAATAGATGGCTTCGGCGATTACCCCGCAATCGAAATAGTTGAGCAGATGAAACTTAAAGACCAAAACGACCCCAAAGGCGAAGAAGCCACCAACGAAATCTACAAAAAAGAATTCCACAGCGGCAAACTAAAAGACAACTGCGGCCCCTATGCAGGCAAATCCATCCGTGAAGCCAAAGACATCCTGATCGGCGACTTCAAAAAGAGCGGCGTTTTCGAAAGCATGTTTGACCTCAAAAGCCCTGTTGTCTGTCGCTGTATGACTCAGTGTATAGTAAAGATTCTCTCAGACCAGTGGTTCCTAAACTACTCTGACCCGCAGTGGAAGAAGCTGGCACATCATGCAATAGATCAGATGAGGATCTACCCGGAAGTAGCTAAACCCTGGTTTAACACGGTTATCGACTGGCTCCGCGAATGGGCATGCGCACGCACCACCGGCTTCGGAACGCCGTTGCCGTGGGGTAAAGGCTGGATAATCGAGACACTAAGTGACTCCACAGTCTATATGGCGTTCTACACAATCAACAAGCACATAAAACAGAACAAGATCAAACCCGAATCATTAACCCCCGAAGTCTTCGACTACATATACCTAAGCAAAGGTGAACCTGAGGAAATCGGCGCAATAGTAGGCATAAACCCGGAGCTCCTGGAAGCAATGCATAACGAGTTCCAATACTGGTACCCGCTGGACTTCCGAAACAGCGCCAAAGAACTGGTGCCAAACCACCTGAGCTTCTGCATATTCCACCACGCCGCCCTATTCCCTCGCCAGTACTGGCCACGCGCCATCGGCGTCAACGGCATGCTAATGGTTGAAGGCCAAGGTATGCACAAGAGCAAAGGCAACTTCATCACCATGAAGGGCGCAGTCGAGAAGTACGGCGCAGACGCCACCCGCTGCGGACTCCTGCTCGGGGCGGAAGGTATGGATGACCCGGACTGGAGAGCCGATAACGTAAACGACCTCAAAAACAAGTTCGACGCCCTCATAGGCTTCGCAGGCAACATCATCGCAACCGCCAAAAACGACGACAACACAGCACTCGAAAGATGGCTAGTCAGCCGCATGCAGCAGCGAGCAAAAGAAGTAACAACCGCACTGGACGAGCTAAAAACCCGAACTGCGCTGCAGACTGCACTGTTTGAGACATGGAATGACCTGCGCTGGTACATCCAACGTAAAGGTAACACTAACGCCAAGGCTCTAGGCGACGCAGTTAAGGACTGGCTGAAGATGCTTGCACCTTTTGCGCCCTTCATGACCGAGGAGCTGTGGAGCCAAACAGGCGAAGAAGGCTTTATCAGCGTCGCGAAGTGGCCAACTTACGATCCAGCTAAGGTGGATGCAGTCGCAGAGGAACAAGAGAACCTCGTTACCGACGTAATGGGCGACACCAACAACATCCTGAAAGCCATGAAGATCGCCCCCAAAAAGATCGTCTACTATACTGCGGCAGCATGGAAGTGGCAGGTTTACCTCAAAATCGTAGAAAAAACGCTTTCAGGCGAAGCTAAAATTAACGAGTTGATGAAGGAATTCGCTTCTGACCCTGCACTTAAGTCTCATATGAAAGACATCGCCCCTATGGTGCCAAAAGTCATGAAGACGTTGACTAAAGTTTCTGGTGACCGCAAAGCGAACATGGTAAAGATCGGTGAAGTCAGCGAAAAAGACATCATCGCAGGCGCGGCAGAATTCTATAAGGACCGCTTCAACGCAGAAATCAAAGTCTACAGCGAATCAGATGCGGAGCGTTTTGATCCTAAAAGCAGAGCTGCTATGGCGATGCCGTATCAACCGGCAATCTACATTGAATAAGCTGCCCTGCTTTCCTTTTTTATTTTCTTATTTTGGTTAAGGTTTAAATCACTCCATCAGCGTCTGCATATGAAAAGCTGATTGAAATGAACTTCTGCAAAGACATTCCCACAGGCGACAACCCTCCTCAACTCTTAAACATGGTTATCGAAGTTACAAGCGGCTCACGCGACAAATACGAGTACAGTATAGACTGGGAAGCCTTCGTGCTAGACAGAATAATACCCTCATCTGTAGTTTTCCCTGTAGAGTACGGGTTTGTTCCCCAAACATGGTCCGAAGACGGCGACCCCTTAGATATAATGGTACTAAGTTATGCGCCTCTTACTACTGGTTGTATCGTTAAGGTCCGCGTTATAGGTGCACTTGTTATCGAAGACGAGGAGGGTCTTGATACAAAGATTCTCTCTGTTTTGGTTAACGATGCTCGCTTTGAGGGTTATCATGATATTACTGATGTTCATAAGCACCGTTTAGTTGAGATTCAGGAGTTCTTTGAAACCTACAAGCGGCTTGAGCCTCATAAATGGGTTAAAGTGCGTGAATGGAAGAATGCAGAGCAAGCTGGCGAAGTTATAAAGTGCGCTATGGAACGTTACCACAAGTTAAGTAATAAACTGCCTGCAAAGCACGCAAAATCCGAATCTGCCTAATTAATATAAAAAAGAGAAGAAGACCTTCCTTTTATTTCATAACGTTTGTGACTACTAGCCGCCACTCTGCATTGTAGATGCCGATTGTAGCCCAGTAGGCTTGTTTTGTTACGGTTTGGTTTGTGTTATCGTAGTTGAAGTACTCGTATGTGCCATAGCCCGCTGCTTCGTTGACCATCTGATGCGCAAATGTTTGTAGCGATGCCCATGTGGAGGTAGTTGGGTCGGTGAATAGGTTTGTGCCGATTTCCGACGGGTTAACTTCATAGATCATTGTGCCTTTGGTATCAGATGCCCAAATCATGTATGGTGTTCCTTTGCATACTTCTGTTGCTGTGGCGCTGATTAGGGCGCTTTGGTCAAATGCCAAGCTTATGGAGCCAATCATTTCATTGTTTGAGTTGAATATTGGAGCCATTATTACTGAACCGTAGACGCCTTCAGTTAGCATGTAAGGCCCTGATAGTACTGTTTGTATGGGGTCTGTTGAGGTTGTGAACATGCTGTAGGGGAATTCTGTTTGAGTACATTCTAGGTTTTGATATTTCACGGGTTCTATAGTTATGAATACGCAGGCAAGGTTTAATGTGCTTGCATCGATAATGCAAGGGTTAGATTGGGTAAGATCCGCAAGAATTTGGCGTGCATGGTCGCCTACTAAGCCAGTTGCACTTAGTTGTTTGCTTGCCGCTGCTACGTCATCGCTAAGCGTTTTTAGTTGTGCGTTTAATTCAACTTGGGCTTGGGTGAGGAGTGTTGTCATTTCAAGTCTAGTAGCCTCTTTAGTGTTGTCAGGGCTGTTTTGTGTTGCTTGGTATGCTGTGAAACCTAAGGAAACTATTAGGGCAGCTATTAGCGCGATTATTATTAGTGAGGTTTGTTTCATTTTTTTATCTACCTAACGTTTGGTTACTATGGATAATTTGTTACTTATAAGCTGTTAAACACCCGTTGTATCAGCCCAATACAAAGCAATGTATTAAATAGAACAAATATATGTCATTTTGGCGCATATTTGTCGCAAAATATATTACTTGCCTAGCACTATTGGGTATTTGCAGGTTAAGGAGCAAGCTTTAGAAGCAATGCACTGAGGCAAAGATGCACCCCAAAGAAAACAGCGAAAAATTGGGGTGCGAAAAAGACTTCGCCTCACTGGGCTGAACCGTTGCTTAATGTTGAAGCATCTAGGCTTTGATGCTCCGGATCCAAAGCGGCGAAGGAATCCGGCTGCGAAACAGACAGCGCTTAGGTGGGCCGTATCAACAATAGGGCTTAGACTTGACCTGCACTGATAGTATAGTGGAAAAAAGATTTGATTGGATAAGCCAAAAAAATTCCTTATTCCACCTTTTTTTGTTTCAAACAACCAAGTTTTTTAAAGCTATTTCTCCTCAAAGAACAGATTTGTCATGCCACCTTTCCGCATATTAGGCGCCATTAGAAACGCTATGCAGAAACCTATAGAAAGTAGAATAGCCTGAGCCGATATAGTGCACTAAACGCACCCGTTTTTCTGCTTTAACATTAGATCAAATTCTTTTAATTAGAAGAAGAGAATTCAGTCCTACTACTTCATCTTCCTTAACTTTTTGTAAAAACAGCCCTTTTTGGTTCTGCAGCTGGTTTGGGT
>JAAYYI010000014.1 GCA_012515445.1 Candidatus Bathyarchaeota archaeon | reverse complement strand
CTCCACAACCAACCTGCAACCCAAACCAGCAGCTGAACACAAAACAGCTAGTTCTGCAAAAGTTATGGAAGATGAAGTAGCAGGACAGCATTCTCTTCTTCTAATTTAAAAATTTTTTCTTAAAGCGTCTTCTTAATGGTATCCATGTTAAACATCGTGTTGGCGCAGCCGTTCTTAATCAACGGAACCGCTTGACCGCTCACGTTCATGCTGGCTAACATGTGACCCATCATTTTACTCTCTTCGCCGCAGGCAACGCCGACGATTCCCTCATAGCTGTTATTCTTCAGAATCCGTGGAATACACGAGCCGCCTGGAACAATATACACGTCGTAGCCTTTGCCCTTAGCGTACTCAACCGTCTTGTTAACGATGCAGTCCTCCGAGCAATGCTGGCAAACATACGTTGGGATGCTTGGCTCAAAATTCGCCCTACAGCGGTTATCCATGAATTTGCGGCTGCAATGCGGCAAAAACAATGCACGCTTCTTCGTCTCCAGAAACTTGGGTCGCTCAGTAAGATTAATCGCCTGCAAATCAATCAGGTCCTCAAGAAGCATAACAGCATCCGAGAGGTTCAAACCCGTAGCTTCCTGAATGCGGAACTTTATAATCAAATCATTAGCAGCATTAAGCAGGCTCTTATGCATGCCCCTTTGATAACTAATCATAGCAAGCTCCGTAAAGAAAAAACGTGGCACCTGCGATAGGTCGAAAGTAAATTTATAGGGCATATGTATGGATTGGTCAAATCCAGCATAAAAGCGTAGCTATCTGCATACCTGATTGATCAGTCGGAATCACTTGTTTTCTTCTCAGGTTCAGCGCCGAGTAAATCTTTAACGGCCTTCACGTCGCCATGCAGCCGCTTAACCTCTTCCTCCAAACTGCATTCACGCAACTCAGCCTCACGCTGCAGATCCAGCAGGCTATCCTGAACGTCAGAATCCTCATCAAGCGCCTCAATATTAGCATGAAGACTAAAAACAAGCGCTGAAAGACTATGCTGTATCTCCCTAAGCTTAGCGATGGCTTCAGGCACAGAAAGCTTCTGTTGCGGTGCAGATTCAAAGTCAGTCATAAAAAAACCAAAAAAAAATAAAAGAAAATTTTAGATGCTTATCTCAAACAGTAGCCGTTCAACAAGTTCCTTGTAGCGGTTGCGTATTGTGACTTCGGTGACCTGCGCGATCTCTGCGATTTCCCGCTGAGTCTTCCGCTCACCCGTCAACACAGATGCAACGTAGCTGGCGGCTGCAGCGATGCCTGTTGGTCCTCTGCCAGAAGTTAACTTGAGCTCTTTAGCGGAGCCCAAAATCTTGTGCGCTATCTCCTCAACTTTGCCCTGCATCGTCAGCTGATTGGAGAACTTGGTGATGTACTGGCTTGGACGCAGCGGCGGAATCGAATAGTTTAGCTCGCGTATGAGGAATCGGTAGCTTCTTCCGACTTCTTTCTTGTTAACGTTGGATGCCTGAGCAATCTCGTCTAGGGTTCTTGGTAACCCGCATTGCCTGCACGCAAGGTACAACGCAGCGGACGTTACGCCCTGAATCGATCTGCCTCTAATCAGGCGTTCTTTCACCGCTTTCCTGTAGATTACCGAGGCGGTTTCAAGGATGTTCTTGGGCAAATTCAGGTTATTAGAAATCTTTGTAATTTCCGAGAGCGCAAACGCCAAGTTACGCTCAGTAGCATCAGAAACGCGGATACGACGCTGCCACTTACGCAACCGATAAACCTGCGCCTTCTGACCCGGCGACAGACTCTTCCCATAGATGTCTCGGTCATGCCAGTCAATCGTTGTTGAAAGCCCTTTATCGTGAATAGTGTAAGTTAATGGTGCACCGACACGTGTACGCTTAGAACGCTGCTCATCATCAAACGCTCTCCATTCGGGTCCGCGGTCAGTCAGTTTCTGCTGAACAACCACTCCGCAATCCATACATACAATCTCAGCCGCTTCAGAGTCATGCATAAGACGTGCGCTTCCGCATTCAGGGCAAACCCGGGCTTTGGGTTCGGGCTGGGACGCGGGCTGTTCCTGTACCGGTACATGTACCTGTTTAATGTCCCTGCTGTTACTCATTATCTCTTCTGCTCCGTTTCGTTTTCGGGAGGAGCAGATACACTGGCTTATTCACCATTTTAGCTGGTTCTTTCACGGTTGGTTTAATCACTGCATAAGGTGCGGAGACTGGGCCAATAATGTCAAAAACTTTACCGATAACAACGAGGTTCTCATCGACGACTTCTGAGCCGATTTTCGGGGGATTTTCAGCTTTAACTATAGCGTTTCCTGAAGGAGATATGTTTGAAATCCTGCCCAATCTTTGCAAACTCTTTTCCCCTCTCGAAAACATTCATACTTGCCGTAGCTTTGGATTTAAACGTTTCTGGATCATTTATATAGGCACATTTCAAGCGTGCTTTTTGACGCAGAAAACTTATTAAACAAGATCGATGGATAAGTTTGTGCCTTAACAAGGGTGAGGCTAAGAAAAATGACTAAACCATTCTATGTAAAATATGAAGTACCTAAAGAACTCGTAGATGCAGCCTATGAAGCCCTAACGATTGCTTCAAAATCAGGATCAGTTAGGAAAGGAACAAACGAAGCCACAAAAGCCGTAGAGCGCTCAACAGCTAAACTCGTCATCATCGCCGAAGACGTTGACCCACCAGAAGTCATTGCACACTTACCACTGCTATGCGACGAACGTAAAATCCCATATGTCTTTGTACCAAGCAAAGAACAACTCGGCAAATCAATCGGCATCGATGTTCCATGCGCTGCAGCATGCGTCTTAAGAGAAGGAGAAGCCGCTGGCTTAATCAAAGAAATAGTCACACGAATCGACCAGGTTAAACGGGGCACTCAGTAATGAGTAGCAAAGAAGCAGCAGTAGATCAGATTCCATCCGAAGTTATACAGATCATCGGTCGCACAGGCGTTACGGGCGAAATCACGCAGGTCCGCGTCCGTATCATGGAAGGCAAAGATAAAGGTAGAATCATCACACGCAACGTCAAAGGACCAGTCCGCGTACAAGACATCCTGATGCTTCGAGAAACCGAAAGAGAAGCAAAGAAAATCACCAGATAAACAAGTTCGAGGTAAATTGTCATGCCAAAACCGAGAAAATGTTCATTCTGTGGTGCTGATTTCCCAGCTGGCACAGGCATGATGTACGTTAAAAACGACGGCTCAATCCTTTGGTTCGACTCCAGCAAATGCAAGAAGAGCAGCCTATCCTTCAAACGCGATGCACGCAAGCTGAAATGGACTCAGTACTTCGGTAAAGAAGAAAAAGGCAAAGCATAAGCCCTTTTTCCAATCCAATCTTTCATTTTTTGTTTTATTAGAATTTAGATAACTCTCTGCCTTAGAGGGAGCGTCTGTTTTGGTTTCTGTATAAGGGGTAGATTGCTGTTGGTTGCATCTTTAATCTGCAAACAGTTCGATTTCCGACCTGAAGGCACCTGTCCACCTCAGTGGTACCTCCCCCTCCTTATTTAAAGCCGGCAACGGCGGGTTCAACTTACGCTTCATGTTTGCTTTACTCTTGTTTCTCTTGTGCTCCCTGAAGCTTAGGGGGCCCAATATCACGCATCAGAAAACCCACCAACCTCACAATCACCGCTGCTACCCCCCTTTTCACCGGATTAACTTTAACTCTGTAATAGTACCCTTCCAATTCGCTGTAATACTCGTAATCCGCCGGGAGCCATGTTTGACATTCTTTAGAGGTAGCCTTGAAGAATTTGAACATTAACAAGTCAGTCAAAGTTGGAGACGGTAGAACATTGTCCTTTAGTGATTGATAGAATTTCGTTGCGGCTGCTCGAGTATTTTTTTCGTTCTTGCTTTTAGCTTTGTCTTTTAGAGGCCATGGTGGAGATAAAACAGCAAGTTTACCCACGACTTTTGGGCCGCCTATCGCAAGAGACAGCGCACTCAGCGTCTTATCTAGTCCCGCCCCACCATTCGCGACAAGTAGCACCTTTTTCTGGAAATATTTTGGTCTATGATGAGTGTACGCGAAGCGGTCGCTGAAATTCTTCATGAGCCCACTTACGTTCTGAACATACCCTGGGCTTGATAATATTATTCCGTCGTGTTCATCTATGAGGGCTTCAATTTTTTCTCTATCGTCTTTCAGTGGGCAAAGGTTTTCACCTCTACTCACACAGGCAAAGCAACCCAAGCACGGTTTCAAATCAACCTTGTTTAGGAACAGATAGGTGAATTGGATTGGTCCGAGTTTGCTCATTTCAGCTTCGAGGTTCTGAATTGCGCTATAGCCGTTGCCAGCTTTTCCTTTAGGACTACCGACTAATACGAGAACTTTAAACCGATTTTCTGTGCGCATGGTGTTTACCCCTCTGATTTTGGTTCTAAGAGATGTATTAATGACGTAATGTAGCCGATAACATTTCAGGGTTATTGTTTTACTGATTAAATTTAAAGCCGATTTTTTTCAATTTTTTTATAAAACCCAAAGGTCAATTGTTTAAACCTTAACCCATTTAGGTCATTTTTTTGGGTTGTATTCGTTTTTTTACTGAATGCTTATCTTCTAGCCGCATCAACAAAAGCTTTAGGGAACTGGGTTTGCTGACGCTTCTGGCGAAAAAAGAGGTCTACGAGTGGCTAAAAACTGGGCAAAAAACCATTGACGTCAGAAGAGGCAAGCCGCGTCAGGGCGAGCGGGTGCTTTTTATTTCTGGCCCCCACAGGCTTGAAATGCAAATTGTTGATCGCCAGTCGGGTGCGCTTTCGGATCTGATTCGGGAGAATAATTTCCGTCAGGTTATTCCTTCCGCTGGATCGGTTGATGAGGCAGTTAATTATCTTCGACGGATTTACGGTGACGTTGAGGGGGTTTTCACTGCTTATTTTGTCACTTATTGATGCATATTGCGAAAAATAAGTGTTTCAGTGCTTATAATCTACTATTATCGGCGATATTGTTACGTTTTCCGTATAAATAATCTGCAAAACGTAATGCTTAAATATCGTTTCATGCACTATTGAGCCGTCGAATTAGAAATTTAGAAGGAATAAAAATTGACAACATTCAGTGGTTGCTACACCGCTTTAATCACCCCAATGAACCGTAACCGACAAGTCGATTACGAAGGACTACAACAACTAGTAGATTTCCAGATAGAAAACCGAGTAAAAGGTTTGCTTGCCGTCGGCACAACCGGCGAAAGCCCTACGCTAAACTGGGAAGAACACAGCAAAGTTATCGAAAAAGTACATGAATACTCAAGCAGCCGCTGCCAAACAATCGCTGGGACAGGCAGCAACAGCACAGAGGAAGCAATCGAGGGCACCGCGCACGCTTACAACGCCGGCTTAAACGCAGTGCTACTCGTAGACCCATATTATAATGGGCCAAGCTCAATGGAGATCAGGCGCGAATACCTTGAACCCATAGTATCAAAGTTTCCGGACATACAGGTTATCCCCTACGTTATACCCGGCAGAACCGGATGCCAGCTTCTTCCACAGGACATAGCCATCCTGCATTCGCAGTATCCGAATCTGCGCACCGTAAAGGAAGCCACAGGCGACCTGAAGAACATGGAGTTAACAAGGAAGCTCTGCGGAGAAGACTTCGACATCCTCTCAGGCGACGACGACAAAACTTACACAATGATGGTTTCACCTGATATCGAAGCCAGCGGAGTAATCTCCGTGATATCCAACGTAGCGCCCGGCGCACTCAGCGACATGGTGCACTATATCCTTGACGGCAACACTCAAGCTGCAAGCGTAATCCAGCAGGCACTCCAGCCGCTATTCGGTCTCGTCACAGTAAAAACAACAGAGGAAACACCCTACGGGCCAGTGACATGCAAGGCACGAAATCCACTCGCCATAAAGACGCTGATGAACATCCTAGGAATGCCCTCTGGCCCATGCCGTCAGCCGCTAGGCAAGATGACTCGCCAAGGCATCGACATAGTCGTATCCACAGTCCGCAAAGTATGGGAGACTAACCCGCAGGTACTAAAGCCAGTCGAGCAAGCCTTCGACGTAAAGATGTCTGACCGAATATACAACGAGAAGTACCTTGAAGGACTCTACTATGGTTAATCTTTGCATATCCGGCGTTGGACGAATGGGTCAAGCCATAATCAAAGACGCGGTAGCCAGAGGCCATAACATCAGCGGCGCCATAGAGGCACCTACCTGCCCAGTCATAGGTAAATCCTTACGCGAACTAGGCGTATGCAACTCGGACACAAAAATCCTCAGCGCTACTCAATTCCGCGAAGCCATAGCAAACTCAGATGTATTCATATCATTCAGTGTCCCAGCAGCTGACGTAGTTAACATACCCATCGTAGCAGACATGGGCAAACGCATCGTGCTTGGCACCACAGGATTCACGCCAGACCAAAACAAGCAGGTTACAGCGGCGATGTCTGGTAAGGTTCCAGCGGTGTTTTCGCCCAACTACAGCATAGGCGTCAATATCCTCTTCAAGCTAGCAGCGCAACTCAGCGCGTTCCCGTCAGGATACGACATCAGCTTAAGCGAAATTCACCACACAGACAAAAAGGATGCACCCAGCGGAACAGCCAAGAAGATAGAGCAAATCATCATGCAGGCACGAAACTACAACAAAACAGTTTACGGTAGGGAAGGCATTAGCCCACGCCAGCAGGGCGAACTGGAATCCGTCGCTATCAGGGCAGGCGGAGTACCCGGAATACACGACGTAATCGTAGCGGGACCAAATGAGATGCTGCGCATAGAGCATACAGCGTTTACCCGCGACGTATTTGCGCAGGGTGCAGTAGTCGCCGCGGAATGGATCGCTAAGCAGAACGAACCGAAAATCTACTCCATGTCTGACGTGCTTGGACTAGCTTAACCAAACCATTAACCTTTTTTATTAAGAACGTATACAAACAAAAACAGTTAGAGGAAGAAAAAATGCCGAATAAGCGAAAAGTCGCCATATTAGGCGCAACCGGAGCCGTTGGACAACGGTACATTCAAATCTTACAGGATCACCCCTGGTTTGAGATTTCAGTACTTGCAGCTTCAGAGAAGAGCGCAGGCAAAAAGTACAAGGACGCAGCAACCTGGCTGATGGAAAGCGAACTGCCAAAAGAGATAGCGGAGATGCCAGTCGCCAACATAGACGTCAAGTCATGCGAAGCAACCGGCGACTTCGACTTAGTCTTCACTTCCCTGCCAGGCGATTTAGCTGGTCCAACAGAAAACGAATTCGGCGCAAAGTATCCGGTCTTTAGCAAGGCATCTGCACACCGCATGGACAGGGATGTGCCGCTTATTATCCCAGAAATCAACTCAAGCCACATCGACCTCGTTAAGATCCAGCAGAAGAACCGCGGCTGGAAGGGATTCATCACAACAGACCCCAACTGCAGCACAATAGGCCTCGCCATCACTTTAGCTCCGCTTATGCAGTTCGGCATAAAGCAGGTCATGGTTACCACAATGCAAGCTCTCAGTGGCGCAGGCTACCCGGGCGTCGCTTCACTCGACATAATTGACAACGTAGTCCCGTTTATTTCAGGCGAAGAAGACAAGATGGAGACAGAAGCCAACAAAATCCTCGGACAATTCGACGGCCAAGCAATAAAGTTCGCGGATTTCAAGACAACCGCAAGCTGCAACCGCGTCAACGTCAAAGACGGCCACCTTGAATCCGTATTCGTCAAACTTGATAAGGAGCCCTCGCTTGAGGAAGTCGAAGCGGCGTTCACCGGCTTCAAGGGTGAACCACAGAAGCTTAAGCTTCCCAGCGCACCAGAACAGCCTATAATCGTGCGTCACGAAAAGAATCGTCCGCAGCCTAGATTCGACAGAGACGCAGGATGTGGCCAAAGCGTAGTGGTAGGTAGGTTACGTAAGGATCCGATTATGACGCTCAAGTACATGTGCCTCAGCCACAACACGGTCAGGGGCGCAGCAGGCGGCGGCATACTTAGCGCGGAGTTATATGTAGCCAAGGGCTTAGCATAAAATCAGGAAATGGTGAATTAGATTGGTTAAGCGTAAGTTGCATGAACCCCTCGAGGAACGTAAGGGTAATCTGTACTTCGACGGTTTCTCAGTGAAGGAACTCGCCGACAAGTACGATACACCTCTCTACTTGATGAGTGAGAAGCGCATCAGAGACAACTACGACCGCCTCTACGGCGCATTCGTTAACAACTACAAGTATGTGCGCATCTACTACGCAGCCAAAGCCAACACAAACCTAAACGTCCTAAAAATCCTGCACTCGCAGGGTGCATACCTTGACACCGTGAGCCCAGGCGAAGTCTTCCTAGCACTCAGCGCAGGCTACACGCCAGACCGCATAATGTTCACCGGAACAAGCGTAAGAAACGACGAATTAAAGATGCTAGCAGACGCCAACATCACCATCAATATCGATTCACAATCCGAAATGGACCGGCTACTCAAGATTTCAGTGCCGCAGATTCTCTCTGTCCGCGTTAACCCAGAAGTCGGCGCAGGCCACCATGACCACTGCATAACCGCAGGACCAGAATCCAAATTCGGGCTTTGGGAAGAAGAAGTCATACAAGCCTACGCCATCGCGCAGCGGGCACGTGTCGGTCGCTTCGGTATCCACATGCACATTGGCTCAGGCGTACTTGAACCTGAACCATACATCGCCGCAGTAGAAAAGCTGCTAAGCATCGCCAAGCGTGTAAAGAAGGAAGTAGGTATAAACTTCGAATTCATCGACATCGGCGGCGGCTTAGGCGTCCCCTACAAGCCTGAGGACACTGAACTCGATGTAGCGGCTTTTTCAAGCAAAGTTGTTAACCTGTTCAAGAATAAGGTTAAGGACTACGGACTGGGCAAGCCATTCCTGTTCGTGGAACCGGGCAGATACATAGTCTGCGACTCAACCATACTGCTAACGAGGGTTAACACTCTTAAGGTTACTCCAGCCCACAAGTATGTTGGCGTAGACGCAGGCTTTAACACGCTCATACGCCCCACAATATACGGCAGCTACCACCCGATCCTCGTAGCTAACAAGCTAAACGAGCCCGAGAAGGAAACCTACAGTATAGCAGGCCCAATCTGCGAATCAGGCGACCTGCTGGCAAAGGATCGGCAGCTACCTGAAATCCAAGAGGGCGACTTACTGGCAGTGCTAAACGCAGGCGCCTACGGCTACAGCATGAGCTCCCAGTATAACTCGCGTCCACGAGCAGCTGAAGTAATGATCCGAGCGGGTAAGCCAGTTATCGTAAGGGAACGGGAACAGCTAAAAGACTTGATGACTAATCAGCGGGTTCAGAGTGACCAATAATGCAGTTCTGGAAGATGCATGGATTAGGCAACGACTACGTTGTCATAGATAACCGAACCATAAAAGTCAGCGACGAAAAAATTAATTCGCTGGCTAAGCAGCTGTGCGAACGCCGCTTCTCCATCGGAGCCGACGGTTTGCTTGTAGTTTACCCTTCAAAGGCTGCGGATGTGAAGATGCGGATTTTCAACTCGGACGGCAGCGAAGCGGAGATGTGCGGCAACGGCATCCGATGCTTCAGCAAGTACTGCTACGAAAACGGCATCGTCAACAAAACTGACTTCGCAGTCGAAACCCTCGCGGGGGTAAAGCATGTCTGGTTGACACTCAAAGACAACGAGGTAGCCTCAGTCCGTGTTGATATGGGAGCAGCTAAGTGGGAACGCGATGCGCTTCCGATGCTGGGCGAAGGAGCAGCCATAAACGTGCAGTTGCCAGTTGACGGTGAACCATACAACGTAACCTGCTTATCAATGGGTAACCCTCACTGCGTAACATTCGTCGAAAACGTAGAAGAGTTCCCTGTAGATTACGTAGGGCCAAGCATCGAGACCGACAAGGCCTTTCCGAAAAGAACCAACGTTGGCTTCGCCCAAGTTCTGAGTAAAAACGAGATGAAGTTACGGGTCTGGGAACGCGGATGCGGAGAAACATTAGCCTGCGGAACCGGAACCTGCGCGGCAGTCGCTGCGGCTAACCGGTTGGGCAAAGTAGGCAGCAAAGTCACCGTTCATGTACCCGGCGGAGACCTCACCGTTGAAGTAGCAGACACGCTGTACCTAAGCGGAGCAGCAGAAAAAGTATTCCAAGGCATGCTATTCAAGGAGATATAGATAATTTGACATTCGATTTTGCGGAGAGAATCAAGCGGTTACCACCGTACCTGTTCGCTGAAATGGAGAAAATACAGAACGAAAAGAAAGCTCAAGGCGTAGATTTGATCTCGCTTAGCATTGGCGATCCAGACTTGCCGCCGCCGCAATTCGTCGTAGATGCACTGAAGGATGAAGCAGCCGATAAGAAAAATCACAATTACAGCTTCAGCCAAGGGGAATCCGACTTCCGAGCGGCAGTCACCGGTTGGTACAAGAAACGCTTCAACGTAGATATAAAACAGGATGAAGTCGTAGCTTTACTTGGCTCTAAAGAGGGCTTGGCAAACATTGGCCGAGCTTTCATCAACCCGGGCGATCATGTTCTTTGCCCTGATCCGGCGTATCCGGTTTATGCTAATGGCAGCACAATCCTCTGCGACGGAACACCAGTAGCTCTTCCGTTGAAGGCTGAGAACGGTTTCCGACCGGACTTTGAAGCGGTGGACGCTAAAAAAGTCAAGTTAATGTACCTTAACTACCCGAACAACCCCACTGCTGCTACCGTTGACAAGAAAACGCTTAAGGAAGCAGTCGAGTTCGCCAAAGACAACAACATCATCCTCTGCTACGACAACGCCTACTCAGAAATCACCTACGACGGCTACAAAGCGCCAAGCATCCTAGAAATCGCCGGCGCCATGGATGTAGCTATAGAGTTCAATTCGCTCTCTAAGACATTTAACATGACTGGCGACCGTATCGGGTTCGCTGTCGGCAATAAGCAGCTTATTACTGGCTTAACTAAAGTTAAAAGCCAAATCGACTCTGGCCCACCGGTCTATACACAACGCGTTGCAGTTAAGGCATTAGCCAGCTACATAGGTCCAGACGCGCCAGAGTTCCTTAAGAAAAACAACCTGATACTGCAGGAACGCCGCGACTTACTGGTAAACACGCTGGGTAAGATTGGGTTCACTTGCGAGAAGCCGAAAGCGACTTTCTACTTGTGGTTTAACTGTAAGGGTGACTCGATGGCGTTTGCCAAGAAGCTGCTGGATGTCGGCGTCGCTGCCACACCAGGTGTCGGTTTCGGAAAATGCGGCGAAGGCTATGTGCGTATGACTTTTACGCAGCCTAAAGAGCGCATAGCGGAAGCCTGCGAGCGCATCGCAGGGGCCTTCTAAACCTTCTTTTCTTCTTTTGTTCAGTGTTATTTCTATGTAGTGTGCTTTCTTTGTTGGCGTCATGCGGTTAGTGTGGTAATTATGAATAGCGCGTAGATTGTCAGGAACACTATGCCTTCTTGCCATGTGATTTTCTTTCTGGATAGGAAGTACCAGAAGAACGTATTGATAATAATGGAGAAGAGTATCAGGTTCAAGTATACATCCATATTAACCAATACTGCTGCCCCCGTCAGGACCGGCACGAATAGGGTTACGCCCAGTATTAGGGTCGTGTTGAAGAAGGCTGCTCCAATAATGTTGCCCAGTGCAAGGTTGGGGTGTCCTCTCAGGATTGCTTTTACACCTATGGTTAATTCCGGTATGCTTGTGCCGAGTGCTACTATGGTGGCACCGATGACCTGTTGAGAGACGCCTGCGGTGGTAGCTATTGCAATCGCTGACTCTACCATAAAGTTAGCGCTGATTACTACACCTAAAGCTCCGATGATTGTGAATAGAACGAACTGTTTGAGTTTGCTTTTTTCTTGTGGTGTTACTTCGGCGTCAGCTTCTTCAGTGGTTATTCTAGCTTTTGATAGTCTGTAGAGGTATACTCCGAAGAGTACAAGCAAGATTAACCCCACAAACCATGCTGCCTCTGTGGATATGTAGAGTAGTATAAGTGGTACTACGGAAGCGATGAATAATCCGAATTCTATGTTGCTGAGTTCTGAAGTGTCCAGGTTGGGGATGATGTTGCAGTTCTTTACTTTTACTTTTTTGTTTCTTTTTGTTGAAGTGAAGATCCTTATACCAAGAATTACGGCGCCTATGCCGAGGATGGCTGAGATGTTAAAGATGTTTGAGCCTATAGCGTTTCCTATGGATAAGGCTGCTCCGCCTGATACGGCAGCTGATAACGCTACGGTTAACTCTGGCAGGGTTGTGGAGACAGAGATTAATGTGAAGCCGATGGAGGTTTTGCCTAGTTTTGTGATGGCTGCTATTTTTGTGGCATATTTAATGACGGCGTCGCTTGCGATGTTTAGAAAGATCAGTGCTACTGCTATTATGGCGATGTTTTTTATGAAGTCTAAGGTGAATATGTCGGCCATTGCTTGTCTGTCTTCCTCTTGTTTGAGCCAGGGTTTTACCCTGAGAAATGATTTGCTGATTTAAAGATTACTAAACTAAAAACCAATTTAGTATTGGTAAAGACCGATATTTATGTGTAAACGGTTATGCCTTTCAGTTGCTTCACTGCAATGCTGGCGGTAAATCATAAATATCAAAGCATACGCCTAGAATAGTGACTTCATATGCTATACGATAAAATTCTTGTCCCAGTAGACGGCTCAAATTATTCAATACTAACGCTCCGAGAGGCAGTACGAATAGTAAAAAACGCTGGGGGAGAAATCACTGTGGTATATGTCTGCTCCGAATCCTCTGAGGGGTCATCGTTTGTTATGCCTAAGCTATCTTTCGGCTGCGACACGGAATCCATTTTAGCTGAAGCAGAAAGGGTTGCAAAAAGTGGCGGTGTAGCGATTCAGACTTTAGCGCTTAAAGGCGATGCGGTCAAACAAATCGTCAAAGCCGCAGCAGAAGGCAGTTTTGACTTAATTGTTATCGGCGCACGAGGATTAAGTAACCTGTCAGGATTAGTGTTGGGCAGCGTCAGTCAGGGCGTGGTGAAAAAAGCTGCGTGCCCAGTGCTAGTCGTCCACTAAAGGTGCGTTACTCGGCAATAGGGAACGTCGGTTCTTTCTTTGGTACTGTCTGTATAGCTTCTTTCAAGTATACAGTGCTGGTGGGGTAAGCAAATTTGATGCCTTCACGTTCAAACACTTCTTTAATGCCTAAATTCACGTACTGCTGAATATCAAGATACTCTCTATAATCCGATGAATTGACAAAGTAGACTATTTCGAATTTTAACGCAAAATCCCCGTATTCAGTAAAGTGAACTCTGTCTAGTTTCGCTCTTTCAAGACCATCGAATACATCTTTGATTAGGAATGGTACCTGTTTTAGCTGGTCCGTTTTAGTATCATACGTAACGCGTAAAGTGAATAATACACGCCTCTGTTCTAGTTTGCGGAAGTTGCGGACGCTGGCGTTTGTCAGTTCCTTATTCGATACCACTAGCTCTTCGCCTGAGAGCAGCTTTAAGCGTGTGGATTTTATGCCGATGTTGTTTACGGTTCCGCTGTATTGGCCGATTGTGATGAAGTCTCCGATTTCGAATGGTCTGTCAAAGTAGATTGAGAAAGCGCTGAAGAAGTCACTGAGGGTACTTTGTAGTGCAAAAGCGACGGCAATGCCTCCGACCCCTAAGCCGACCATTGCGCCTGTTAGATCAAATTGTTTTACCCACAGTATTGATATGATGGCCCCAGTGAAGATGATAGCTTGTAGAACTTTCTTTAGGACGAAGACAAGGTGGTTTCTGTTTTTTCCATTGTTTTCAGCTCGGTCTGCATACCAGTCTGCAATTACGTTTGAAACCCGGGTTAAGGCAAACGCGGTTAGCAGTACCTCGACAACTAGTGTAGTCGTATCTAGAACGTTTCTATATGGTTGAAGGAACGAAAGAGGTGAAAGGGCGAATTCTATACCGATTATGGTAATGGCGATTACGATGAAACTTTTTACTACATCAATGATGTCGTCGTCAAGAGTGTTTTTAGTTTTCTGGGCCCAATAAGTGACGTAGCGATTGAAGATAAAGTAGATAGCCCACCCAACTAAGGCTACGAAAACAAAGAGCACTAACGAGGCAAGGACTTCTGAAGTGACAGAGTTTGTTCCTAGTATCTGCATAAAAGTCTGTGTTAAGTTGAAATCAGCCAATCCTCTCTCTTCCCTTTCCCTTGATTGAAGAGCGAATAGACGGATTGATTAATAAATCTAGTTATCACCGG
>JAAYYI010000096.1 GCA_012515445.1 Candidatus Bathyarchaeota archaeon | reverse complement strand
GAATTTAACGAAGTAAAACTCTTTAGAAAAAGGAAGTAACAAAATGTTCGAAAATATTTGCCTCTTAAAATCAACTGTTAGACCCTATATAAACAGGGGCCTGGAGGATTGTGGTGAGGCCGCTGGGATTTGAACCCAGGATCGCATGCGCCCCAGGCATGTATCCTAATCCATGCTAGACGACGGCCCCACAGTTTGGATACGTGCTTTTTAGAGGAGCTAAATGAAACAGAGCAAGCCATCATAAAAACCTTGACTTTTCAAAATGTTAACGGTCGGTGAGAAACGGTAAAATGGCAGGTCGAATGGAAGTTTTGCTAAATAGCAAACGGCACCTATACCATAGACGGCATTGAAAAGTAGTTATTCGCAGGATTAATTATACAATAATACAAGGTGTGGGTTATCAGACTAGTTGGAAAGTTAAGGGGCTGATTGATTTGAGAAAGGTAATACTTGCTTCTAAATCTCCTCGTAGAAAAAAACTGTTAAAGAGGGTACTCCAGAATTTTTCAACGGAAAGCAGCGGACTTAAGGAACCTCTGGTTGGCGAAATTGATAATCCAATTGAATTTGTCAAGGCACTTTCAGTAGGTAAGGCATCAACTGTCTTAAAAAGAAATAACGACAGTGTGATCATTTCTGCAGATACTGTGGTAATCCTTGGAAAGAGAATCCTTGGAAAGCCAAAGAATATGGAACAAGCTATTGAAATGATTAGGACAATGAGGGGACAGGAACTTGATATTTTGACAGCGTTTACTATAATGGATAGTGAAAGGACTGTAACACGATGTGTAGAGTCAAAGGTTTTTATGAGAGACTTTTCTGAAGAGGACATAAAAAAGTACATTAAGAAAGCGAACCCGTTGGACAAGGCTGGAGCTTATGCAGTCCAATATGATAAAGGGTTTCTTGCCAGTCACATAGAGGGCGAATATGAGAATATAGTTGGGCTTCCGATCAAAGCTCTTAAGGAAGAGCTTGAAAGATTCCGCCTGTATAGTGACGAATAAGTAAAAACTTTTTTCGCACGCACGATATTTCACAAGCTGCGTTAGAAAAGGTTCGTACTTACATTCTTTATTCTGCTAAAGATCGTAACAGTTTGATCGAAAATTACGCCTGATTAAAATATCGACCTTGTACTATCGCCACAACCAGCCTCAATTAGCCTATCTAATTTTTCAAGGGGTGCTTGTTCATTCATTTGAATCCCTGTACTTCTACTGATGAAATCTAGTTATAAGGCTTTAGTTTAGTGGGGCAAGGAGTAACTTCTATAATGGACGCTAAGTCTTGACTAAGAATTTAGTCAGAGTTTAGTCAAAAAAGCCTAAATTGATAATGGCACTAATTAAAGCCCATGCAACAAGGAATAGCTTCACTTCACAAAATTCTAAAAGACGAGTCAAGGCAAAGAATTTTGTTAATACTAAACGGAGAGGGGAGCCATACCTATACTGACTTAATGAATGGTCAGGGATTTACAAGTACTGGAAAATTCAACTACCACTTAAAGATGTTAAATGGTTTAATTGCGAAAAATCAAGACGGGTTTTACTTCTTAACTGAAAAAGGCAAACTTGCAATAAGGCTCTTGGAAGAATTTGGCGAAAAGAGAAATAAGCGTCAAGAGGATTCTTTCATTCCAAGAAGTTTTTATATTTTTTCGGGGCTTTTCTTGACTTTCATGCTCAACTTGTTTTTTGGATTTTATGTGATTAGAATTGACTTGAATCTATTATCACCTTATGTGTTTGCAGTTTTAGGTGCTGTCTTTCTTGTAATTGGTGAGAGGGCAAGGCGGAGAAAAACTATGTCACGATGTAAGAATCAAATGTTAGGCGTAAAAGTCATTGCTATTTTCGCAGGAGCATTTGTAGGTTGGGTTATTGTGTATTTCAGCGCTGAATACCTTTTAGGAGATATTAAACCTTGGATATTTGACCTCGAATGGGGGGTTAAGTTTAATTGGCTACCGATGAGTTTTATAGGCTTAATCATCGGCAGCTTGGTTGGTTACGGGATTTATAAATGGAGCAAATTCTCAAAAATTAACAGCTGTGACTATTAGAAATAGAGTTTTCCTGAAAACACGCTCTTTCGCAAGTCCCCTAATTCTCTTCCCAGCGGTTGGAGAGAAGGGGATTTAGGGGTGTTGAGAGGGGGATTTAACAAAAGCAATCTTCACTTTTTCCTTAGAGACGGTGGGGGGTGCCTAAAGGCTTAAACTTTAGGGGGGAGTCGGAGCGAGGTACTCCCCTCTGAGTTCTGCAAGAACGGAAGACATATTTTTATAAATAATGCATAATTAATATGGGAAGCGTTGTTTATAGTCCGGGACTATATGGCATTTATTGTAATTAATACAATATTTATATAGTGGTTGTTGCAATATAATGACCTTTGACTAAGTATTCTCCGTTTATGTGGGCTGGTTGCGTGTTTTGTGGGCTGGTTAATCCACAACCAGCCAGCAACCCAAACCGGATGCTGAACCAAAAACAGTTGTTTCTGCATAAAGTTATGGAAGATGAAGTAGCAGGGCAGCACCCTCTTCTTCTAAATTAAAAAATAAAAACGGGAGCTAATTAGACTCTCAAAACGATTTTATCCACATACTTTTTGAGTGTTTCAGCGAATCCAGCGATCACTTCAGGCGAATAAGGCTTCACTTCAGCGAAGCGTTTGTCTAAGACATCGCCTGGCACAAACTGCTGCAGCGCCAAAACCTTCGCGCCCTTCACCAACTCGCCAATTGCGGGGATGTCTTCGGGGGTGACGATTTCGGGCACAACGGTTATGCGGAGCTCGTATGGCACATTACCAGCTTTTATGATGTCTACCGAGCGCTGAATTACCGAGCTATCTGCCAATCCAAGCAGCTTGTACTTCTCAAGGCTGGTTTTAATATCCATAGCCACGTAATCAACGATTCCGAGGCATTCCTGCAGTTTATCGGGGTAGCAGCCGTTCGTGTCCAGCTTCACCATAAAGCCGTGTTCCTTGAGTTTGGCTAGGAACTTGGGCATTTCTTTGTGCATGCAAGGTTCGCCGCCGGTCACCACAACGGAGTCAACGTATTTCTTTCGGCTCTCTAAAACTGCCAGTGCTACGCCTTCTTGGAGGAAGGGCGGCTGTGGATTAGTGGCGATCTGGTGGTTGTGGCAGTAGGGGCATCGCAGGTTGCAGCCTGGCGTGAACAGTACTGAGGCTACTCTGTCTGGGTAATCCAGTAGGCTAGTTTTTTGCAATCCGCTAAACTTCATCTCAAACATTCACCTATTGTGTGATCGGCGCCGTCTTCACTACTGCTGATCGGTCGAAGGTTTTGCGCATAGCGAATTCTGCCTGTTTACCGTCGTTCCATTGGTCTACTGGGCGTAGGTATCCGACGACGCGACTATAGACTTCGCTTCGCATGCCGCATGTTGGACAGGTTCTATGCTCGCCGGTGGTGTAGCCATGTGTGGGGCAAATGCTGAATGTTGGTGTTAGGGTAAAGTAGGGCAATGTTGAATTCTGGGATACTTTCTTGATGAGTTCCGCAGCGGATTTCCATGATGGTAAGCGTTCGCCTAGGAATATGTGGAAGTTGGTGCCGCCAGTGTAGAGTGGTTGCAGTGTTTCTTGGTGTTCTAGCGCTTCAAAGAGGTCTCCTGTAAAGTCAACTGGTAGCTGTGAGGAGTTGGTGTAGAATGGTTCGGCACGCTCTGTTTCGATGTATTTCTGGTTAGCGAAGATTATGTCTCGGTAGCGTTTACGGTCGATTCTAGCTAATCGGTATGCTGTACCCTCTGCTGGTGTTGCTTCGAGGTTGTAAATGTTGCCGGTTTCCTCTTGGTATTCAGTGATTCGTTTTCGCATAAAATTCAGAGTTTTAACTGCAAAGGCTTGCCCGTCTTTTGATGCGATGTTTTGACCCAGCAAATTGATGAGGGCTTCATTAACGCCCACTATACCAATGGTGGAGAAATGGTTCTTCCAGTATCTATCAAAGCTTTCTTTTACGTGACGTAGATAACGCTTGGAGTATGGGTAAAGCCCGTTGTCAGTGAAACCCTCTAGGACTTTGCGTTTGATTTCAAGGCTGGCTTTAGCAACATCCATTAAGCCCGATAGTTTCTCGAAGAACTCGTCTTCGTCTTTGGCGAGGTAGCCGATTCTTGGAATGTTAAGCGTTACTACGCCGATGCTGCCGGTGAGTGGGTTTGCGCCGAAGAATCCGCCTCCGCGTTTTCTGAGTTCACGGTTGTCGATGCGTAGTCTGCAGCACATGCTTCGGACGTCTTCTGGTTTCATGTCGCTGTTGACAAAGTTGCTAAAGTTGGGTACGCCGTATTTGGCGGTTACTTCAAAGATTGCCTGTGAAGTTGGGGATTCCCAGTCGAAGTCTTTTGTGATGTTATAGGTTGGGATCGGGAAAGTGAACACACGGCCTTTTGCGTCGCCTTGTGCCATGACTTTGGCGAATGCAATGTTGAACATCTCCATTTCTTTCTTCATGTCGCCGTAGGTGTCCTGAGTGACTTTGCCGTTGTAGATGACAGCTTCATTCTTCATGAAGTCTGGTACAGTTAGGTCTAATGTGAGGTTGGTAAATGGTGTTTGGAAGCCGACCCGTGTTGGGACGTTCATGTTGAAGAAGAATTCCTGAAGCGCCTGCTCAACATCCTTCTGAGTCAAATTATCGTAGCGGATAAACGGCGCTAGATAAGTGTCGAAGTTGCTGAATGCCTGTGCACCGGCTGCTTCTCCCTGCAGCGTATAGAAGAAGTTGACTGTCTGGCCCAGCGCTGTTCGGAAGTGTTTGGCTGGTTTGCTCTCGATTTTGCCGTGTACGCCACCGAAGCCTGAGAGCAGCAGGTCGCTGACGTCCCAGCCTACACAGTACGGCCCCAGCACGCCTAAGTCATGGATGTGCAGGTCGCCTGAGAAGTGGGCGGCCGCTATGCTCTCGGGGTAGATGCGTGCGATCCAGTACTTGGCGATTACGGTAGATGAGAGGTAGTTGTTTAGGCCCTGGAGCGAGTAGCTCATATTGCTGTTTTCTTTTACGCGCCAGTCAGTTACCTCGATGTACTGATCAACCATATCTGAACTGCTCAATAGCGCCGCAAGTTCGCGCATGTCGTTATGCTGTTTACGGTAGAGGATGTAGGCTTTAGCGGTTGAGGCGTGGCCGTTCTCGATCAGGTGCTTCTCGACGAGGTCCTGTATCTCCTCGACTGTTGGTACACCGTCGTCGCCATATGTTTTCTGCAACTCAGCCATAACTTGGTCGCTAACAAGCTTAGCCTGCGCTTTGTCTTTGCCGCCGACTGCTTTAGCAGCTTTCCAAATGGCTTGTGTAATGCGTTCTTGATCGAATGGTTCTAATTTACTATCACGTTTTAGGACAAACTTCATTGTTTCTTCACTTCCGAGAGTAACCGCCTGAAATCTTCAGGCTCTGCAAATTGCTTGTAAACTGAGGCGAATCGGATGTAGGCGACGCGGTCAACCTTTTTGAGGTGAGCCATGATGGAGTCGCCGATGTCTCTGGACAGGACTTCCTGTGTGCCTTTCAGCACTAGGTCTTGACGTACCTGTTCTGCTAACTCGTTGATCTGGTTCATGGTGACGGGGCGCTTCTCGCAAGCTTTCTGTAAGCCGCGGATGATTTTGTTAACGTCGAAGCGTTGTAGTTGCCCGTCTTTTTTGCGTACCATGAGTTCGATGGTTTCAAGGTACTCGTAGGTGGTGTAGCGTTTGCTGCATTTTATGCATTCTTTGCGTCTGCGGGTAGTGTTCTCTGGGGAATCGCGTGTTTCGAGAGTTTTTGACTCTTCAGAGTTGCAGTATGGACATCTCATAATAGATACATTCTCATGCTATGGTATATGCGTAGTGTTAGCAAGCTTATTTTACACACTACCTTTAGCGCCATATTTAAGTCATTTTTACACGATAGCTACAAACACTCGTAAAAACGGTTTTTGCACTCCAAGAAAAATACACACAAACCACAATATCAAAAACGCCAGAAAAAGGCTCGTTTGCCAAAAAAAGCGCGGCCTACACAAAAAAGCACTTTGGTTAAGTCTTACGCAAGCAATATAATAAAAAAGCCCTAATCATCCTTAAACAGCCCCCGAAATCAGGGCATCAGAACACAAAAACAGCAAAAAGGTATGGAAAATGCAGCCAAAAATCATTCCCTCCCAGAAACCCTACGAATATTTAACGCCCGAGCACTGCTATATAGCTGAAAACTATAGCGACCCAGCCGTATCCATAGCGCGGGCAACCGTTAAACCCGGCGTAACAACAAAAGCCCATCACCTGCTAAACGGAGTACAGGAAATCTATATCATAACTGCAGGCCAAGGAAGAGTCCACATCGGCAATCTGCCGCCCACAGATGTCACGGTCGGCGACGTCGTCGTTATTCCGTCGATGACTTCCCAAAAGGTAGAGAACACAGGCGAAACTAATTTAGTATTCTACTGCGTCTGCACCCCAAGATTCACAGAAGCATGCTACGTTGATGAGGAACCGGACAAGCCCTGACACATATCGAAAACAGAACAGGATATAAGCAAACAACGCTTATAGTATTTTGAGGAGAAAGGAGAAGCTCCTCACCAGTTTCTTACCGTTTAATTTAACTTGTTTTTAGGTCATCCATGAACTCATTTAGGTCAACACTGGAGTATCCGTTTTCATCTTTAAGCTGCTGCTTGGCGGGTGGATTTTTCAAGTATGATGGTATGCGTTTTGCGAATCGCTCTTGGAATGTCAGTTCAAACGGGTTCTGGAAGAATACGCCTATGGGTATGCGGTCGCCCCATTCTTGAGCTTTCTCCATACCGGCGACTTTTTTCTTGAAGATCTCGCTTTCCTCATGCACAACTGGGTCAAAGCCAGTGTCCTGCAGCTTATATAGTCGCGGTTGAGGTTTGCCGTTCGCGTCTGGTCGATCTACGCCGGCATACCAGTCTTTAGTGTTTATGTCATTGTATGGAGGGCAAGGCTGCAGTATCTCGACGAGCGCTAAGCCTTTGTGGGTGATGGCCTGCTTGATCATCTCTTTCAGATGGCTTAAGTCAAAGGCGTATGAGCGCGCTACGAACGTAAAGCCTACGGTGATTGCTAGAGCGACTGCAACAATGCCTTCGTTAATATTAGGTTTTGGCAGCGACTTCGTTTTCATACCCAGCTTTAAAGTGGGTGAAGCTTGACCCTTAGTTAAGCCATAAACGCCATTATTGTGGAGCAAATAGGCCATGTCTATGTTTCTTCGGCCTGCATTAACAAAGTGCCCCGCGCCGATACCTAATCCGTCACCATCTCCGCCGACGCCGATAACCTGCAAGTCAGGATTAGCCATTTTTATGCCCATAGCAAATGGCAACAATCGACCGTGGAGTGTGTGTACGCCGTTGGCTTTTACGAAGTGCGGAAGCTTGGGTGCGTTGCCGACGCCTGAAACGAGTACTACATCGTGAGGTTCAAGGCCGAGTTCTGCAAGGGCCATCTGCACACCTGCGAGAATGCCGTGATCTCCGCATCCGGGGCACCAGTCAACGTAGACGCCTGACTTGTAATCTGAGGGTTTATGCGCCAAGCATCAACACCTCCCGTGTGGATGCATCTGGATTAGTAAGTATTTTCTTAAGGGCTCCGTATACTTCGGTTGTCATCATTGGTCGCCCAGTGTACTTGAGGATGCAGTGCGTGGGCTTGATTGTAGTGTATTCGGTGATGACTCCTGCGAGTTGGGCGTCGTGGTTGTCTTCAACGTCAATGATGCGCTTTTTGCCCTCTAGTAACTGTTTGATTTGGACAGAGGGGAAAGGAAGCAGCATACGCACGTGAACAAAACCCACACTGTGACCCTCAGCTTTTAGCTGGTTTATCGCTTCGATGATGGCGCCTTTAGGTGAACCCCAACTTACCACTAGATTCTCTGAGCCTATATCGCCGTAGACTTTAAATTTAAACTCAGCAGGCACCTCTTTGTCTACAATAGCCAGTTTGCCTATTCGTTTATCCATCATCTTTCTGCGGTTAATGGGCTCCTCGTTTATGTTGCCCATCTCGTTATGCTCATCGCCGCTGTACCATTGAACAGCATTTTTTGTACCAAGGAATGCACGGGGAGAGACGCCTGTGTCTGTGTACTGGAACCGCCTATAGACTTTGCCTTCGAGATCTTTTTCGCCGACGATTAATCCACGGTCTATCTTCACCTTACTATAGTCAAAAATTGGGTAAGTCTGGGATGAGTTGGCCATTCCTTTGTCAAGCAAGTGGATAACAGGCATCTGATATTTTTCTGCCAAGTTGAAAACTTCCGCTGCATCAAAGAAGCATTCTTCTATGTCGCCTGAGGCAACGATAATTCTGGCGAATTCACCGTGCGCTGCATGCATCGCAAACCGGAGGTCTTGCTGACTATGCCGGGTCGGTTGCCCAGTTGCTGGCCCGCCACGCTGGTAAAGCGTGATGACCAAAGGCACTTCGTTGTTGCCTGCCCAACCTAAGCCTTCCGCCATCAGCGAGAAACCCGGGCCGGATGTGCTTGTGGCGGCACGTGCCCCTGCCAAGCATGCGCCTGAAGCTGAGTTCACCGCAGCGATTTCGTCTTCTGTTTGAAGTACAAGTATTGATTCTTGCTGCCCGTTCCGGGTTTTCAGTAATTCATGAGATTCCAAGTATTCGCTTTCATCTGCAGCTGGCGTAATTGGATAGTATGTTTGGACTCGGCATCCGCCAAGCACTTTGCCCATTGCAACCGCTTGGTTACCCGTTAAGAATATGCGTGACTCGGTTATGGGGAGCTTTTCGAGTTTATACTTGAATTTATTAGCGTCAAAGGTTTTTTCCGTGTAGTCGTAGGCTGCGTTTATTGCAGTTAAGTTCATGTCGGCGATTTTTTCGTGGAAGGTGGCTTTGATTGCGTCCTGTACTAGTTTGCGGTCGTACTTTAGGAGGGCAAAAGATACGCCGATGGTTAAGACATTGATCATCTTTGTGAGCATACTGATTTTTTCTATGTTTAGTTGTTTGCCAATCTGCTGGAGCAATTCCATGTATGGCACTTCATAAATTTGGATCTGTTTATTCTTTGCATAGCTCAAGAAATCCGCAATTGTATCGCCTACACCGTTATCTTTCTGGAAGCTTCGGATTTGAGCTTTGTATTCTTCGCTAAAAGTAGCAATATCTTTGAGCACGTTAACATTGAGGTCTCGAGAGTCAACGATTAAGCCGCCTTCACTCACGACTTCGCCGACATGACGCACCACGGTTTCAGCATCAAAAGCTGCAAGCAAATCTACATCGCTGATATTTGCCAGCGTCGGCTGCTTGGACACTCGCTGGTGGAAGTAGCTATGTAGAGTTTTAATGTTAGAGTGGTATTCGCGTCTGCCGTAGACATAGAGTCCTCCGTAGCCGCATGCTCTTCCGAATATGGTGGATGCTGTATCTACGCCGCTTCCTTGTGGTCCACCGGCCATCCAGTTTATACTTTCAATTACCATCTTTGTCCTCAAACCTTAGAAATAGTTCGTTTTCAGTGGCTATCCGCCGCCAGCAGCCTTATCAACGCCTATACAGCAGGTGCACTCGACGTATTCGCCGCAGTATGGGCACACGCAGTTACAGTCATCGATAAAGTTGCCGCAGTACATGCATCGAGGTTGATCTTCACTGCTCATCCTCTTCGCCTCTGCCAATGAATACTTCTGTGGCTTTAGGAATTATAGGTTTCGGAAGCAAGTTTCTGTTGCTCGAAGAGTACTTCTTATCCCCTATAAAAAAAGACCTTTAGCTGCTCTTGCGAGGTATCCCCTCCCTATATATAGTGTTAACTTTGAGCCCAACTATTGCTTGAAACCCAGTCTGTAGGTACCTATCTAAGAGCAGCCGCTCTTTTTAAAAAAGTTAAATAGGGCTTGGAAGCCCATCTGGCTACAGTTTGCTAAGCCGGTTTTGATAGGATCTCTTCGCGCTGGAACACTTTTACGCCGAGGTAGAACACAACTACATCGATGACTGCAAACAATCCGATTAATAAGGCAAGCACCAGCGGTCCCAGCACAAGCAGCCCTGAGATTTGACCAAACACTAAACCCAGCACCGGAATGAGTAGCAGAACACTGATCTGTTGTGCCTCCTTGAAGCCCTTAACTTTCGCGGAAATCATCACTGTTAAGCCTATGCTGCAGAGCGCCAACACTGGAGCAACGCCTAAGATTATGATCAGGAAGTTCAGGTTCGGCAGTAGCAGTATACCGTTAAACATGCTATACGTCATCACATCGACTAAGACTGTGTAGATGCCAAACGATACGAACGTAACCAGCATCGCAGGAATGAAGCTAACAAGCACTTTACCCATGAAGAGTTCACTATCAGACAACGGTGTCGCCAGCAGCGCCTCAATAGTCTTACGTTCGCGTTCACCAGCAAAACTATCCGAACCCAAGACACTGGAAGCCATTACCGGAATAATCAGAAAGAACGGCGCAAAAAAGTACAGCACCATGATATACACCATTATCTGGTTTGGGTTGAAATTGGATAATTGAGCCTGAACATCCAGCGGCAATATACCGATTAGGGTATCGAAGTCGCCGCTCTGCGAATCCTCGATGGGTGTTCCCGAGATTCCAAGTACTATTGCAGGTAATACAACTGAGAATATGATTGGCACTATGATTATCGGCAGGAGTACTTGCCAGTTGCGTTTTATTTCAGTCCAGTCTTTTTTGAATACAAGCCATGCTTTGCTCATGTTCATTGCTTTTCTCCTCCCTTGATTAATTTGAGGTAGGCTTCTTCCAGCGAAGGCTTAAGTGCGTTAACTGCGAGCACGTCGCCGTCTGCCGCCACAATCGAGCGGACGATTTCAGGTGTTGCCGTCGCTGTGTCTTTTACGCTTATCAGCAGCCTGTTTTCCTGCTGCTTAACCCCCTCAGCTGCCATGACACCGTCAAGTGTTTTGAGTATTTTAGAGGAAACCTGTTTTAACGCAATCTCAACCATTGGTTTCTCGTTAGTTTTCTGCCGAAGCTCATCAGGAGATCCAACCAGAAGCACGCTGCCTTTATTCATGATCAGCACACGGTTACAGAGCTTCTCGGCATCCTCCAAATGATGCGTCGACAGCAATATCGTGCACTTCTCATGCACACTAAGCTCCGCCATCATATCACGGATTTCCTTAGCTGACTGCGGATCCAAACCTGCAGTCGGTTCATCCAGAAACATCACAGGTGGACGATGCACGGTTGCACGTACGATAGCGAGTTTCTGCTTCATGCCCTTACTGAAACCCGCAACCTTGTCGTTTCTGCGTTCCCAGAGGTGAAAGAACTCGAGCAGTTCTTGAATGCGTTTTCGGCGCTCAACTAGGTCAGTGACTCCGTATGCCTGCGCAAAGAAATCCATGTTCTCATAAGCCGATAATCGTTCATATAGGCTTGGATTCTCTGTTAGTATGCCGACTGATTGCCTTACTTTAAGTGGGTCTTTTTGGATGTTGTAGCCTGCAACTGTTGCTGTGCCTCTTGTGGGTGCAATAAGGCAGGCTAGCATACGGATTGTGGTTGTTTTGCCTGCACCGTTTGGGCCTAGAAATCCGAAGACTTCGCCCTTGTCAATGTGGAGATTTAGGTTGTTTACGGCGGTTAAGCTGCCGAATGTTCGAGTGAGGTTTTCTGCTTCAATCATATTGCGTACACCCGTTTTCTGAATGTATAGAATAACTATATAAATTAGGTGAAACCGTTTTCATTCTATGAAACTCATAAGGTTCCTAAATCAAGAAGGCCAAAACCTCATCTCAGACCCAACTAACCTAACCATTCTGCGGGAACTAGTAAACACCGATCTCTCCGTATCCGACCTAGCCATAAAGTTCAATCTGCCAACCCTTAAAGTTTGGCGGCGAATTCAGAAACTTGAAAAAGCCCAACTTATCGAACTAACAGGCACCCAAAAAAACGGTAACAATAGTAAAGAAACTCTACCGCTCAACCGCCGCTTACTTCGCACCTAAACAGTACTTCAATTTCACTCCGAAAAACCCAAGCCTAACAGAAGCCTTCACAATCTACAACAGCATACAGAACAAGATGATGAGAAAAGCCGCTGCTTACGGAGATATACCTAAAGACACTGATCCAGTTGACTTCTCCTTCTTCGTTAACATGATGGTTTTCGCTGATGTCTGCGGTGAACCCGACATGCAAGCTAAAATTATGGAGTTAAAAGACAAGTTAGAAAAGTACAAACAAACATAGCCTATGCACCAGGCAAAGCTAAATTGGCTTAAAGATGTGCTATAGGTTTTTTAGATTCATAGTACCCAATGTGAGCTATGTCAGCGAACCTGATCTGGAAACGCAAAATACTCCCGAACGGTTTAACAGTGCTGCTTTACCCGCGGCAACCAGCCAATACAGCCCAGCTATCTGTAGGCGTAAAATTCGGGTCAAATCAGGAACAAAAAGACCAGGCGGGAATCGCACATTTCCTTGAGCACATGCTTGCAGGCGGCTCAGATCAACGCATAAAGCTATCCCGAAAAGTTGAGGATCACGGCGGAATTCTCGATTTTTACACCGACAGAGAACAAGTCGTAGGTACAATGGATGTTACGCCTCAGAATCTGTCGGAAGCAGCATCGATTCTCTCTGAATTGTTCTTCGGCACAGAATTCAGCGCTGACAAATTTGAGACCGAACGCAAAATTATACTAAACGAGCTAGCTGAAGTCGAAGATGATCCCTCCGTTAAGATAGAGGAGTTACTTCTAGAAAAACTCTACAGGAAACATCCGATCCATATTCCAGTCGGCGGGTACCCAAAAACAGTAAAAAAATTGGCGTTCCAACAATTGGTTGATGCACACAGAATAAACTATGTTCCCCAGAATATGCTTCTGGTGCTCTCGGGCAACGTATCGGAGGATAATTTGGAGGAAACGCTTGATGGTTTTAGAGACAAACGTGGCGAAGGCGCTCCAGAAAGAACTGTGCCGCCGATTGAAATGACTAAACCTAAGCCGTTAATTGTTGAGGAAAAATCGGGGATAACACAGACTTACCTTTGCATGGGAGCAAGAACCGTCAACTCCAGTCATAAGGATACGCCTGCATTGGATTTGATTAGTACGCTGCTTGGCGGAGGAACAAGTTCCCGGCTGTTTACTGAGTTGCGCGAAAAATATGCAGTAACATATGATGTTAGTTCGGCTCACTGTAAAGGCAGAGACTTCGGCTACTTCAGCATTAACTGTGCAGTAAACAACAATAAAGTAGACAAAACAAGAGCATTAATCTTTAAAGAAATATCCAAGCTGCGGGAAACAAACATTACACATGAGGAACTAGAAAGAGTTAAGCAGATAATGCTTGGCGGCGTTCTTCGTGGCATGGATAATCCTCATGATTGCTATGAAATCATCATGTTCATGGAGATGCAGCATAGAAACGAGTGTGCCCTGAAAAATTATGTGGAAAAGATAAAAGCGGTAACTATAAGTGACATCCAAGATGCGGCAAACATATATTTTGCTGAAGATAACTTTTGCAGCGCCATCTTTAACCCAATAAAATCAAGATAGGTGCCGTTTGACAGACTACCCTAATCAGCCGCATAAGGATGTCTTAGAGATACACCTTTGGGAGCCTAAGCCCCATAGTGCATAACCAGAACGGAGCCTTTCTGCGGCTGCAGGTTTATCTGCCAAACGACTCGTTTTGAACCGACAAGAATACCTACATCAAAAATGGAAATTAAGGGTATGTGGTAGCGGCAGTACAGTCACAGACAAGCAAACGAGCCGGCGTTTGAGCAGTACATTTTTAGGGATAAACAACGAAGAAAGTATTGTGGTGCAAATCTGTGAGTAGTTCTAACCAGAAGTATCTTGCATTCATTAAGATCAGCCCAAACATGGCTGCCAAACTATACGAACCCCTGATGGAATTCAGCGAAAACCCAATAACCGGAGTGAAACTAGAAGAAGCTTACCAAGTCTTCGGCGAATGGGACTTCGCGGTACTCTTCCAGGCAGACTCAAACGCAAACGCCCTTCACTTCGTCGGTGACAAAATACGTTTAGTGGAAGGCGTACTTGAGACTTTTACGGTTCCACTTACCCCTGTAAAAGATTACAGAAAATAGAATAGATGCGCCTAATCAGGCGCTTTTCCCTTTTTTAGCTAGACCAGCGGCTAACGCAGTGTCTCTGCTTGAAACCACAACCTTGGCTGTATCTGCTTCTATCTCAACAGGATAGACGCTGTAGCTGACGCTTAACCTGTAAGGCGTTTGCAGCATACTCCATATTCTGCTCTGGTCTTCCACGGTTAATGTGTCAAGGATTACTCGCAGCTCGCTTTGGCTATCAGCTAAACTCTCTTTTAGATCGGACCCGCTGATAACTGGCTTTTCTGCAAACAATCGAATAATTCTGCCCAAAAGCGCCTGATCAGTCAAGGGATTGCGTGTTAGAGGCGTTAT
>JAAYYI010000013.1 GCA_012515445.1 Candidatus Bathyarchaeota archaeon | reverse complement strand
GCAGAGAATAAACCGACTGCTCTGCCGCCGAAGTCTTTACCTATAAAGTACATGATGAAGCAGGATAATGCAGCTATTACTGCTGGGAGTATAGAGCAGAAAGTCATCAGGTCTACTTGACCGAATACTGAGACAACGCTGTATAGTACTGCCGCCGTCATTGGTAGAGCAGGCAGTGAACTGGACATATCTAGTCCATCAGGGAACCATTTCATGTAGTTAATCCAGTGCTCTGTGTAGGGTGACAGTAAACCGTTGTCAAGCATATGCCTAGTGATGCTTATCTGGTAATAGGGGTCGAACTCGTTGAGGTATGCTGTACCTGCAGCGAGGTTCTCCCACCTAAGGGGCAGAACACGAATGGTGAATGCGATAACGAGAATCAGAATTAATGCCGCAAAAGCTAAGATTGTACCGTGACTTACTGAGATGCCAAATCTTCCTTTGCTAAGTCGGTCGTTTAGAGTTTCCCCCACTTTAAGCCATCTCTTCAATGTTTTATATGGTACTATTTTACACATGGGTGCGTTATTTATGGCTTTCCAAAACTTCGCTAATCTGGCTCTAACTTTTATGATTGTTTAATCAGGGGGTTTTTGACTAAAAAATACTCCATATGGACAGCCTCTTGGAGAAATAGGTTATAAACCAAGGAAAATATGAGAAAAGGCTAAACTCCTCAATCAAACAACAGATTCAAGGTGGAGACGATGAATTGAAGCCTCAACTCAACTGTGACACAAACCGCTGCTTCTGGGAATAGACAAGGTTAGTTTTTGCGTCTACTCACAGGTTTAACTGCGACGTCTAATGGCAGAAGCGAAAGTTTTCTACCACACTTCGGGCATTTACCTTGACAGCCCTGAATAATCTCGTCAGGCGGCTTAAGCTCCGCACCCTCATATAAAACTTGACGACAATCATGACAAATAACACGTTGCGGCATCCACATTTACCCCCGATAGTTACATATTCATGACTTATTTATTGGTTGCTAAAAAACCTCGAATAAACTTTCCAGTTGTACACTGAAAGCTTTAATTTATAGTCGAATCTCAAAGTGTTCAAGATAGGTATCAAGCGTTGCAGAAGTATACCCTTCTAATAACCGAGAAACCAGATGCAGCGAACAGAATAGCAATCGCGCTGGACGCCTATGGAAAACCAAAAAAAGCGTTCGCTAACGGTGTCCCATACTATGAAGCCTACCGAGATGGAAACATAGTAGTTGTACCTGCACTGGGGCACCTCTACACTGTCACCAGTAAAGAGAGAACCCGTGATTATCCCGTTTTCGACTACCAGTGGGTACCCAAGTACCTTGCTGAAAAGGGAGCTTCAAGAATCAGAACTTGGCTTCGAGCCATATCTGACTTAGCTAAAGGCGCTGATGCATTCGTCAACGGCTGCGACTACGATATTGAGGGCAGCATAATAGGTTACAGCATTCTGAAGTACGCCTGCGGAGAAAAACAGAACATCGCAAAACGCATGAAGTACTCCACCCTCACCGAGAAGGAGCTCCAAGAAGCATACAGGCACCTCATGCCCAAGCTCGATTTTGAAGTTGTGCAGGCAGGGCTGACACGCCATGAAGTCGACTGGCTATACGGCATAAACCTCTCACGTGCACTCACCCAAGCGGCTAAAAAATTCAGCGGCCAATACACCACGCTTAGCACAGGCAGAGTTCAGGGGCCAACCCTGCGGTTCTTAGAGGAGCGGGAGAAAGAGATCCAAGCCTTCGTGCCCACGCCCTACTGGACACTAACCGCTAAGATTGCAATCGGAGATTTCATTGTAGATGTAACTTTTGAGAAAACCTTTGAGACACTTGCAGAGGCAAATAAAGTAAAGGAAGCCTGCAAAACCAAGAAGGGTAAAATAGAGAAAATCGACCAAACCGACGTGCTGGTTAACCCGCCGTCGCCGTTTGATTTAGGCGCGCTCCAGAGTGAAGCCTACAAACTCTTCCACTTAACGCCTCTGCGCACCTCGCAGATTCTGCAACGCCTCTACGTGGACGCTTTGATTTCTTACCCCAGAACAAGCAGCCAGAAACTGCCGCCGTCAATAGGCTATCAGGACATACTAAAGAGCCTCAGCAGAGACCCAGCTTACACTAAACACACAGCCGAACTCCTGGCTAAGGCGAATTTAAAGCCGAACGAGGGCAAAAAAGAGGATTCAGCACACCCAGCTATTTACCCAACGGGAAATCTACCGCAGAAACCCCTAGATGCTCAATCAAAAAGTGTCTTTGACCTCGTAGTCAAACGGTTCTTCGCGGTCTTCGGCGACCCCGCCATACGTCAAAACGTCACCGTAACAGTCAACCTCAACGGCTACGCATTCCACTTTACCGCTTCAAGAACACTGCTCGAAGGCTGGTTCCACCTCTACAGGCCATATGTACAGGTTAAAGACGACGTTCTGCCCCAGCTGTATGAAGGTCAAGCGGTTGATGTGAAGAAGGTTACGTTGAAGCAGAATTTCACTCAGCCGCCTCCACGTTACAATCCGCGTAGCTTACTGCTTAAAATGGAGAAGGAGGAAATCGGCACTAAAGCCACCCGCGCCGCCATAATCGAGACTCTTCAGGAGCGAAAGTACCTGATGGGAACAGACAAACTATCAGTAAGCGACCTGGGCTTTGAGGTGACTGAGGTGCTTGAGAAGTACTGTCCCACGGTGGTGTCCCCGGATATGACACGCTCACTTGAGGAGAAAATGGAAGCTATACAGAGGGGTAAAGAGACGAAGTACACAGTTCTGGCGGACGCGATGGAGCGGCTTAAGGTGGTTACATCTGAGTTGAAAAGTAAAGAGTATGCTGTGGGAGCACAGTTGACTCAGGCGGTCCAGCGCAGTAAATCCGAACATAAGGGCGTCGGAACCTGCCCGAACTGCAAAGGCCAACTCGTAGTTATTACTTCGAAGGCCAGTGGCAAACGCTTCGTCGGATGCAGTAACTTCGCTAAAGCCAAATGCAGCGTCACGTACCCGCTTCCGCAGATGGGGACAATAAAACCGCTATCGAAGTCCTGTGCAAGCTGTGGTGCCCCAGTTGTCTCAATCTACGTGAAGGGAAAAAAGCCCTGGCGCATCTGTATTAACCCGAAATGCAGCAGTAAAGGAGTGGCAGCTAAAAGTTGAAGTGCAAAATCTGCAGCCGAGAAGCACAGGATAAGGGATACTGTCAACTGCACCTTAAAGCGTACCAGAATATAGTGGAGAAGTACAAGGTTTGGCTGAAGGCATCTGAGGTCACGTGGAGCGAATATCTAGGGCAGATTCAGAAAAATTCATTAACTGGATCATGGGCTAAAGAAGTAGCAAAGCACATAATTGAGGAAGAGGAACAGTAATGTCCGGTAAAATTAAGAAAAGATCTGAAGACGTCTCATTCTCACTTAGCAGATGGTTCCGCAAAGCAGCAACCAACACCCCCACAATTTCAGTTATCACAGTAATCGGTATGGCTTACGCGATTTTCCTCTTCGGAGGCGGCGTCTTCACCTCGATCGGGATTGTACAGGGAGATATCCTGCCGTCATACTACACTGGAAGTACATTCTACTTCCTATACCCGGACATCAGCAACCAATTCATCGGCGACACAATCATATCAGTCGCGCTCTACGCGTTAGGTTTCTTCGGGTTACTCGCTATGTACCAGAGCACTAAAAGCGCGTATAAGCCACGTCAGGCATACATGCTGATGATCGTCGGCGTCGCCTTCGTGCTGCTCTCATACATATTCCTCGAGGGCTCAATCAGCATCAAAGGCGCGTAAAAGCTAAACAAAATTTAGCTTCTTTTAATTTTTTGTTTTATGGCTAATTTTTCCGTTTTAAGTCTACCTAACTTACGGCATATAAGCTATCTTTTACGCTGCAAAAAAGAAAAGAACTCAGTTTACCACGGGTGCTTCTTGAGCTTCAGCTTGTACGCGCCATAGTTGGTAAGCAAATGTATAGGCGGCGTAATCAACAACACCGTAACCGCCACTTCCCAACTCAACACAATCACACCTGAGAGAGCCAACGGAACAGCGAACACAACTGCTCCGATTACAAAGTCCAGTTGATCCACAACCGGCAGCAACCCGCCCGGAGCAATATCCAGCCTGCGCTTTATGAATGCACCCAGCAGGTCACCCAGCAGTGCCCCAAGAGGAACTATTAGACTGAAAATTACTGGAACCCTATCGAAACCGAAAACAAAACCCTCGATTAAACCGACAAGCAAACCCACGCCCCAACCGAAAAAGAATCCCCGGAAGGTCTTGTTGTTGCCAAAGATGCGTTTACCATCGACAAAGTTTCGGCCGAAATCCATCTTTGTTCCGCCGCCTGCAAGCACTGGTGTCCCGTTGGCGCAGTAAGCTGGGAAAATGAATATGAGAGCTTGAGCGATTATCAGGGCGATATCCATCGATTGTGTTCAACCGGTTTTTAGAGGAGTTGTGTATCTCTTAATCCAGTTTCCCCTATAAGTACGTAGCACACTGCCTGCGCTGCAGAAGCGGTGGATACGGGTTTCTCAACTATTACTCTGACTGTTTGGGGTAACTCTGTGGGTTTAAGGAAGATTATGTTGTCAGCCCAGAACTGCAATACCCGGGTGGCGACTGGGCGAACAGTTGATGATTGATCGCTTATTACGCTGCGCACTTGGCTTGTCATGATAAGCGGTATCTTTTTGACTTTAACTTGCTCAGCGAGTAGCGCGAGTTGGCGGTTTAATTCTCGGTTTGTGCTAAACGCCTTAGGTGACTCCGCGGCTCTTGCGCTGTAAAGCGAGGTTACGGTGTCAATTACGATGAGCTTAACATTGTCAAGGTAGTTTTCTATGTGGTCTAAAAGCGCGGTTTGTTCGCGGAAGTCTTTGGGTTTGAAGAGCACGATGCGTTCCGCAACGGCTTCGAAGTCCCAGCCTGCGATCGTTGCGAGTCGCTCGGTTGAGAATGTGTTATCGCAGTCGATGTAGAGGATTTTTCCGCCTGCTTGGACCGCGCAGTTAACGGCGCATTGCATCGCTAAGGTGGATTTGCCTGTTTCGGGTTCGCCGTATATGAGTGTGATGCTGTCGGGGTTGATGCCGCCACCTATTTTTTGGTCAATGCAGTTGCAGCCCGTCTGTATTTGCGCCATAACCATCCACGTCAAGCATTATTAGTTTGAAGATAATAATCTGTTTTGCACTTAAACTAATCGTCAGGATTTTTGCGCCATGAAGGGAAGAGTCGCCGTTGCTACGGTGCAGGGGAAAGCTTACTATCTCATAGTAAACGCTCTACGGGATAACGGTATCAGCTTCTATAGTTTGATCCCGGGGCAACCGGTTCCGTCAAGGGCAAAACTTGTGATCACCACCGAGCAAGAAAAGGATAAGGTAAGTAACCATAGAATCCTTGTTTTCCACGGAGAAGAATCCGAGCTTGACGTATTGATCTTGGAGGTTAAGAAGCTTCTTTTAGGCAAAGAAACCTACGATCACATAGTTGTAGGCATTGACCCCGGCGAAGTTAACGGGTTAGCTGTACTGGCAGATGGAAAAGTCATTGAGGAAGCGAACTGTAGTAGCAGCCGCGAGTTAATCAACGGCATTCTTAAGGTCCTAAAATGCGTAGACTTCGCTGTTACATCCGTCACTGTCAAAATCGGCAACGGCGTGCCAGTGTATCGGGAGCTGCTCCATGATCTCAATGAGGCGCTGCCCTTGCAAGTTAATCTTGAAGTGGTCGGCGAAATGGGAACTAATCGGCCTCTTACTATGCATAGCAGAAAGTTCAGGCACATATCGTCAGCTATTCGTATAGCGGGAAGAAAGGGGCGCCTATTAGCTAGGGGGAAACCGTATGCAGAGGACAGTGCCGACGAATAATACGCTGCTTGTGGATGGCCCTGCACGCGTGGTGGTGGCGTCTGGGAAAGCTGAAGTTTTCGGCAAACCGCTTACGCCAACACAGCGGGTTATAATCCGGGAGGGTAAACGCAAACCCTTCTACGCCACTGAACCTTTAACGCTCAATTTGCTGCTGGGCGCAGGCGCAACTGTCACAGAGACTGAAGGCAGCACGATACCGCAGTCGTGGAATAAGCCCTTCCCAGTCATAGAGGACCTGCAAAACAGGCAAGTAAAGACAGTCACCATTATGGTGCTTGGCGCTTCAGATGCAGGTAAAAGTAGCTTCCTCACTTACCTCCTTAACAGGCTACTTTTAGGCAAAAACGCCTGCAGCGTCGCAGTATTGGACGGCGATTTAGGGCAATCAGACATCGGGCCCTCAGCTACCATAGGCTACTCGATAACAAGCAAACCCGTCACCGAACTAAGCAACCTGAAGCTGGAAAACGGCTATTTCGTCGGTGTTACTTCACCCGTAAATGCTGGCGCAAAAGCTGTTGAAGGTTTAACCGCTATGCTAACTGAAATTAACCTGCGGCAGCCGGATTATATCTTGATTAACACTGATGGGTTTGTCATCGGCGAAGCGGCGCTCAGGTACAAGTTGACGCTTATAAAAGAACTGAAACCCAACATGGTTATAGGCATAGAAGGCAAAGGCGAAGTTGCGGAGATCATGTCGTATCTCGGCGGAGCAGGAGTAATGACCGTTGAGTCAGCCGGCACGGCATCGGAGAGGAGTCCAGAGAAACGCAAAGCCCTGCGGGAACAAACCTATACACGATACCTCAGGCACTCGAAGCTGCATTGCATCCCGGTCAGTCAGCTTGTTGTGGAGCCAAGAAACGGCGTGCCGAAAACCCAGAGCCCGGATAGGGGAATCCTCGTCGGCTTATACCATTACGGCACAAAATTCCTCGGCGTCGGCGTCCTGCGGGAAATAAACATCGAGAGGTACACCCTGAAAATTGAGACGGCGGTTTCCAAGAAGCCTGTGCGGTTGGTCTTCGGAAAAGTTCTCTTGGATCGCAAGCTGCGGGAAGTCCAAGGTCAAACCTGACTGCAGAAGAAGGCGCGGACTGCGTCGGCTAGTAGCCCCGGCTTGTCAGGTATGGTTTTCATTCCATTTGTCACCCATGAGGGTATGAAGCTTTTCGTGTAAGCGGAAGCAAAGCGGTTGTCGAGGAATATTATTGCGCCTCTGTCGTCGAGTGTGCGGATGGGTCTGCCGGCTGCTTGGCATGCTTTCTTCATAGCGGGCAGGATGTAGCCGTATTCGCGTCCTCTGCCGGGGAAGCGGCTCTCGTAGTAATCGATTTGTGCACGAACGCGTGGGGTTGGTTCAGCATAGGGGATACCTACGACGACCACGCTGTTCATCTGGTTACCGGGGAAATCTACGCCTTCAGAGGTTCTGCCGCCCTGCACTCCGAGGAAGACCGCGCCGCCCTTATCACCACAGGCTTTGTATTCTGACACCAGCTTCTCGTTATCTTTGCTGCTCATGCCGCTTTTCTCCCAGTATAGAGGCTTCAGTAGTTGATCTTCCAATCCTGCCGACAGCAGCGAGTTGAGGACTTGGAAGCTGGCGGTGAAGATGCCCGTGTTGGTTGGCGTGCTGTTGACGACTTCGTTTATGCGGTCAATCATGATCTGATAATTTTTAGGCGTACGCATCTCCATTGAAGTAGAGACACCTAAGCATACGGCCGAGAAAACGTGCTCTTTGGGGAACGGTGACTGCGCAAGGTAACGCACGGTGGATTCTGGGAGCTTGTTTATGCGTGCGTAGGCTTCCAGCGGCTGTAGCGTACCCGACATTATGACGTTTGCATATGTCTGTGAGAGGACGGGTTCAGTGATTTTCGCTGGGTCTAAGGCGACGATTTCGAGTTTAGCGGCTTTGTTACCTTCTTTGTTGATGTATTTGCTTGCTACGTTGATGTAGGAGTTGTCGTTGGTGGTGTCCAGCCATTTGGTGAGGAAATCCGCTGTGGCGTTAACGTAGCTTCTTGGGTTTTTGCCATCGGCCAGCAGCGCCTTTTTGATGGCGACGCCTGCCTCATGCATGTGGATGAAGAAGTCGCGGGGTTTACCTATACCGCCCTTCTCCACTATGCCAAGGATACGGTCTGGGTCGATTATTTCCTCTTTACTGATCTTGTCAGTGAGTTTGTCGACTTCGTTGCGTAAATAATGGGTGAATTGCTCGATGTCTTTGTAGGCGAAGCGTTCAGCCTCCATCTCCGCCTGCTTTAGGATGAAAAGCGTCAGCTGACTGCTTGAAATATCCACAGCAGTTTCCGGCAGGTTATGCGCTTCATCTATTACGAGTATAATCTTTGAAAGTTCAGTTTCCAGATTTTTAAGGAATGGTGTACGGATCTGAGAGTCAAACACGTAGAGATAACTCAGTGCAATAACACGGGCGTCGTGTGTTGCGCCTTTAATGAGCTCGTAGGGGCAAATCTCCATCTTCTTGCAGACGCGCAGGATTTCTGAGCCCATGTATGGTTTCATTGCGACTTGCGCTGAAAGCTGAAGGTACTCGTAGCTGCGGTTCTCCACGTTACGGTAATATGGGCATCTGCCTTTGGCTTTGAGGAGTTCGCATACTTCCATTAGCGATTTTGAGTCGAATGCGCCTTTCTCGGCGAATGCGTTTAGGCACATTTCGTTGCGTCCCCGGATTGAGACGCCTGTGACGGGGCGGCGCTTGTAGACTGCGCGGAGTTCGTCGATGACGCGGTCGTGCTGGCGGTGGGTACGGGCAACGTAGAGGATTTTGAGGTTCTTCTTCATCGCCACAGGCAGGCACGCGGAGAGCGCTGAAATGGTTTTCCCCAGACCGTTGCTGCCCTCGATGAGTATGGATTTGCGGTCGTTCACTGCCTTGTTAACCTGTGTTATGAATTCGTCCTGATGGGGCTTAGCTGCGGTGTAGGGGAAGTACTCGAGGACTTCAGCGGGCAATTTCAGGCCTGTGGGGGCGGGGGTTGCTGTGGCTGGTTTGGTGTTTAGGTTGGCTCCGCTCATGCCGATCCTCCCTTTGATGGGCAAACGTCGCTCACAGGGCAGGCGCTGCATTGGGGTTTCTGTGCTTTGCAGGTTTTTCTGCCATGCGAAATCAGCAGCATATGCACCAAAGCGTAGTCTTTCGGCTGGAAATGTGACTGCAAGCTGCATCGGACGGCTTCGTAGTCGCCTTTTGCAGGTGCCAATCCCAGCCGCTTGGAAACACGGTTGACATGGGTGTCCACGGGGATCGTTGGTTTGCCGGCGGAGAACATGAGGACAACGTCGGCTGTTTTCGGTCCGACTCCGGGCATCTCCATCAATGTCCGTCTTGCCTCTTCAACCGGCAACGCGAGGATTGAGTTTAGGTTGCCGCCGAATTTCTCGAGAATGATCTTTGAGGCTGCCTGTATAGCGCGGCTTTTACTCTGGTACAAACCGGCAACGCGGATACAGTCCTCGATTTCACCTATTTCCGCCTTCGCCAGCACCTCGGGGGATATTTTGAAGCGCTCAGAGAGTTTCCGGTAGGCACGCTCCGTATTGGCATCGGCGGTATTCTGGGAAAGAATTGTGACGACAAGCGTTTCGAAAGCGTCTGCGCCGACTTTCACGAGTCTAGGCAGGGACAGCGTATCCTTCAAGGTCGCCAGTATTGCTTGCGCATTGATTTGTGTCTGCATGTACATTACCCCGCCAGAGAATATTCTGAAAGTATGCTTCGTCTGGCTATAAATACCAATTGCGCACAAAAGCATCATTTTTTCGACCTTCATAGTAATCAATTCAGTAAATGTTGTCTCAGCCACGCAGTCACACCGTCTTTTATTTAATCAAATCGATACATGACCGATCGGAGAGACAGAATTGAAGAGAAAATTGACACTGATAGCGGCTTTAGTGCTGCTTGTGGCTGTTGCGGCTCCGTTCGCTTTGGCGGCGCTGCAGCAGGGCCAGACCATTCATATAACAAAAACATACACAAACCCAACACCGACTCCTACAGTGACCCCAGCAACAACTGCACCAACCCTACCGCCGCCCGCTGTACAAGAAGTAAGGTTCTCTTTATGGTACCCCAACGGATCAGCTTACAATCTGCATCAAACTAATGCACCCTCAATTTATGGCGCTACTAACCTTGACGTTAACGGTGTGCCTGTCAATGTGCAGAGCGGTTTAGGTGCGCCGCCTATGGGTTACGCTTCGGGCGTGATTGTTGTTAGAAACGACGGTGAGGTGCCGTTTATCGTTAATGCGTCGCTGGCGAATGTGAGTGTTCCCGCGGATGTTGTGTTAACTTCTACCTGCAGCTCAGTTAATCCCGCTGTGTGGGGCAGTCAAGTGGACGGCTGGATGGGCCGCGACAAAATGGCTACAGGCGGCGTTGTCGGCGTAGGCGAGTATGTGTGGCTGTCGCTAAGTGTAGTGATGACTGGCACCGGCGGCAACTTTGGGGCACTGCAGAACCATGAAGGTTTCAGCTACAGCTTTGACGTGGCGGTTAACGCTACGCAAGCTTAACCTTTATCGTTTACAGCCATTTGTAAAATATTATTTCTCTGAATCTATAGCTGTTTTACCTTAACTGTTCTAATAGAAATCCTGTATAAACTATAAGGGGTGTCTGTAGGACATCAAAAACGCGTAGATAGGGAGAGGAGGTACTTCTGAGGAGGTAGGTCTAGCCGCACTGTTTTCAAACACAGGTTCAACTTATCATTGCTGCTTTAAATAAGGGGGTCTAGAAAAAAATCACAGCCAAGTTCGATACGTTTTTAGGCGTTAGCCCTTCTCTCCTACTCTTGTGTGAAGTGCATTGAGCCGTAAACTGTTAACCTTTGAAGAAGCCAAACACACCATCGAATCACAGTTTAAACCCCCTATGCTTGGAGAAGAGGAAGCTGTACTGCTGGAATCGTACAACCGAGTCCTCAGCCAAGACGTCACGGCACCATTTGACATCCCCATGTTTGGCAGCGCACGCGTTGCAGGCTACGCAGTGAAATCAGCCGACACCTCAGCGGCAAACGATGAGCAAGCAGTCACACTCACAGTCGCCGCAACCATAAACGTAGGCGAAACCCCCACGCAGCCGCTTGCAGACGGCGAAGCAGTTGAGGTTGCCGCAGGCGCAGTTCTCCCAAAGGGTTCAGACGCAGTTATACCACTCGAAGATGCAGAACGCGAAGACACCACCCTCCAAGTTTACACTGCAGCCCGAGCAGGCGAGAACATCCAAAGCGCAGGATACGACCTCAAAACTGGGCAACTCCTGCTCAAAAAGGGCCAAGTGCTGGGTTCCACAGAAATCGGCATCCTAGCCGCGTTGGGCTTCAGCTACGTTAAAGTCCAGAAAATCCCAATGGTCGCCATACTCACAGTCAGCGAAGAAGCAACAGAACTGGGTAAACCGCTTGCTCCCGGAAAAAGCTTTGACCTCAACGGCTACAGCCTCAGCGCCGCAGTGATGGAATGCGGAGCTAAACCAGTTTACTTCGGCGTAGCCCTAGAAGCCAAAACTGAAGTCACAAGATTAGTCAACGCAGCCATCGCAGGCTCCGATTTGGCGATCATCTGCACAGACAACCCAGACGTAACCGAAGTCGTGGACCAAATAGGCAAACCCGGAATCACCGTAAACGGAGTCGCAGTGAAACCCGGCAAACAAACCGCAACAGCCTTCGTCGGCAACAAACCAGTTTTCATTTTCCCAACTAACCCGTCAGCATCTATCCTAATGTATCAGCTTTTTGCACGCACACTTGTTCAGCGCCTAGCTGGCAGACCAGCCGCTGGAGTGCGATCCCTACCTGCAATCGCGGGTTCACGAATGTTTAGCGCAAAAGGCAGCCGCACATATACGCTGGTGCAACTCATGTTTGACGAAGAATGCCGCTTGGTAGCCGACCCAGTTGAAGCTGACGGCGCAGTCTCCGCGTTAGCCGCAGCTGACGGTTTTGTGGAGATAGCGGAAAACGAGCAGTACATCGACGTGAACCAGCAGGTTATGGTTCAGCTGCTTCGCGGATTAGCCGCTAAAGCCTAAACTTTTGTTTAGTCTCTTTTTAGCAGCAGATACTCTACTGTGACTACCCAAGTGAAAACCAAGTATGGTATTAGCATTCCTGTAACGATTAGGTTGCTGAATCCTACGGCAAACAGCGTGACTCCAGCGAAAACAGTGTTAGCTACAACAAGGATGAATACGAGCCATGAAGCCCACTTACGCTTTGTGTAGACGCTGTATGCAGTGATTAAACTCACTATGCCTAGCAAGCCGATGTGCGGTGCGAAGCTTGTGAAGGGCAAAAACGCCAAGAGCAGTATGCCTGTTACTGTGTAGAATCCGACGGTTAAGAGTTGGATGCGGTTTATGCGTTTCTGTTTAGTAGTTATAGTCAACTGCTGATTCGCCTTTAACCAATAGCAGTGGATGTAGAATTAATAAATTTACCCTATTTCATCCAGAAAAGCGTTAACCGAGCTGTTTTAAGCTGATTTTATTTGCGTGTTGATTTAGGATTTGACTTTCCCGGAGCCAACGCCTTAAGGAACGCTTTAAGGTTCTCAGCTGAACCGTAAACCACCAATCTGCCGTCAACCTGCGTTTTCACCTGCATCGCATGCTCAGCCGCAAGCTTCTGCACTTTCTCTGATGTAAATTCACCCATTGGCTCCACACGCACCCACTTCTGATCACGCGGCACACCCGCCACAAACTTATCACACACAACCTCATCCTCGCAGGCTTCAGCGCGGGATTCCTCAAGCCGCAATAACCATTCATCAACTTTTTCAGAGCCGAACACTGTTTGGCCTTCATTCATCACGTAAGCTTCAACACTGGCAAGGTACTCTTCGGCTTTCTGCAATGCATCCCCGTGACCGCTGCCCTCAGTTTTTGTGAGTTGTATCATGGATTTGGCTGATCTGAGACCCTCAACAACTTTACTGGGAATAGCGACGCCTGACTTTTTAAGTTCAAGCATCATGTCCTCAAGCAGTTTCCAAGAAGCCAAATTGTGACCCAACAGATTTACCTCAAGCAAACTAATTGAACATTAGATTATAAGGATTAATCCTGCTTGGTCAGTCTCGGAAGGATTAAATCATAAGTAAGAATTCTATAATAATGAGGAATTTTTTTGTCGCAACCAACTAGTGTCCAGTTTGATTTCGGCAGCCTGAATCAAACCATCCTAAACCCATTACTAAACACGTTACCCATAGAAATAACCTTCATCGACGACACCGAAACCGTCCGCTACTTCAACAATCCACCTAAAATGATTTTTTTACGCACCAAAGGCGTAGTCGGCATGAAGGTGCAGAATTGCCACCCAGCAAAAAGCTTGGATACAGTAAACAAGATAATTGAAGCCTTCAAGTCCCAACAAAAACGCATGGCTGATTTCTGGGTAACGTCGCATGGACGACTGATTTACATCAGATTCTTCGCAGTTAGAGACGCCGCAGGCAAATATTTAGGAACAGTTGAGGTAGTAGAGGACATAACTGACATTCAGAACCTTAAGGGTGAAAAGCGTCTGCTGGACTGGAGCGATTAGGAGGTGTAATCGTGAAAGTTGAAGCTGTCAAGTCCGAGGGATTAGCTCACAACAGCTACTACATCCAAAGTGGAAGTGAAGCAGCCGTAATCGACCCACGCCGAGACTGCACAATCTACACAGAGTTGGCATCAAGGGACTGCGCCAAAATCAAGTACATACTCGAAACCCACAGAAACGAAGACTACGTTATAGGCTCACTTGAACTGCAGAACATGACAGACGCAGAAATCGGCCACAGCAAAGAACTACAATTCAGATACGGCGAACACAATCTTGTCGATGAAGACACCTTAAATGTCGGCCATTTAAAAATCAAAGCACTCTACACGCCGGGGCACACAAACGAATCTCTCTGCTACATTGTATTCGAAGGTATGGAGCCAAGAATGGTATTCACCGGCGACACCCTTTTTGCGGGGTCAGTTGGCAGAACAGACCTCTACGGCAAAGATCGACAGCGAACCCAAGCTGAGAAGCTTTACGAAAGTATTTATGAAAAACTTTTGATGCTCGATGACAGCCTCCTGGTTTATCCTTCACATGGTGCAGGCAGCATCTGCGGAAACGCAATCAAAGGATTCGAACCGACCACAATGGGTTTAGAGAAACGCACAAACCCATACCTACAGCTAAGCAAGGAAGAGTTCATCCAGAAATCCATTGACACAGAACTTTTTGTACCGCGTTACTTCAAGCGAATGGAAGAACTCAACCTAAACGGACCTCAAATAATGGCGAATATGGCGGATCCAGAAATGCTTGAACTATCAGAGTTCGAGAAAAAAAGGCACGAACAGAATATGATCGTGGTTGATACTCGCATGCCCTACTCATTTGCCGGTTCACATATCCCCAACTCACTAAGCATGTGGCTTCGAGGAACAAGCGCATACCCCGGATGGATAATGGACATCAATCAACCCATCCTGTTTGTTCTCGAGCGCCCAGAAGACATTGGCAAAGTTACATCGCAGTTTCGCAGGTTGGGATTTGATAACTTGCGCGGTTTCCTCTGCGGCGGCATGAACACTTGGCAAGAAGCTGGAAAACCTTTTCACAACTTCAGAACTCTAACAGCATCGGAGTTAACTGAGAAGCTAAGCCGAAACGAAGTAACGCTCATCGACGTTAGGGAACCGAATGAATGGACTGAAGATAGTTACATAGAAGGTGCATTGCTGATTCCCTTTGCAGAGCTAACAGAAAAAGCAGGTTCTATCCCAAAAGACAAACCAGTGGCAGTTACATGTTCAGTTGGCAACCGTACAAGCATAGCACTAAGCCTTCTTGAACAGGCAGGCTTCGCTCAATTAATTAACGCGTTAGGCGGAATGACTGCTTGGACAAACCTCGGCTACCCAACAACTAAGAGGTTTAGCTCTGCACCTCAGTTTCCTTCATCGTTTTTGCCAGCCGCGTAGATTTGCCGCTGTCTTTAGGCTCAAGCAGCTCCTTAACTAGGCTGTACTGACGCTGGTAAATGTGGCAGTTCTTAGAGTGAAAAACCATTTTACCCGTCTTCAGTGACAATCCGCCGCGCTCGTTGATTTCTGAGACGAACGCTTCGTTGAAGAGCTGCAACCCGGCGATGTTTGCTGGTAAACCGCCGTATGCGTCCCAGCTGCGGAAGTAACAGGTGAAGTGCATTTGGCCGTCGAGAATTTCAGTGTCGATTAAGCTCAGGCATGGCGGCTCGCTTTTGTGACCGCTGGAATCGTATTTCTGGATGTCTGTAGGCAGGCGGATTACCATTGTTACTTGGCGGTCGCTCTGTTCCTCCACGTACCGTTTGATGGCTTCTTCGATTTGGTTTATTGGCTTGTTTAGTCGGCTGCCGTAAGTGTAAACTTCTGTCTCTGCACATTCGCCGCTCCACAAGTATTCAAGGGCATAGCCCTGCACATACTTGAAGTCGCATGGCGCTTTATCGCTAACCAAGGGCCTGTTTTCCGGATGAGAGATTTCCATGGTTAAGTTGAGTTTTTTGGTTTCGGTTTCTTCTGATCCGAAGCCAACTTTGAAGATGTCGCCTTCGCGCCAGATAGCGTTTAGAGCTTTGAACCATGCGTCAGGAAGGTCGAATGCGCTTACCTTTACGTGCTTCATGCTGTTCGTTTAAATGATTGTTGCTTTAGGGGCTTAAGTGTTTTGGATTAGCACAAGATTCAGCACTACGTCTAATATGAACTCAGAATTCATAAGCCTAATCAATCAACCTCTGCTAAAATAACCCCAAAGCTGGGAACACAGTTGACTGAAATTGAAGCCGAAGGCATAATCATAAACGCAAGAATAAAAATCGAATCCACCCTCAAAAAAGACAAAGCATTCGATAAAAAATCCGCAACTAACATCCTTGAGTACAGCGCAGTCCTCGACATCATGCAGAAAGGCGGATTAGTAGAAAAAACAGCCGACGGAAAATACTACATGACTAAAAAAGGCCAAGACAAACAGATCAGAGGCTTCTCGCTTACTGGACCTAAAAAACGTAAATTCGTGCGGTTCTCACGCAACAAGTAACTGCTCATTAAAATTAGAATAATAAAAGAAAAGAAATTTTTGGCTTAGTAGGGCATTCCGCCCATACCGCCCATGCCTGGCATGCCACCCATTCCACCCATGCCGCCCATTCCTCCTGGAGGCATAGCTGGACCCTTGCCGCCTTTGATGCTGATTAGATCATCGATCTTCAGTATCATGTTGGTGGCTTCTGTGGCTGACTTGATGGCTTGCTGCTTCACGCGAAGTGGCTCAACAATCATCTTGGTGCACATGTCAACGATTTTGCCTGTGTTGACGTCGATGCCGAAGGTTTTGCTGTCTTTCTTCTGGTGCTCTGAGCGTAATGCAACCATGATGTCGATGGGGTCAAGGCCTGCGTTTTCAGCTAAGGTCAAGGGGATTTCTTCGACTGCTTCTGCGAAGGCTTCGATTGCGAGTTGTTCGCGGCCGCCGACTTTAACTGCGAATGCTTTAAGGCCCTTTGCGAGTTCAGCTTCCGGTGCGCCGCCGCCTGCGACGATTTTGCCGTCTTCGATTACGTTGCGGACGACACATAAGCCGTCGTGTAGGCTGCGTTCTGCTTCGTCGAGCACGTGACCTGCTGCACCGCGGATGACGATGGTTACTGCCTTGGGGTTCTTGCAGTCGCGGATGTAGAGGAGTTTGTCATCGCCGATTTTGACTTCTTCTACGCGTTTTGCTTTGCCCAGTGCGTCTGCGGATAGTTCTTTGACTGACGCGACGATTTGTGCGCCTGTGGCTTTGGCGAGTTTCTCCATGTCGCCGCTGCTGATGCTTTTAACTGCCATTACGCCTGCTTTGCCAAGGAAATGGAGTGCCATGTCGTCGATTCCTTTTTCGCAGAAGAGGACGTTTGCGCCTGACTTGGTGACTGAGTTAACCATGTCTTTTATCATGCGTTCTTCTTCGTCTAGGAAGAGTTTCATCTGGTCGGGTGATTCGATGTTGATTTTTGCGTCGAACTCGGTTTTTTCGATTTCGAGTTTAGCGTTGAGGAGCGCGATTTTTGCGCCGTCAACCAGCTTGGGCATGCCTGATGAGGCGATTTCTTTGTCGATGACCATGCCTTTGACGAGTTCTGTTTCGTCTAAGCTTTTGCCGTGTTTTTTGACTATTTTTATCAGGTCGATGTCCGCGATGTATTTGTCTTCGACTTTCTCTGCGACCTGTTTAACGCTGTCAACGATTATTTTCGCGAAGAGGTCTTCTGCGACGTTGATGCTTTTGCTGGAAATCGAGGTTACCGCGATTTCTTTTAGGCTTTTCTCGTCGTTGATTGCTACTGGAATGGCGATGTTCTGGAGGATCTTTTGGGCTTCCTCAGATGCCTTCTTGTAGCCTTCGATAATGACGGTTGGGTGAATGTTCTTGTCCAGCAGACTCTCAGCTTTGGCGAGGAGTTCGCCTGCGAGTATGACTGCGCTTGTTGTTCCGTCGCCGACTTCTTTATCCTGTGCTTTGGCGACTTCAACTAGCATTTTTGCTGCTGGGTGCTGTACATCGAGTTCCTTCATGATGGTTGCGCCGTCGTTGGTTATTGCAACGTCGCCCATGCCGCTGACTAGCATTTTGTCCATGCCGCAGGGTCCAAGGGTGCTTTTTACTGATTCAGCAACGATTTTTGCAGCCATAATGTTGTTTCGCTGTGCTTCTCGGCCAGTGCTTCTGCCTGTGCCCTCTTTTAAGACTAGAACGGGGATGTTTCCTCCACCTTGTGACATAACGATTTCACCAATTTCTCTGATTTTTTGAGTATAAGCTGGAATTCAACAATCAAATTAGGGGATATAAGTTTTTCTCAGCTTCCCAGCTAATGTGTAATTAACCTGAAGCGCAGAAACAGCCAAGTTACCTGTCGATCGGAGGTCAACTGCGATTTTTTCTCTAACCCCCCTTATTTATAGGGTCAACGAGTGCAGGAGGAAGCAGTGGTAGATTGTGCGCCTGTTGGTTTTCTGTTATTCTGTTTGTATGGCTGCAGGTTGATCTGCGGGGCAGCTGTGCGTTTGTGCCGAAGCTTGATTGGTTTAAGATTTGGATGCCTAATGTCAATTTTCGTTTCCTTTAAGGTTCTGGGCAAACTCTTCTGCATGTTTGAGGTCTTCTTCATTGGGCCTGCCCTTGTTCATTCCCCCAAAGTACTTGAGGAAGACATTAGTGTTGAATCCCTTGCACTGGAATTCATCAACTATCCTAAAACCTTTAGATTCCAATTTTTCCCTGAGCGTCGAATGGTCTTTGGCTAGTTTCTTCTCTCCCGTTAATCCAGCAGTTGAAAAAATGAATGCTTTCTTGTTGTTTACTTGTGGCAGTTTGTCAGCGAAGTCAAGCAGTTCCCTGTAGTGTTTACCGCTGTCTATTCCTGCACCGAAACCTACTAAGTCATAGTTTTGGTGCTCTTCAGGGTTAGTGTTTTGGGGAGTTTTGATATCTGCATCAAGCACCCTAGCCATAACTTCCGCCACTTTTTGGGTGTTGTTATGATGATAGGAATACACAATTAACAAAGACTTCAACGGAGACATTTCTTTAGCGTTCATTTCCGAAACACTTAACCCCTTTCTCCTAAATCTGTTGTTAGTTGATTCCAATGTGGATATAAGCTTATGTTTCAAGCAATACGTGCCTAAGTCGATTGTCATTGCATCGCATACGAATTCTAGGGGCTCGTTATTATAATGCAAATGTTTTATCGTGTTTGATGTTATCATGTTTAGGCTTTCAAGCCATTAAGGTTTGCTGGGGCTTCCGAGTACCCATTTTCTTTTAGGAAAAAAAATTGCAAACAACCGCAGTGACTGCAACCACCACAGATTGCCAACCCAGAAAGCCCACTCAGCCCCCGTTCTAATTTCAATTTTAGACTAAAAAAGGAAGAGAGGAAAGAAATCATCAATCTTCACCTTATGGTTTTTTGGTTAAGACAGAGCCAGTACTGCGCCTACAACAATGATAGCAATGATACGCGGATAGAAAACGCAGATCAGCTGAGTGACGGCATTTGTATTATGAAGGCTGCTTTAAGAGCGCCATTGCCTCATCGAACATCCGCACCGGCCTGTTCTCCACCACATGAAAGCTCTGCCACGCCACCATATCCGGCTCACGCATAAACCCAATCATCCCCGCTGAGTCCTGTACATCAAACACAAAAACAACCAAGTGCTCAGGCATAGAAACCCAGCCACCGACCATTTTAACGCCATTCTTCTGCATTAAATCGTTTAGTTTGGCGTAGAATTGATTGTAGACTTTTCTTGCCTCCGCGTTATGTTGGGGGCAGCTTTCAGGTGAATGTCTAGCTGTCATTAGAAAAAACACCAATAAAACCTCAAAAGATAGAGGTGGCAGGCGACGTTAAAACGTTGGTTTCAAGCTCTAAGTCTACATCTGCTTTTGTGCTATAACTTGCTCAAGAGTCTCCTTCATCTTACGTGCGTCCACATCTAGAATCGGCGTCTCACAAATCATTGTAGGATGCATCCCGAATTCCAAGATCACTTCCGCAAGCATTGCAAACTCGGGGCCATACGCTGCCTCGTCGAGGGTATGATGGCATTTTTCGCCTGAAGCGCCGAACTCGATTTTAGAGAAATGGCAGTGCATGCTTCTAAGCGTCTGAGTGCCGAGTTCCTGCTCGATTTTACTGGCGACCCTGCGCATGTCATCGACGGTTTTGAAGCTGCCCTGATGCAGCGCATGAAGGTGCCCCCAGTCCACCACCAGCTGGGTGTTTTCGACTTCGCGGTTGATCGCTATTATTTCGTCTATGCCGCCGATTTGGCTTTTGCGGCCCATTGTTTCGGGGCCAAGCTTCGCCTTAATACCCATAGACTTCATCCTGGAAGATACTTCCTTGAGTTCTGCAATGGAGGTTTTCAGCGCATAGTCTTTGTCGAATTTGCCGTAGAACCCCGTGTGGAAAACGACGACGTAGGCACTCATCCAGTCCGCCGCCGTCACAGCTGCCAGAATGCGTTCTTTACTGGCTTCAGCGACCTCTTTTTTGCCTACAAGATTGATGAAGTAGCTTCCATGCATGCTCAATCGCACGTCGTTCTGCCTTGCGGCTTCGCCTAGTTTCTGTGCGTCAGCCTGCTTAATCTGCGGTTTAGCGCCCCACCTTGAAGCCTGATACTCAAAGGCATCCAAGCCCTCCTCGTGGAGTAACCGTGGGACATCGGTCATTGTTTTTAAGCCCATCACTCGGAACATGGGCGGTACGCCTGCGGGGCCAAAACGTGTACGCAAAGACATGAAAATCACTTAATGGTTAGGTTACGTATTACTGGTTAAGGTTTTCTCTTCAAGCATTATGAATCATAAATAGGTGCCGCTTCTATAAACCGAAGAAGCTGGCTACTGTAGGTATCGAGACAAACACAAAGAAGTAACTCGCCGCCACCAAGATAACGATGATTAATGCGAGCAGTATGTAGTCGCCTCTGTGCAGTTTAAGCGCATAGAGGTTAGTGCGTTTCTTGCAGGCACCCCAAGCGCGCGACTCCATAGCCTCAGCAAGTTCAAGGCTCCTGCGAATCGCACTGACAATCAATGGGATGAGTACTGGGATGTAGTTGCGGATGCGCTTCATGAGGTTGCCCTTCTCCAGTTCCAATCCTCGGGCTTTCTGTGCATCCATAATGGTCTGTGCCTCCTCGGCGAGGACGGGAACGAAGCGGACTGCAGTTGTGAATGCGAAAGCAAATTCGAACGGCACCTTGGACTGCTCAAGGGCAAGACCCAGATGATCAGGCGAAGTGGTTAAGAAGAAAACAGAGAATGATTCAACAAGTACAATGAAGCGTAGAGTCATAGCTGTAGCTTCCTCTATGTCGAAAGCTGTAAACACGTAGCCTGCAGAGAAAAATCTTGTAACTATGTTAATGATAAATATAAAAGCCGCAAGGAACGCTGCCCCACGCATCGAGCGAAGCCACTGCTTCTGCACTTTTGCAACAAACACAAACGGCAGCTGCATAACAAATAACGCGGCAAGCGGAATGATGCTTTTGAACATGATGGCAGCCACGAAGATGCAGATAACATAGACGAATTTGATGCGTGGATCCAAATTATGGATAGGGGAAGAGACTTTGCGGAATTTCAAGCCGTCGAAGACACTCATCGCCCAAGCCTCGCCTTAGTTTTAAGCAGCAGCGCCTTAGCCTCATAGAGGTCGATGACGTCTTTGGGTAAACCAAGCGATGAGAGCTTCGTGAATACCTGAGCAACCTGCGGAAGCACAATAGATGACAACTCAAGCATAGCGGGGTCCGTTAGAATTTCTCTGCCTACGCCATCCGCAACGATTTTGCCGTCCTTCATCAAGACAACGCGGGGGTTGCATTCCGCCACGAACTCGACGTCGTGGGTAACGGCAACTATGGTTTTCTTCTGTGACTGCAACTGCATGATGAATTGCCGCAGCCGCTCCTTCTGCTCATGGTCTTGACCGATAGTGGGCTCGTCAAGTATCAACGTTTTCGGATCCCAAGCAAGCACTGAGGCCAACGCAACACGTTTGCGTTCTCCGCCGCTCAGCAGAAAAGGCGAAGTTTTACGGTACTGCGCAATCGAGAGCAACTCAAGAGCCCAAGTGACCCGTTCCTCCACGACTTTGGAGTCGAAACCGAAGTTTTTAAGCGCAAAACCGATCTCTTCCTCGACTGTTTCGCTGAAAAGCTGATGATCAGGATTCTGGAAGACAAAGCCCACATTGCGCGCTAAAGCTGCAACGCTTGACTGGGTAGTTGCTACGCCGTCGATTTTCATTGTACCCACCGTCGGCTTAAGCAATCCATTGAAGTGCTTAACGAAGGTGGATTTGCCCGCACCGTTCTGCCCCATGATCGCGACGAATTCGCCGTCTTTGACCGTGAGCGAGACGCCTTTTAGGGCTTCTACCTTGCTGGGGTAACTGTAGTGAACGTTTTCGGCTTCAATCAACGCTGCCCATATGCCTCCAACAGTTGATCAGCCAATTCGTCCGAAGAAAGCGGGGTTTTGTCGCCCAAGTTGAAGCCTTCCTTTTTTAGCATCTGATAGAGCAGCGTGGCTTTGGGTATGCCGACGCCGATCAGGCGGGTTTCCTCGTTGCTAAGGATGTCTCGCGGGTCACCCTCCAAGCGTATAGCGCCCTTGTCCATAACGATAAGGTGGTCAGTGTATTTGGCTGTTAAGTCAAGTCTGTGCTCAACCAAGATTACGGTTATGCCCTGCTCCTTGTTGAGGCGATAGATGACTTCAAAGATTTTCTCAGCACTGAGTGGATCCAGAAATGACGTTGGCTCATCCAGAACTATGATGTCGGGTTCCATAGCGAGCACAGAAGCGATGGCTACCCGCTGCTGCTGGCCGCCGCTGATTTCATGCGGCGAACGCTCACGAATATCGTAGATACCCGTCTGCTTCAATGTCCAATCTACTTTTTTGCGCATCTCCTCTCGTGAAGCACCGAGGTTTTCAAGGCCAAACGCAACATCCTTCTCGATTGAGAGCGCGAATAGCTGGTTTTCGGGGTTCTGGAATACCAAGCCGACGTGCTTTGCCATGTCGTAGGTGTGCTTCTCGAGCACGTTGATGCCTGAGACGGTTACTTCGCCCTTGATTTCGCCCTGATAGAAGTGAGGCACTAACCCGTTGAAGCATCGGCACAAAGTAGTCTTTCCACATCCGCTTGGGCCAGTGATTAAGACGAATTCTCCCTTCTCTATCTTAAGGGACACATCGTGGATTGAGGGGTTGGATGCGCCGGGATAGGTGTAGGAGAGGTTTTTTATCTCGATTAGCGCCAAGTTTTTGTGCCTACTTTATCTTAAGCGTGAGACTGTTAGCATTTAAGCGTAGCTACTCAGTTTTAGTTATTTTCCTGTTCCAGACCTTTTGGGGTAATTAAGAATTTCCTTTGAACAGTATAAACAGGTTATAAATCTCTAAACGGTTTTTTCAGCTGGCGATTCTGGTTTGGCTAGTTTCTGCTCCATAAGCTTTAGGCACTGCTTTAGAGCAGCTCCGATTTCGCCTTTGCCGCTGACTCCGGCAGCCATAGCGTGTCCGCCGCCGACGCCTCCGAGGAATTCACCCAATGGCGCCGCTATGTCGGTGCCTAGGTGCACGCCGCCCTGTTGATTAAAGTCTCGTGTACTGCGCAAACTGATTTCTATTTTACTGTTTTTCTTGCCCGCGACTGCAGAAACGTGGGCACCTAAATCCACCAGTGACTTCGCAGCGGAAGCCTGAAATGCGCTAACATGACTAAGCGCCACTATCCAGTCGCCGACTTTAACGATTTTAGCCCGCTTGCACGCCTTGAGCTTAGCCATACGCTCTGAAGGGTCAATAGGCAACGCAAAAGTAGCCAAAGTATCCTGCACGTCGAATCCCGCAACAACCAGCTTAGCAACAATCTGGAAAGTACTGGAGCTACCCAGCGCAAAATGGCGTGTATCGAACGCTATACCAACAAACAACGCTTTAGCCTCGTTAAGTGTTGGCTTCACGTCGGCTTCTTTGTAGAGGCGGTAGATGAGTTCACAGTTGGCTGCGGCTTTGTCGTCGATGAAGCAGAGTTTACAGAGCTGCATAGTCTCGGGGTTTGGCGCATGGTGATCGATGATAATTTTGGGCGCGGTGGACTTTTTAATTACATCTGCGGCTTCGTCAAGCTGATCAGCCGTGTTCATGTCCAAAAGTACGATGATTTCCGCTGATTCAAAGTTTGGTTTAAGGTTAACAGTAATGGGCAGATTTTCAAGCAGCGTCTTAGAGGGCTTGTTTACGCCGGCTGGGCAACCGATCTCCACAACAGTATTTGGGTAAAACCGTTTGATTAGTCCCTGTAGGCCGTAAGCTGAGCAGATTGCGTCTGCGTCGGCGTTGCGATGGCAAAGCAGCAGAACAAAGCCTGCCTGCGTCTCCTCGATGATTGCGATTAGCTCTTTGAAGGTCATTTTAGTTTACTCAGGAAAATTTCAGTAGCATTATGCGCCTGCGCGATTGCCTCTTTAACAAGTGCCTCAGCATCCATCCGCTGAGTCTTTGCCAGAAGCAGGTTAACTTCGACTGTGACGTTAACCGGTTTAGTGCCCTCGACTTCGACGCTGATATCTAGGCGCTCAACGTCTTTAGCCGAGACTTTAGCATAAATGGTTTTGCGAGCCGCATCTTCTGCGGCTTGGCATAAAAGTTCTGTCTGCTCGGTGGATAGCTCTGGAAAGCCGAGCTCACCCATCAAGCATCAATTCTCCGCTTAAGAGAGTGGTTGACCTTGACCGGATACTGGGCTGAGGTCTTCTTGAAGTTTTGTTTGGGCTTCTTTAACTTGGGCTTTTATGCGTTCTTCTTGTCTGTTGATGACTGTGCTGCGTGTGTCAAGCAGTGATTTACGGTCAGTGAGGCTCTCTACGACTTTTGCTTTCTCGGTTTTGACAAGTAATGAGCCGATGTTGTTGTAGATTACTGCATCATCTGCGGTTTTTGCGAGTTCAGCGAGTGTTTGTTCAACCTCGCTTTTTTCCATGTCTACTTGCTGTTTCTGTGCCATGATTGATTGGAGTGTCTGCTGTAACTGTTGGAGGCGCAGGAGTCTTTCCTGTACGTTAGGCGGTAACTTGGATAGTTCGTCACTCAATGTTGATTCCTTCAGCACAAAAATGTAAGGCGCTATTAATTAAGGATTTCCAACTCTTTTTTTCTTTAGTTATGTCGGCTTAGAAACCCTTGTCTCAGCAGAAAGGGAGGGAGGGTGAAGCAATTAATAGACTGACAGCTATGCTTTCCGGTTTAGCGATAATTTCGATAACTGATCAGTTACATGTCCTACAGCCAAGTTTGCCCTATATTACGTTGAAGAGAAACCTCAGAACAAGAATCAGAACTATAATTAACACAACCACAATAATGGCATACAGGAGAAATCCGGCTATACCGCCTCTTTTGTCATGCAAGATATCCATTCGTTTGTTTACTGCTTGTATAACTGACTGGCAATGCACGTATGACAATAATGCTAAGATAGCATACCAAAAGCAACCTGATAAACTACCGTTAATAATTTGCCTAAAATTCATCTGTTTTATTCACCACTTGAATAACTTACTGATAGTGACTTGACTATTTGTGATTGTAAAACTACAATTACTAACAAAGGCTGATGAAGAGGAACAGTGATTGACTTCCTGATAGTATGTAGGCTGCTTTCTCTTTTTATCCCTGTAGCGACATTACAGTTGTATGCCTCACAAGCAATTAGACAGCGAAGAATGGTGCTGCCAGTACTGCCACAGCTACAAAGACACGGATTATGACAAAGTAGTTTATCATGAGTTAACACAGCATCATGCAGGATGCCCAAAAAACCAGAAATAGCTTAATGCTTAAGCTGCTGTTTGCATTTCGCGCATACCTCTGCATCCTCAGCAACCAGGGCACCGCAGAAGGGACAAACGACGGCCTGTGAATAGCTGTTTTTCTTAATAGGAATAAAGATAGGGTAGGATTTCAGGATCATAAGTACCCCAAATACGCTGCAGCCAACGATAGCCAGCGGAAGCGTATTGGTAATTTTACCAGACGGCAATGCTACGTCAAATAAATAATATGCGCCATATACGCCAATGGCTAAAAACACAATGCCTATGCAAAAGACAATGATGTATTCGGCTTTTACGCCATGTATCGATGGACCAGACATACGCCACTTTTTAGTGGCATTCCTTAAATAAATTCGCCAAAAAAAGGGTTTGAGCCCTTAAAATCTGAAATGACTGCTTGTTAGCTTCTCTTGGTAGCCATCACTGAAATAAGGTTCATGTATTTCCCTGCGCCAGCTTCCATAGAGGGCCTATCCCTGACAGCATAAGGATTATCCGTAGCTAACCAGTCAGCCCAGCATTCACCATGGCAACTCAATTCCCCAACTTTGTCCAAGCGGATTTTCTTTGACTTCGAGAACAGGTTGCTCCACCACTCGCAGCTATGGAACGTTTCCAAATCCTCAGCAGTCCACGACAGCAGAAATTCAGGTGGCAGATTCGCATGAATATCCTTCTTAAACCCCGGAAACGCTAACGCAATAATGCCATTAGGCTTAATCAGTGGAGCAAGTTTTTCATCCATGAAGGTTTCGTTTTTGCCAAAATAGTAGTAGGCGTCGATGCTGATGACTGCGTCGAAGTATTCGTCGGCATAAGGTAAAGCAGTAGCGTCTGCATGTATGGGAATAATCCGGCTGTCTAAACCGACTTGTTTAAAGCGGCTATAGTTCTCCGTAGCGGTTATCCAGAGGTCAGTAGCGAAAACCTGAACGCCGAACTCTTTTGCCAAAAAAATCGACGTTAAACCTTTTCCGCAGCCTAAGTCAAGCACTCTCATGCCGGGATGCAGGTCAAGATTTGCGGTGAGTTCCTCTACCATTTTGAGCGCATTTGGCCCCATCAGGTTATCGCTTACAAACTGCTTATCGTACTTCGCTGTTTTTGGGTGTTGCATGGTATCGCCTGTTTTACAAGTTTTCAATAAATGTAGCAAGGGTAAGAAATATTTATCCTAAAAAAAGGATGCTTAGCGTTAATCAGGTATGGTTTGGTTCCAGTAGTAAATATGCTTATAATGCGCAGCAGCAACTGGAAAAGCTGGGTCCTCGTACACTATGTCCAGTTTAGTATCGTATTTCATAAGCAGCTTATACATGGTAGTAGCGATCTGGTCTGTCTTATCATCCGTATGCCAAAAGCCCCAGATGGTATCGTTCGGGTTACGCATACCCCAACCGTAATTGTGTGGCAGCACTAACGCAGCCTCCGCTCCACTGTTGTCAAGGTACTCTTTAGAGTGGATATCCTGCCAGAACTGGTACAGCGCCATATAGTGCTCATCAACCATAGCTTCCGCTGTGTTCGTACCGTTCTTTTCTATTGCAAGATTAAAGATCATTATGTATTTAGCGCCAGCTTGGTAAGAAGCCAGCATCTGGTCATAGATCGATTTAGCACTATCCAAGAAGGGCACATCATTATACTTCCATGTAATCATTGCACCCCAATCCTTATCCTGCAAACGAGCGGCGCCTTTAACCTGCGCTATCTGCTGAGCAACGCTAGCGTTCCACCCCAACTCAGCAAGCATGACATCATAACCGCCGAGGTAATCCCACCAGTATAAACCATAATCAGACATGAATGATGTAACGTTGTTTTTGTTTAACTCTGCTAAGCCAGGGTAGTAATTTACGACCAGATTGACAAAGAAATCAGCTTCCATATCGTAATTATCTGGTACCGTATTAGTATCCCTATAGAACTCAAGCTTAGTTTGTATTTCCTCCAAAGCTCTAATGGCGGGGATGCGAGAATTTGCCAGCCTATCTCCAGCCGCATAGAAAAAACCAGCCCATGCACCATCCAACTGGACACCGCCGATTTCGTCGTTGTAGTATATGCCAAGGAATTTGTCGCCCCAACGCTGTGTCCAGTTCGCTTTCATGTCCGTCAGGTTAGCGTTCCAGAACCAAGTCGTAACATTGGCCTCATAGGGGCCATTAATGCCTAAATTAACTATTAGGTTCAAACCGCTGGAAGTAGCATAGTCACAGATTTCATATACAGCTGATTCGTTACTGCTTAACTCGTTTCTGCCAGTGTCCAGTACGAATAGGTTGGTATAGTTTTTTGTTCGGTCAATCAGCGCTATGGCTTCAGCTGTTGTGTTACCGCAGAAAGCTACGCCGACGTAGGGTTCAGACTTTACCATGGCTTGGCCTCCGCCGTTCCGAAGGTAAATAAACGCGGCAAAAGTTGAAACGGCGAGGATAGCGATAAGGAAAACGGCGAGCAGGAGCTTCCTGACTGGTTGAAAGCTGCTTATTGCTTTTGCCTCCTATTGAGGCTTGTATTTACTTATGCTTATAGTTTTGCCATAATCGCCTGATAATACAGAACCAGTCGAAACGAGGAGAAGTGTTCCAGCAGGAGAACATCATGTTCCTTGAGTAGAACTAAATCCCATCTCAGGCGAATGTTAGGCGATGGTGAAATAGGTAGATGCACAAAACAGCGTGCGTAATCATAATCGCTTCCATGTTGGCAGCTTCCTTTCTTGTATTCCAGCCTGTCTCTGCAGAGGGAAACACGTTAACTGTTCCCACCGATTTTCCCACTATCAATGATGCTCTCCAAAACGCCACAGACGGCGACACTATATATATCAAACAAGGAGTCTACAACGAAACTATAGTAATCGATAAAGCCATCACACTACGAGGCGAAGACACAAACGGAACCATAATCAACGGCAACACCACAGGAACAGTAATTCTAATCCGACATAACGGCGTCACAGTTACAGGCCTAACCATTACCTATTCACTGACCCACAACACACCCAGAAGATACTACCAGCACAACTGGCCCGCAGACTGGCTGGGTCAAGGCGGCTGGTCGGGTCTGGGTTACCCAATGGACAGCGGCATCTTTGTCAGGAGAACCGAGTTTAGGCTGGCGGGAATTCACATCCAAGAAGCCAAGAACTGTAACATTTCAGGCAACAGGATATCTGATTGCGGTGTAGGCGTCTGGCTTTACCTCTCTTCCCAGAACACTATTTTAGGGAATATTTTGGTCCGCAACGATTACGGGTTACAGGTAGATTCCTCAAAAAGCAATAGCATCGTTGGCAACACTTTTCTGGATAATGGCGGCGGCATATGGCTTCCACAACCAAACTGGGTGAGCGGATGGGGCTACAACGGAAAAACAGTCAACAACACATTCTCCCAGAACAACTTTATCGGCAACCAGAAAGCAATCGAGCCGCAGTGTCTAACAAACACCACAAACTACTGGGACAATGGTTCAGTCGGCAACTACTGGGACCTCTATAACGGCACTGGTAGCTACCGCATTATGGGTGAATACTACACGGGCGGATGGCACCAAAACGGGGTCTGGAAAGAGCAAGTATACGGCGTAGACAGCTACCCGCTTACGGAGCCCTTTAACACTACCTGCATGTTTGCCATCCACGAAGAAGACCCCCTCGACAAGCAACCATCAGATAAGCCATCCCTAACTGACTATACCCAAATAGAGGTAGCAGCCTCAATCGCAGGCATATTAGTCATCATGGGGCTTATTGTTTACTTCAAGAAGAGAAAAAATGCGTTCTAACCACCAAATGAACATAGCGTATCTGGTCGCTTTATATAATAATAGACCAAAAAAGGCCTGTTTTGTCTGCTCTTGCTTGTAGAAAGCCCACAACCAGCCTGCAGCCCAAACCAGGCGCTGAACCAAAAACGGCTGTTTCTGCTAAGACTTTTAGAAGATGAAGTAGCAGGGCGGCATTCTCCTCTTCTTCTAATTTAAAAGTCAAACCGACCCAAAATTTTACTCTACTGACAAGGAAACGGAGGTAGAGCTGCTCAGAGGCAACGCTAGCACTGGCCAAATTAAATGCGTCGTTTATGTATGAATTCTTTTTAAGGCTCCGTCTGCAAATACCCAGTCAGAGAGGGAAAGTTTAGGTGGAACGGAAGGACTTCGACCGAGCCAACGTCATAAAAGAGGAACTCCAAGAGCAGGAAACACGCTTCCTAGCCGTATACGTGGAAGCAAAAAACAGCATCATGGTTATGCTAAGCGAAAAAGAAGACCGCTTGGGCACAATGGCTATCGCCGTTCCAAAACCCAGCGGATTAGGCGGCTCCGTAACCTCCTCGGTACTTGTCGGCGACAGACACATCATCTCCGCAAGAATGTTCGCCGAGTACATTGCATCCAGAAAAAACAAAATCGCAATGGTCTCCGTCTACCTTGACCGATTCACTGAACTGCAAGCCCAAGACTTTTTCACTCGCCTAATTGACAGGGTACTAAAAGCGGATAACAGAAAAGAACCAACATCAGCCTAATGCAGCCCGTGCATAAGGAATGATCCGCAAGCTCACAGACGCCGACTTCCAAACCATCTATGCGATAGTTAACGACGCCGCAGTAGCTTATAAGGGAAAGATCCCATCTGACCGCTACCATGAACCCTACATGCCCAAAGAGGAACTTAGAGGGGAAATCGAGGCAGGCGTACAATTCTACGGCGTAACTGTAAACAGCGAGTTAGCCGCCGTCATGGGCATCCAACGAGTAAAAGACACCACCTTAATCCGACATGCTTACACGCTGACCAAGCACCAGCGGATGGGCTTAGGCGAGCAGATACTAAACTACTTAATGAACCTAGCAGAAACCGACTGTGTACTAATCGGCACCTGGCAGGATGCACCCTGGGCAATCCATTTCTACCAGAAACACGGATTCAAACTGCTTTCCAAAACGGAAACACATAAGCTATTCAAAAAGTACTGGAACATACCAGACCGGCAGGTTGAAACCTCAGTGGTGCTGGAAAGAAGGCGCAGTCAATGAATACTCTCGTGCTAAAAGTCGATCCCGACAAGCCCGATGCAGCCAAAATAGAGGTTGCAGCGCAGATCATCAAGCGGGGCGGCTTAGTGGCTTTCCCCACAGAAACAGTCTACGGCTTAGGAGCAGACGCGCTTAACGGCGAAGCGGTTCTCAGATTGTTTGAGGCTAAGAAGCGTCCGCTTGATAATCCGCCGATTCTGCATGTAGCTGAAGTCAGGGATGTTTATCCGCTTGTGGCAGAGGTATCCCAAAAGGCTGAGCAGTTGATGAAGCAGTTTTGGCCTGGACCATTAACAGTCGTCTTTAAGCATTCAGCTATTGTGCCTAAGGAGTCAACAGCGGGCTTAGATACAGTAGCGATTCGCATGCCCAAGCATCCAGTCGCGGCGGCGCTGATTCGACAGAGCAAACGCCCAATCGCGGCGCCCAGCGCAAACCTCTCAGGAAAACCCAGCCCAACCACAGCACAGCACGTATATGAAGACCTCAACGGACGCATAGACGCCATAATCGACGGAGGAGCAGCCGACATAGGCGTGGAGTCCACGGTGGTCGATTTAAGCTGTGACCCCCCACTTCTTCTACGCCCCGGCGGAACACCCTTTGAAGCGCTGAAGGCGGTGCTGGGTGATTTGCAGCTGCACCCGTTTGTGCAGGCAGAAAGCGAGATACCAGTGGAGAAGGCACGCTCGCCGGGTATGATGCATAAGCATTATGCGCCGAAGGCACAGGTTATGATAGTCGAGGGCAACGTTGAAGCGGTTATCGGCAAGATCAAGCAGCTCGCCGCTGAATACAAAGAGAAAAACGCTAAAGTCGCAGTTTTAGCTACGGACGAAACACAGGCCGCCTACAGGGCCTACGTTGTCAGGTCAATGGGCAGCCGCCACAACCTCTCAACGGTCGCATCCAGCCTTTTTAGACTGCTTCGCGAGGTTGACGCTGAAGGCGTGGATGTAATCTTAGCTGAGTCAGTGCCTCAGGAGGGTATAGGCTTGGCAGTTATGAATCGCCTGCGTAAAGCCTCAGGCTACCACATCATAAAAGCATAAGGCTACTTTCGCAGCGAAGCAAGCAGCTTTTCAAGTGACAGTTTTGCAACTCCGATTACGCTGTCGGCTGCGCCATAGTAGAGGTAAAGCTCTTCGTCGATTACCACGTTGCCGCAGCTGAAGACAACGTTGGGAACTTTACCGAAGCGTTCATAGTCCCGTTTGGGTGAGAGAATCGGTTTTCGGGATCGGTAAAGCACACGTTCAGGGTTGTCGGGATCTAGTAGGATTATGCCCAGCGAGTAAACGCGTTCCACGCTTACGCCGTGATAGATCACCATCCAGTAATCTTTCATCCTAATCGGGGTGCCTCCGACGCCGAGTCGCCAGTTATCCCAGCCTCGGGCACGCGGAGCCATCATCGACTTCAAGTCACACCAATGAACAAGATCATCCGAGTAGGCGATGCATAAGTCAGGTTCAATGCGGTGAATCATGGCGTATTTACCGCCGATTTTTTCGGGGAAAAGCGCTGCGTCCTTATTGCGGATACCGGGAAAAGGCAGCTTGCGGGGTGTCCAACGCCACCGACGGGCCAAGAAATCCTCGCGTTGTATAGTGGTTAACGCTATCTGGAAAACCTGCAAGTGACTATACTCGCGTAGCGCAGTGTAAGCCATGACTAATTCTCCGCCGATGTCAGTTAAGCGTGGATCTTCACAGCCGTCTTTCTCACACGCGGCTTTAGGCTCATACACTGGCTCAGGTAACCGCTCATCTATGTGGATGCCGTCGGTTGAGGTTGCATAGCCGATTCTGGATATGTTATCGTTGCCCATAGCGCGGTAAAGCAGGTGTACTTTGCCGTTGAGATAAATCGCCGCTGGGTTAAAAACCAACCTTGATTCCCAGTCATGCGCCTCGATGGGCCGAAGAATTGGGTTACCGACATAACGTTCCATACTGATTTCACTTAGATGGCGCTTGGAAGAGGCGTCTTAATACCATGTATCTCGTCTAGAAAGGCACGCAGCGAAAACAGCCCGATTAGTTTGCCAGTGTTATCAGTTACCGGCAGGTGACGTATGTTATGGGTGAAGATGAGCCGTTTAGCTTCATCAAAGGAGGCGTCAATAGATATCGTCACAACGTGGCGGCTCATACTTTTACCCAGCGGCACATCTGTGGATGACCTGTTAGCCATCATCCGGATAGCGTCTCGTTCAGTGAAGATGCCGATGCATTTCTCTTCGTCGTCAATCACAACCACTGACCCAACATGGCGGTCACTTAGCAGCTGAACCGCCTGCTGTACCGATTGATCCTCTTTTGCCGTGATAACCTTCTTACACATTAAGTCTTTCACTTTAAGCATAGGTTCACACATATTACATCCCAAAAAGCAACCACTAGAACCATGAAAGCCGAGGCTTAAATCTTCTTTCTACGCAATGAACTCCGGCGGGTCTCCTCTAGCCTCAGCCGCGCCAGAAGGTAAGAGATCGAGGATTCGCTGCCCTCGTTCTTGTTAATGCAATCTGCAGCTAATCCATCGTAGCATCCGCCTGTGTCAGCGTCATACATTATTGCGCCACGACTGTTTCTGCCGAGGTACCAGCCGAAAATGTCCTCTGCAGCTTTGAGGTAGCGTTTTTCTTTTGTAACGTAGTATCCGTCGACGGCTGCATCAACCATTGCGGCTGCCTCAAGCGGCTGCTGATCATACATTGACCTGCTGCCGCCGCGTTTATACCAGCCGTCGTTGCCGATGGGCACATAAACGCCCTCAACCATCTGTGTATTAAGCAGAAAATTCATGGCTTGCTCCGCGACGTCGAGAAACTCTTGCTTTTGTACAAGCGAGTAAGCCAGAAACAGTGCCTGCGGCAAACGGGCGTTATCGTAAGTCAGGTGAGGCTCAAACCAATGCCAGTCATCCTTACATTGATCCCTGAAAGCCGCAACTATAAAGTCGCCGAGTTTTTCAGCGCTGCCAATCAAGCTTTCATCTGGTTGGGCTTGGTAGACCTCATGAATTCCGGCTAAAACCGCAGAGTAGAGACGCAGGTGAACAGACTTCCAAACATTAGGTAATCCCCGGTCAAAGATGTCGCTAGCAACTGAGCGCATTCCCTGGGGCAGTTGGCTGTTTATGGTGCATCCGCATGCCCAAAGCGTACGTCCAGCCGCGTCAGGTGAACCATCTACATCTAAGAATGATCTTTCGTAGCTTAGGTAGTTATGGAAGCTGCCGTCCGACTTCTGCATGTGATTAAGAAACGCTAGGT
>JAAYYI010000095.1 GCA_012515445.1 Candidatus Bathyarchaeota archaeon | reverse complement strand
GTTTCTGATGAGTTTCTTGAGTCCAGCGATGGATGAAGCGCTTGCGGGTTCGACAAAGATGCCTTCGACTCTCGCCAGCGTTTTTTGTGCGTCGAGGATTTCGTCGTCTGTTACTGTTTCGGCTGTTCCGTGTGATTCGCGGATGGCCGTCACTGCTTTTTTCCAGCTGACTGGTGCACCGATGCGGATTGCTGTGGCGATTGTTTCCGGGTTCTGGACGGGTGTGATTTTTTCGCTGTTGGCTTTGATTGCCTGCGCGATTGGCGCTGAACCTGCTGCTTGTATGCCCGTCATTTTAGGCAGTTTTTTGATTAATCCTAATTCGTAAAATTCCTTGAGTCCTTTCCACGCGGCGCTGATATTTCCTGCGTTGCCGACTGGGATGACAATGCGGTCTGGCGCTTCGTTGTTTAGTTGCTCGCAGATTTCGTAGCCGAGCGATTTCTGCCCTTCGATTCTGAAGGGGTTGATTGAGTTTAGCAGGTAAATGTCCTTGTGAGTCTCTCCCAACTTGAGCACAAACTCTAGTGCCTCGTCAAAGTTGCCTCTGACCTGGAGCACTTTGGCGCCGTGGATCATGGCTTGGCTGAGTTTGCCATATGCGATTTTGCCTGAGGGGATAAGGACTGTGCATTTGATTCCTGCGCGTGCAGCGTATGCTGCGAGGGCTGCACTGGTGTTGCCTGTTGATGCGCAGATTACGTGGCGGACACCTAGTTCGACGGCTTTGGTTACGCCGACTGTCATGCCTCTGTCTTTAAAGCTGCCTGTTGGGTTTTCGCCTTCGTTTTTGACGTAGAGGTTTTTGAGGCCAAGTTCATTGCCTAAGCGGACTGAGCGGTGGAGTCCTGTGCCGCCTTCGCCGAGTGTGACGAGTTTTGTGGATTCGTGGATGGGCATGAATGGGCGATAGCGCCAGACTGAGAGCGGTTTAGTTTTCCAGTCGCTAGTCTTTGCTGCTTCCGCTAACTCGTTTCCATCAAACTTGATTTCGAGGATATCGCCGCATTTCCTGCAGAAATAAACGATTTCGTCTATGCTGTAGGTTGCTTTGCAGTTTATGCATTCTTGATGTACCAAACTTTTGCATCTCCAGAGACTAACGACTACTGTAATGTTTAGTTGTCAGAGAAGTATCAGCGGTGGAATTAAAAATTTTGCTGTACCATCACAAAGAATTGGGGCAAATAAAGCATTGAGCAGATAAATCAAGGTAGAGGAATGCTGCTCTATCACGTGATTTTTTCTAGACCCCCCTTATTTATAGGCTAAACGTTTGCAGCAGAAAACTGCTTTGTAGCATGCGTCTGCTGATTCTAAAAAAGCGGAAGTTAAGCGGTTGCAAGCAGATTCACTTGGCGGCTATGCGTTTGCGCCAAAAGCCTATTGCGTTTGGCTGTTTGGGGCTTTGTTGCTCTCACAGTACCGCCCCCCCTTATAAAAAGCGCCGATTCGCAAGCCCTAAAACACTGAGGTTAGGAAGTGCATTATGATGTCGGGGAATAATCCGATTAGCACTGAAATTACCGCTAACGCAACCAATGGAGCCGTCATGGTCAGGGGGGCTTCTTTGGTTTTCTCCATGCCTGCTGGAGTAGGGCCGAAGAAGATGCGGATCGCCGGCCAGAACGTGTAGACGGCGGTTAGGAAGGTTGCGAAGAGGGCTAGGATAGCCAAGATCATGTAGGCTGTGCCTGTGAGGCCCTGCATGAATACGCCAGTGAACAGTATCCACTCCGCTTGGAAACCGCTTAGCGGCGGAATAGCGGAAAGGATCATCGCGCCAAGAAGGCACAGCGTCGCTGTCAGGGGCATTTTGCCTGCTAAGCCACCCATCTCTTTGATGCTACGGGTGCCAGTCTGCGTTACAAGGATACCGGCGACGGAGAAGAGGATAGCTTTGCCCAGTATGTGGCTGATGAAGTAGAACACTCCGCCTTCGACTCCCATAGCGTTCATGCTTGCGAGTCCTAAAATCGAGTAAGCGGTTTGTCCGATGGTTGAGCACGCGAAGAGGCGCTTAACGTCATCTTGCCCCATGGTGAGGTAGGCGCCGTAAAACATCGTGACTACTGCAAGTATCATGAGTGGCAGGCTGAAGAGCTGGAATGAGGCAAACATGTTCTGGAAGAGCAGGCGTGCGATCATGTATGTGCCGAAGCCCACGATGGTTGCTAACACGGCGGCTATCGAGGTTGGGTGCTCAGCGTGCACAAGAGGCAGCCAAACGTGGAAGCCAAAAGTACCCATCTTCATAAGGATACCTACAAGAATCAATCCGCATGCCAGCAAGCCTAAATCCGTGCCTGACAGCACAGACAACGAGGTAATGGCGAAGCTTCCCGCTTTAACGCCTGCAATTACGGCTCCGATCAGTAAAACCGCTGCGCCGATCTGTGTCCAGACAAAAGACATCATAGCGATGCGGTGGCGATCTTTGTAGCCGAACACATCCATCAGTATGTAGAAGGGGAACAAGCCCGATTCCAAGAATAGGAATAATTCGATGGTGTTTGTTGAGAGGGCACCTCCGATTAAGCCGACTGGGAACAGCAGGAACAATGCGTAGTAGAGCGCGTAGGTTCCGGGTTTGTCTTTGCCGTAGAGGTGCTCTATTCGGTGATCCATGTAGTTGATTGAGTAAACCGTCATGGCTGTGCAGATTATGCTCATGGCAAGCGCGACTGGTATGCTTAAGCCGTCGGCGAGGAAACCGAAGTCCAACTGGAACACAATGGTGCCCCAAGTGTAGGTTTCAACTAGTTGTCCGCCTTGCGTCCAGAGTTGCACCGCAACATATGCCAGTAATGCGGTTGAGTAGATTGTTGCTGCTGCAGCTATCCACCCTGTGTTTCTCTTAAGGTACTTGCCTAGGAAAGCGCAGAGTAATGCACCAATTAACGGTACTATAACAGCTTGTAGCAGTATTGAAGGAATAGCAGTATCCATTTTAGATGAAGCCTCCCAGCCAGAGTACGATTAAAGCGATAACAATCGTTACCAGAAGATAGAGCATGTTGATTCGCAGTTTCCCCGTTTGGATTCTGCTTAAGCCCCTGCTTAGCCATTTGAAGCCCTCAGGTATGCCGCCGTTGATGGCTTGATTCAGTGGGTCCTCGATATAACGTTGAACTCTCTTGCTCACCCAGATTGATGGTTCAACGAAGACTTTGTTGTAGAAGGCGTTGATGTACCAGCGGTTCCACAGGAAATTGTAGAGTGTTCGGCGTATACCAGTCTGCGGCAAAAGGTTGCTGGGGTTTGATGTGGGTTTGATGTAGAGGAAGTATGCGGGAACTGCGCCGATTAGAATCATCACTATTGAGACGGCTGCAACTAAAACTTCTAAACCTAAACCGCTGAGTCCGAGAAAGCCTGTGTGGGTTTCAGCAGCTACTTCAAGACCCATATTAGCGTAATAAGTGGAGAAAGCTGAGGACAGAAACTCGCTGACCAAAGGCCCGACTAAGCCGATCACGACTGTTAGGGCAGCCAATAAACCGTAGGGCAAAATCTCTATCCAGTGGCCTTCCTCGCCGTGGGCGTGGTCTTCAGCTAGTTTGCGGTCACGGAATTCTTCGTCGCGGTGGATGTTACCGTCTGGTGTGCCTGTATGGAATGCTAAACCCATCATACGACACACATAGAACGCAGTTAACACCACAGAGATCATCGCCACCGCAAATATCGCGTACTGCCCGCTTTCCAGACAGGCGATTAGTACGTTATCTTTGCTCCAGAAGCCAGAGAGCGGAAACACACCCATCAAGGCCAATCCGCCTATCCACATGGAAACCAAGGTGAAGCGCATCCTCTTGGTTGAGAGGTTCATGTGGTCAAGGTAGATTGAGCCTGCTGAGTGGATGACTACGCCTGCGCAGAGGAATAGGACGACTTTGAAGATGCCGTGGTTTATCAGGAAGAAAATTGATGACGAAGTTCCAGCAACTAAGGAGCCGGCGCTTAATCCTGAGATGCCCAACGCCAAAACCATGTAGCCGATGGCGCTCATCGTTGAGTACGCAAGGACTTTCTTGAGTTCCTTAGCAACCATAGCCTGCGTGCCGCCCAAGAAAGCGGTGAACGCACCGATTGCGCCAGCCATAATAAAGAATGTTAAGGCTTCAGGGTACGCCGGTGCTGCAACCCATGCGGCGAAGAAGAATATGGGCAGCATGCGCGCGATTAGGTAGACTCCTGCTTTAACCATGGTGGCAGCGTGGATTAACGCGGAGACGGGGGTCGGGCCGGACATTGCTTCGGGCAGCCACTCGTGGAATGGGAACTGAGCAGACTTTGCCAGTGGCCCAAGCAACAGCAGAACGCAGGTTAGCGCAAGTATGCCGGGGGTAGCAGCCATCGCGGGGAGCCATGTGCCAGCGGTCTGTATCAGCTCCATAAAGTTGAAGGTATGAGAGTACAGGTAGAGTATGATTATTCCCGCGAGCAGTGCGGTATCACCGAAGCTTGTCATAAGCAACGCTTTAAGGCCGTTGCGGCTGGGCTTCTGGAATGGGAAGGGTGCGGGTCCGCCTATCCAGTGTTCTTTTTCGTCGCGGTAGTAGTAGCCGATTAAGCCGAAGCTGCAGAGGCTGACCAGTTTCCAGCCGATGAACATTAAGATGAAGTTGTCCGCTAAAACCAGCAGCAGCATAGACGAGAGGAAGAGTGACATGAAGAACCAGAAGCGTGCGATGCTTGGGTCTTCAGCCATGTACTTGGTGGAGTAAATCATGATGAGCAGGCTTAGGAAGGATACGACGTTGGCTACTATGATGCTTAGGGCGTCGATGAGTAAGCCCGCGTTAACTTGGGCGCCTGCAATCTGGAACCAGAACAGGGCATGATCAATGCTGCTATTGTTGAGCAGTGACGGGACCATTAGTAGCGTCATTATGCAGCTTAGCAGCGTCGTGGACAGTACGGTTATGTTCATGGCTTTGCGGTTGACTTTGTTTAAGGCTAAAGCGGCTAAGGCGCCGATTGCCGGCAGTATCCAGCAGAGCCACGGTGCAACGTCGATTATCTGCATTCTACGGGTTACCTCCCAGAGAAATCAGTGCGTTCGCTGCGTCGCCTGCAAAGTTTACCAGCGGATCAGGCCAGACGCCAAACAATATAATGAGCACCATAAGCGCAAGGATCGGTATCAGCATCAGTAGCGGTGACTCTTTTATCTTCTCAACCGCCGGCGACGAAACCGGCTGGACTAAAACGTAGACAATGCGGAGATAGAAGCCTGCGGAGATGACGCTGTTAAGCAGAAGCGCAACACCCAGCCAAGTTAAGTCAGCTTGAACGGCGGAAGAGAAAAGCGTGAGTTCACCGGGGAAACCGCACAGCGGAGGCAACCCGACCAACGCAGCGACTGAGATGGCAAACGCAAACGCTGTTAGAGGCATCTTTCTGCCTACGCCCTGCATGCCAGAGATATCGCGGGAGCCGAGCCTGTAAATGATTGCGCCGGCGCAGAGGAAAGCGCATCCCTTCATGAGCGCGTGGTTGAAGAACTGCAGAAAAGTTCCGGTTAGGCCCAGTTGCGATGCCGCTGCGAAACCGATTAGCATGTAGCCGACTTGGCCTATGCTTGAGTATGCGAGCATCCGTTTTAGGTCGGTTTGCCTGAGTGCAGTTATGTTGCCGATAAGCATCGTTACAACTGCAAGCACGGCGAACGCCAGCGTCCAAGCGGTCTGGATTGGGAGGAACGCTGTGAAGAACACTTTAGCCAGCGCGTAAACTCCGGGGCCTATTACTATGCCTGAGAGAATCGCAGATATCGGGGCGGAAGCTGCTGAGTAGGCGTCTGGCAACCAGGTGTGCAGTGGGAAAACCGCAGTTTTTACGCCGAAACCAACAAAGACGAATACTGCGGCAAGGTAAATCCAAGCGTTCGGTGTAGCACCGCTTAAAGCAGCTACCAAGCCTTCAAAGTTCAATGTGCCCGTTAATCCGTAGATTAGTGAAATGCCGAATAGTGCGGTTGCGGAGCCAGCGGCGCTCATGATCAGGAATTTGAAGCCTGCCTCGATAGGTGTGCCTTCCTCTTTGAAGAACGCGACGAGCGCGTAGGAGGAGATGGACATGAGCTCCCAGAACACATAGAGCGCCAGGAGGTCACCTGCGAACACTATGCCGACCATGCCGCTGATCAATGCCAAAATCAGGGTGAAGTAGAATGGTGTTCTGCCGCTGTTTTCAACGTACGCGATTGAGTAGATAGTTGCCGCGAAGCCTAAACCTAAGAAGATAGCGGTCATGAAGATGCTTAAGGCGTCGACTCGAAGTGTGGCAAAGTTAAGGGCGTTGCTCGGCAAATAAACCGCTGCGTTGGCGACTACATCTTGGTATAAGCCGAATAACGCAACTCCAACCACTACCAGCGCAGCCGCGGCGAATACGCCGCATATTTTAGCCCTGTACTGCTTGGGAGACACCCAACCAAGTATAGGTGAAGCAACTGTGAATATCAGCAGCAGATCAAACGGTAACGTAAACATAGCGGCTTTTCTATCCCCTCAACTGTTTGAGTTCATCCGAATCCAAAGTTCCATAGCGCCGATACAGCAGCACAACAACTGCAAGAGCAACAGCGCTTAATGCACCCGCAAGCCCAATTGAGATAGCCGCAAAAGAGTGCCCCAGCGAATCCACGAAGCCCGGGGCGGCGTATGCGGCGAAAGTGATAAAGTTGATGTTGGCGGCGTTTACGAGCATCTCTACACCCAGCAGCAGCCGGATGAGGTTGCGTTTAGTTGCCAAACAGTAGATGCCCACGATGTAGAGGGCGAAGGAGAAGATGAGGTAGTAAGCGAGATCAAGCATCTTTGTTTTCCTCTCCGTTTCTCAATAATCCTAATGTAGCTGCTGCAGCCGCAAAGAGCACAAACGCCTGCGCAGTCACGGCTAAACCAGTGTTATTCCAAAGGAACCTGCTGTCCTCAGCGCCAACGTCGCCATTCACGCTCACGCTGCTGGCGGCTTGAGATGCTCCGAAGACTGGAAAACTCTGCTGTATGGCAATCGCGGCAAACAATACCATAGCCACGACCGCACAGACTATCCCGACGATGACTGCCGCGTTTAGCTTCATCTGATGCTCTCCTTGCTTGTGGTCAGCATGATAGCTGCGATGAAGATGGCAACTACAGCGCCTGCATAGATGAGAATCTGGAAGACAGAAACATAGGGCGCGTTTAGCAGCCAGAAGATGCCGCCGATGGAAATGCACATGCCGCAGAAGCCGATTACTGCATGCAGGATGTTTTTGGCTTCGATCGTGTAGAGTGCAAGAAGTATGGTGGCAACCATCAGTGCAATCTGAAGTACATCTTCCAGCGTCCAGCCACCCCCAGTTTATTAATCAAAAGCTTAATAGGATGCTTTATGCTTTTCGCAACAGGTTAGAAGATGGTTGGTGGATTAACATACGTTTTACCGATCGTTTTTGGTGTATCGCTAGCAGTCGCTCTGATTATCTACTGGATAGGCGGCAGGCTTGCGCCAAAAAGCATTCAGGGCACCGACAAGAACGCCCCGTATAGCTGCGGAGAACATGGCCCAGTAAAAGAGGCTAAACTGAACTCCGAGCGGTTTCTAACCTACGCCGTGTACTTCTTGATCTTCGACGTCTTCGCGTTCGCCGCTATGACGTCTTTTTACGCCGGCGGCTTTCTGCCAGTCATATACGCGCTGGTTGTTTTGACAGCCGTGGGCATGTTGATATTCGCACGTAAAAACTCTAAACAGAGGCCTTACCCATAATTATGGAGACAGGCAATCGATAATATTAAAAGCGCTATGAAACAATCAACGACTTTAAGGGGAGCATAAAAAGACGGTTGCACTTGAGATTGCCGAGATCCTCATATTTCCCGGCGTTCTATTTCTACTGATACTGGCGTTCCTCTACGAATGGATTGACCGCAAAACCTACGCGAAAATCCAGACCAGATATGGACCAGTCACCGCTGGACCCGGAGGCATCCTGCAGCCGCTTGCCGACTTCATAAAACTCCTCTCTAAAGAAGACATCGTCCCCGCAGTATGCGACAGAATACTCTTCACAGTAACCCCAATCATTTACCTCGCACTTCCGTTAACCGCACTTTTCGTTATGCCCATCGCGGGCAGCACCGCAATCGCAGCCTTCGAAGGCGACCTCGTCTTCATCCTATTCATCTTCGCATTAATGATCATAACCGTGTTTCTGGGCGGCTGGAGCTCAAGAAACCGCTACAGCCAACTGGGAGGCGCACGCGCAATGCTTCAGATGATAAGCTTCGAAATCCCGCTTGCATTGGCTTTAAGCGGTCCCGCAATCGCTGCAAAAAGCCTCTCCATCAGCGTCATTTCAATGTGGCAGGGCACCTCGACGTGGCTGATTCTGCTGCAACCAATCGGTTTTGTTGTGCTGGTTATCTGCTTGATGGCTGAGCTGGAAACCGCGCCATTCAATATCCCCGAGTCCGAGTCAGAAGTCGTAGCTGGCTGGCGCACAGAATTCAGCGGCAGAAAATTCGCCCTAATCCGCCTCGGCAAAAACCTCGAACTCGTCCTAGCATCCGCACTAATCGCAGCACTCTACCTCGGCGGCATCCAAGACCTATACTTCATCCCAGCAATCGTAGTCTTCCTGATCAAAACAATCGCAGTAGTACTGCTGATATCCTTCCTCAGAGCTATTTTTGCTAGGTTACGCCTTGACCAATCCATCGCGGGAATGTGGAAGTATCTGCTGCCGCTGGCTATCCTGCAGATTATCTTAATAGAATTAGGCATAGGAATAGCTTAGGCAGTTGCATTTTAGCGGTTTACTGTGTACTGCTTGCCGCTGGAGCAGGCGGTGCTACCTGTGCAGGCGAGACCGATTCCGGCTTAATCACAAGCGTACTCTTGTCAGTAACAGCCAACTCGAAAACCTTAGACGTCTCAAACACCTTACGCGGGCAGGTGTCAGCACACTGATAACAGAAAACACACCTATCCAGATGAATCAAAGGCCTCTTTTTACCGTCAACCACAACCATTTCAATCGCGTTAGATGGGCACTCCCTAGCGCACAGTCCGCAGCTGATACAATTAGAGAGGTTCAGCACCTGTTTGCCGCGGAATCCCTCTGCCACGTTTGCTGGCACCGCAGGGTACTTTTCTGTAGCCCGCTTTTTGAAGAGGTTTGAGAAGGCTTCTTTAGCGATTTTCGTGGAGAAAGAGTGCCTGGTCATGTTTTCACTTACCTGTCCGTACAAGAGAAGCAGGGGTCTAAGCTAACAAAGTTTACGGGGCAATCCGCATAGTTCTGTCCGATGGCGGTCTTTAGGAATGAGGGCAAGTTGGCGTAGGTTGGTGTGCGGACTTTTACTCGGTCTGGATTCTGGGTTCCGTTACTTTTCACGTAGTAAAAGAGTTCACCGCGTGGTGCCTCGATTGCTGCGGTAGATTCACCGGCAGGCACTATACGCGGCACTGTGACTTTGATTGGCCCTGTTGGCAGGTGGTCAAGTGCATATTCGATCATGCTTATGCTCTCCCCTACTTCGTCCATTCGCACGTTCATGCGTGCCCACGCGTCGCCTTCCTTGTAGACTATTTCTTTGAACGGAATCTCGCCGTATGCCTCATAAGGCTCGTCTTTGCGTACGTCGATTTCTAATCCGGAGCCTCTTGCGACTGGACCTACACAGCAGAGGATACGCGCGTCATCTCTTGAGAGCACGCCGACGCCCTGCATACGCAGCCTCAATGATTTGTCGTTCTGGTAGGTGTCCCTGTAGCCGGGTAGCTTACTGCGCAACGTTTCAAGTGTGGCTTTAATCTTTGGGATATGGTCGGGGTTTAGGTCTCTTCTGACTCCGCCGATAGCCATGAGTGAACCGTAGACGCGGTTGCCGGTTGTTAATTCAATTAGGTCCATGATTGGTTCTCGGTCGCGCCAAAGGTACTGGAAAAGGGTGTCAAAACCCATTTCTAAGCAGGCGTGCCCCAAAGTTAGCAAGTGACTGTGAAGCCTGTTGAGTTCCAATGCGACGGTTCGGATGTATTTAGCTCTGGGCGGAACATCTACGCCCAAGATTTTTTCCACAGCGGCGACGAAGACCCTTGCATGTGATGGGTTGCAGATGCCGCAGACACGCTCCACAAGGTAGATATCGCGCAGATAGGTTCGTGACTCGGTGGCTTTCTCTATACCCCTATGCACGTAGCCCAAGCGGGGCTCAACGTTGGTTACTATTTCCCCCTCCACCGTTACGGAGAGCTTCTCTGGCTCAATAAGCGCCGGATGCTGCGGTCCGATGGTTAATTTGTAAACGTTCGGGTCATCGGTTTCCTCTTGCGGCGGAGATGGAACAAGCTTTACCTCAGCCATGTTCACGTCTTTTCTCAGCGGGTAAACGCCGATTGGCCAGTTCTCTGAGAGCATAAAGTGGCCAGAAAGTAGGTTGCCCTCGTAGGTTACGCCGAGCAGGTCGGTGCCTTCTAGCTCCGCGAAGCTTGCGCCCGGAAGCAGGTCAGTGATTGTCTGGGTTTTCGGGTCGGTTTTAGGTACTTCTGTTTTAATGGTAAAGTAGCCCTTTGTTAGGCGCATATGGTAGTAGACGCCGAGGTTTTCGCCGAGGTCTAGGCAGCTGATTGTTGTCAGCGCCGATTTCTTGTCGGCGTCAAGTATCACTTTGAGTATGTCATGGACTTTTGTCGGTGGCGCCTGCACGGCTGACATGGCACCAGTTTGGATTGGCAGGTTGTCTGCTTTAAAAGACGCTCCGACTAGCTTGGGTATATCGAGTTCTTGTATGTTCTCTGTTTGAGTCATGTTTATGCCTTGTTTGAACCTGAATTAGATGACCCTTGACTTTGGAGTTAACTATGCGCAGGCTGTAACCTGCTTTAAGTTTGAATGTTCTATGTAGGCTTTATTTTTATCTATCTAAACTCGTCGTCTAGACGAGGTAATCGCAAAATTCGCGTATTACTAAATTGAAACGCCACTACTACCTACCTCAGAAGCAGGTCCCCCGCCCTCCTTGATTGCCAACAGAGCCATCAGTGTTTTTAGGGCTTAGCGGATTTAACGTAGACTTCCACCTTAACCGCCGAAGCCTCAGCGCCGATGAACTCAGACAGCGATCCAACCCAGTCAGGCGTCGAGTCAGCCGTGAAACCCACCGTCTCCGAGATCCCGCGCCACAGCAGCGCCTTATCGTAGTCCCTTGCGTCCTGAGGCATAAACTCGAAAATACTGCGGCTAGCCACTATTACGAGCTTCTTTTTCATACGGCTGATGGCGACGTTAATGCGGTTAAGGTTCAGAAGGAACTCGCTTTCTGTGCGCACGTAGTCGGGGTCGCTTACGCAACTTGAGATGATGATGAAGTCTGCTTCGCCGCCCTGATAGCGCTCAACTGTGTCCACGCGGAGGTCTTTGCAGCCGTCTGGCAGAAGGTTCTTGAGCAGCCCCTTCTGGGCGTTATGCGGCGTGATAATTCCCACCTTGTCGGTTGGAGCGCTTCTTACCAGCGCATTTACGATTGCTGCTTCTGTGAGGTTTGATTGGAAACTCTCCGCCTCATCATGCACAACCAGCACAAACACGTTCTCAGGCTCCAATGCTGCAGCTAAACCCGCGGTTTTTGCTTGAGATGTGGGTAGCAGTTCGTTTCGGTTAGAGCGGAAATCAATCTGGTCCTTCTCGTACACCCACTCGCGGAGAAATTCAGCGACAACTTTGTGACATCGATGGCTTTCGCATAGGCGCTCAGTGGGGATGTTTGCGGGGTGGCGGCAGACGATGCGATCCATCCCAAGATCCTCGTTACGAAGCAGCCTTAGAAAGTCCATGGCTGATAGGAAGGACGCCATCTCCTCGAGTGTGCGGCGGTCTTCTTTTTCCCAGTTATGCGCCACAATCGGCGGTAGCTGGCGGTGGTCGCCTGCGACGAGGATTTGGCTGTTCTTGGTTAGGAAGCTGCCTGATAAGATGAGTTCGGGGAGCCGCATCATGCTTGCCTCGTCAACCACGAGCAAATCGAAGAAGCCTTCGCCCCAGGGCGGTTCTTTGTCACCGATTTTCTTCATCAGCCCATAGAGCCCCGGTGAAGTTAAGCATAGAACCACAGGCGCGCCTATAACGGAAGTAGGTGTTAGCGAGATCTGGTTCATTAGGCAGCCGGAGAGTTCCTGAACGGTATCCGGGTCTTCGTTGTAGTTGAAGTACTTGACTCCCGGCAAAATGGCTGCCTTGTCAATGTCGCTGCTAAGCACACGGTATATTCTGAGGTCTTTAAGGTCTCTGCCGCCTTGGCTGGTGTATTCTTCCCAGCAGCGTGCGAGTTTAGCAACAAATTCCTGAATTGCCTTGTGTGTCGGCGCAACCATCAAAACGCGGCATCGGCTGTTAGCCCTGTGAGCGGCGATGTGGCTGAGAACAGCCAGCTGGAGTGTTTCTGTTTTTCCGGTGCCAGGCGGACCCTGAAGCATAACGATCGGTTCTTTACTAAACACTTGGTCTACGAAGCGCTTCTGCTCGGTCTTCGGCGGAAGCCTGCGACCTTCAATCCACTTGAGAAACTTCTCGGCGGCAGCTTTGGGTAGAGCATTGTGCGTTGAGCCGCCGGTTTTTCCAGCTAAATACTCAGCCAAAAGGCAGTAAAGCACATTGTTTGCTGCATAGTCGAGGCACTTCGCTGCGCGATCAGATATAATGTCGTCGGCGAGTTCGTCGAGGATATAGTAGCGGCCTGCTTCGAAGAGCTGCAAGAATTTGCTCTGAGCGGCTTTTTCGGGGTCTGTGGTTGGGAGGTTGTGCCAGGCGCTGTATTTGCTGCCCTTGCCTCTTGGCCAACTGACCACTTTAATCATGATTTCCAGCTTAGGCACATCTACCTTGTCAACTATTGCCCGAGCCGATTTCTCCACCTCGGAGGGGGAACGCTTCTCTGCTTCCTCAAACTGCCCATGCTCGTTCCTGCGAAGCTCAGTGACAACCATCCAATCGCCGCTGCTGGAACCATCTGAGCCTTTAACGCGGCACGCGTTAGCGACACAATCAGCTTTAGGCAACCCGATGCCCTCATACACCAATTTACCCTTGACAATGAATTCCCGGTCAAACTCGTCAACTCTGGTGCACTGGAAAATCACCGAACGCCCCGACGCCACACGCTGATATGGCAACATGGCGTAGTGCTGATACATCTCTTGGCGCTTAGAGAAGTACTCCAAATCCAGAAACTCGCGGCAGCTACGCTCCAGCGTGGCGTCGCCCAGCGAGAACTCGCTGATTCTTGGCACGGCAATTGGCTTCTTGCCCAGCCTGCGGTTGCGGATGTTAAGTGAACGCTCAATATGCTCAATGGCCAAACAGATCTTCTGACCCATCAAGCTGAGTTCCTCGTCTGTTATACGGCGGTTTTTACTTGTGTAATCGCACCATTTGCGCTTGTCAAGAAGGATCTTGGCTGGGCCTTTAACTTGCTCGAAGTGGTCTAAGCGACCTTTTGCGCCCCAAATGTATTCGATGGGCAATTGGTCGCCGAATCTGGCTCTGGCTGGGTAGTAACCGTCGTTTAAGCCCTCTTTAAGAAACGCTATTGTGCCGTCTGAGTTTCGGTGGAACGGAAGCGAATAATTGAACAGGCCATCGCGGAAGACCAAGCTGAGGTCTAATAGGGAGCCGTCTTTGCGTTTCGCGGTCCAGTTGTGGCGGTCAAAGAAGCTTGCTTGCTCCAGAATCGGCAGCAACCCGGAGCTGTGGAAACGCAGTGCCTTGCGATGCACCACTTCGTCCTGTATTATCGAAAACATAGGCTGATCAATTGCCTGCCGAAGCCCAAGTAGATCGCGGATGGCGCGCGCACTAATCAGCGAAGGCTGACGACAAACCGCCTTCATCAGCACGTCGCGTTCTTGGCGGCTGAAGAAGTAAAGGTGAATCGGCGCCTCGTCGGGGCTGCCTACGGCGTTGGCGACTTTTGTTATTGCATCCGTTAAGCCTTTGAAGAAGGTCTCCATGAGCGCTTTTTCCTCGTCAAGGCACTGGGCGCGGTCGTCGGGCAGACTGTGGATAACCTGCGAAATCTGCTGCGGTTCGCCTCTGTAGCGTGTGCAGCTTACTTTAGCGCTCAGCATAGAAACCACATCGAGCATATAGTCCCACTCTACGAAGAGGTAGACGCGGACTAAACCGTCGGGGCTGTAGAGAAGCGGCGAATCGGTGCCGGCGGATGGACTGTCCTCTGGCAGACTGCCGTAACCGGTTCCAGTCAGCCACGGCATCCAGCGGCTCTTGTTCGCGTTGGGACTGCCGGGCCTTATGCCGCCGAGCATAAACTGCGCACGCTCAATAAGCCAATCCAGCTTGGCGCCCACTATTGGGTCAGTTGAAAGCTCATGAACCTTCGCGGGGTCTTTTGCGGGGATGGTTTTGAAGTCGTAGGGTCGCATGCTTGTGGTAGCAACGACGGTTTTGAGTTTCGCTAAGTCTTCGAGGCGTTCTATTCCATGGTGGCTCAGCGCCTTCTGCTCGCCGCGGCTTAAATTCAAAAGAGCTATACTTTCGTTTTCTACCGAGCAGACGACGCAGCATTCGTTGAAGCCGCAGTTGTCACATCGCCAGCACAACTGGTACTCGACTTTCTCAAGCGGCGTGTTGTGAATGCGGTTTAACTCGCCGTTTTTAGCCAGCAAACGTTCGACGTCTTGGATTAGGGGGCTTAGTTTGAATTTAGGCAGTTTATCTGGGTCGAGGCTTTCAAGGCTGGTTTCGCGGTTGATTACTCCGCCCTCAATCTCCACCTTAGCGGATAAGCCGCCAAGTTCCCTTGAGAGCAGGATAACGTAGATTGCTACTTGGATGCGGTGGGCGGTCTGCTCTTTCCAGCTGGATTTCAATTCGAAGATACGTACGCGGACTTTGCCGTCCTTTAGCGGCCAAACCACGATTAAGTCGGCGATGCCTTTAACGTCCCAGACGCCGATAGGTCCCTTCATGGGCACCTGATAGAGCAGCATCGGGTGGCCGTCAGCTTTTTCGCCTTCGCTTATCTGGTGCTCGATAATGTAGCGGAGGTTATTCATTGAGTCAACAGCTTTCTCCCAGCCTCGCTTACCAAACGCGTTTGGGTCATAGCATGTGAAATCCATGTAGTCAGCTGCTTTGGCTCTGAGTTCAGCTACTTTTTTCTCTTCAAGCGCTTTGCCTGTGCCGTATAGCAGCGGGCTGATGGGTTTGAAGGCTTCAGGCCAAATGCGTTTGCGGACTTCCTTGCCTTCGAATTTAAGCTTGAAGAACCGTGGGCAGCAGTTGAAACGGATGTACTCGGCGATGCCGGAGGCTGTTAAACCTGAGCCTTCAGCCGGCTCACCATCGTCGTCTTCGCTTAATTCTATGCTGAAGTCATCCTCAACCAACCCTGCCGCCTCCCCACTGATGTTTTATCTTGCTGACTCTATCTTGTGAGGAAGCTTTTGTATTTACCGTTGATATCCGCTTAAGCCTCTTGGTAAAGCATACGCCGCCTCTGTCGAGAAACTAGTAAAATCACAAGCTTTGAGATTGATAATTGTGAATAAGAAAAACGAAAGAAAGACAGCTAAAGGCAAAAGAGACGAAAAAAGCGGTTACTTTTTCTTTCCCTTTGGTGGAAGATTTGATAACTGTGCTTTTTTAGCTGCTTCTTTTTCGCGTTGAGCTTTCTTTTCTTGCTCTTTGCGGGTGTTAATGTTTTTCTTTTTCATGTTCGGCATAGGTACATCACAATTGATCAATCAAATGTCGCAAGTTACACTAAAATATTACTCTTTTCAGCATCTAATTAGAGAAATAGGCGATTGCTGGGTGGATAATCTTTATCAAAAAAGAAGCCTATTTCATGGTTGGTTTTAGAAATTGACAACAAGAACCCTGCTATGCGGCTGCGTTTATGAAGAAACCGAGTGGATGCTGGTGCGTGTAAAAGAGTGTGAGAGGCACTACAAAGCGCGTCACCGAAAAGTGGAGTATAGGCCTAAAGCGGAATGCAACCGCAACGATACACGAGGAGAATAGGCGCATTTCTGTCTGCTTAGAAGACGCTTTATGGCAAAATCTAAAAGACGATGCATCAGTTAAATAAACAATTAAAGCAGGCAGAGAGATTTGAAACAGTACTGGTTCCATATAACACTCCTAATACTAATTATCCTACCGATAGCATTACTCTACACTTTTGATTACATTAACATCGAGGGCTACAATCACCGCTGGGACCCTGAAACAAACACTTTCCAAGACTGGAACAACACTTTTTTTAACAGCAGCTTTACCTTCGACGTCACGTGGAAAGGCAGAATGTTCTACCTCTTTTTCGCATGGTTCTTAGTTATGGAGGCAGCATTCGGCTGGCAGGAAATGAATAAGCGGAAAACACAAAACCGCATCCTCCTCGCTTCATCTCTTGCATGCGCGGCTATCCCAACAGGCTACATTTTAGCAACAAACTTTCTTGGACTTGACCTATCCCTTCTGCAGGCAGGAATCACCGCAGGCATTCCGGCGGTTTACTCTGATAACACACCCTCAGATTTTCTGCATCTATTCTGGCCTCTCTCGTTTGAGTACCTTATTTTCTTCGCCTTTTTTACAACAGCAATAATCTTAGCGTATAAGCCCAAGGGAATCAAAACTTTCGCTATCTCACTTTCGCTCATTGGAGCAATAGGCATCGCATACCTGCTTGACACTGTCTTTCCATTCGGCGTTTTAAAGCCGCTTCAGGAATTAGCTCTGCCCATAACTGCGACTACTGCGGCACTTTTTGATTTGCTTGGCTACAAAGTTATGTTTACTTTCCCTGTAAATTCAGGCGACTCTATGCTTCCGGCGCTACTGGTCAACAATGGTACATCAGCCGCATCCGTCGCGGTATCGTGGGCCTGCGCGGGGGTTTACAGTTTACTGCTCTATGTGCTGGTAATGCTTGTATTCTTTAAGAGAACAAACATATCTTCCTTCAGAAAACTGCTATACTTTGTTATAGGGTTAGTCGGAACATTTTTCGCTGCAGTGCTAAGAATCTTTGCCATCATCCTCGTGTACCTTTACGACGGAAAAGCCGCTGGAGTAACGTTCCATAACACCTACGGGGAACTATTTGGGTTTACTTGGATTTTTGGTTTTATCCTTATGATAGTGTTGATTGAGCGTTTCTCGCTGGTGGAGAGAACGCAGATTGGCATAGCGAAGCTGGGGTCAAGGTTTAGAATCGTTCAGGAAAGCAGAAAAGACGAACCTGCGTAGAGTGTCGGTTGCTTTACAGTGGCTCAATCTGTTTATCGTTTCAGCTCTTGCCTAACAGCCCGTAGAGCCCTAAACTCTGAAAAAACGACTTTCGGCATCTTTTTTACACTGTAAACTTTACTGCCCCCGACTCTTTCCCGATAAGTAATCGGTATCTCAGCTACTCTGTACCCGTTAAGGGACATCCGAGCGGTGAATTCCAGCCAAAAATTGTAAGGAGAAAACTTTACTTCCCTCACTATTTCGTGGGCAAGATTTACCCGCATAAGTCGCATTACGCTGGTCACGTCCCGGCATTTAACCGGAAACATCACATGCTCCAGCATCTGAAGGCCTCTTGAGAGCATACGTCGGTATGGCGGCTCGCGTCGAGTCATACGCCTGCCCATAACGATGTCAGGCGAATCCCGCTGCATGATACTCCAAAGTTTGAAGAAGTCGTCAGGGTCATATTGCCCGTCAGAGTCAATAGCAACCACATAATCATACCTGTCGGGATTAATGTGTAGAAAAGCCTCCCTCATTGCACACGGGTAACCCTTCTTTTGAGCTGAAACCTCAGCGTATAACCAGGGAACATCTTTTTTCAGTCTCCCAAGAACTTCTTTAGTTCCGTCAGTGCTACCGTCCTCAAAAACCCAAACGTCAACATTATCCATTTTTGTTACGACTTTTTGGTGTAGTTCGAGTATTGTATCTTCGATAGTGTCTGCTTCGTTGTAGACTGGCATAATCAGAGCTATCTTTGAGTCTGGATCAGGTAACGGTTCTCTGAGGTTTTTTTGCATAAGTACCCTTACTCATCAGCGTTCTAGGAGCAGCCTATCCAAATTCGATTTTACGCTGTCAACACGGTGATTAGAGAAGTACCAGTCGATTGTTTTCTTGAAACCCTCACGGTACGTAACCTGTGGCGCCCAGCACAGGACATCCTTTGCTCTGGTTATATCAGCGGCTCTTGAAGCGACACCCTGAGGTTTACTTGTGTCCCGTGCAATCTGCTTTGGCTTCCACCCGACAAGATCGAAAACCAGATCGATCGCCTGATTAATCGTTAAACGGTCGCTTCTGCCCGCGTTAACTGAGGAGCCATCCTCGATTTTCTGACAAGCAGCCACTAAGGCATCAACGATGTCTTGCACGTAGGTAAAGTTGCGGTCTTGCTCGCCGTTACCCCAGATAACGTATGGATCCATTTTGATGAATGCCTTAGCTATGAGTGCGACAATCGCGTGTGTCTCGTTCTCACGTGGACCATAAGCCGTGAAGATACGCACAGCCGCCGTCTTCATACCGTACTCTCTATGGTAAGCCTTCAGGGCCATCTCGCCCATCAGCTTTGCCCAGCCATACTCCAAATCAGCAAACGCATTATCACGCTTGAACGGGTCAGCATCCGCTTCCTTAAGGAGATAACTTGAGCCGGCTTCACCCTGAAGGTAAGATGGGTAAACACAGGCCGAACTTGCAAAACACAACTTCTCAACCCCTGCTTTGCATGCCTCTTCAAAAACAAGCTGATCAAGAATCATATTGGAGCAGCATTCAGCTGGATGAATGTCTATGTAGCCTCTACCGCCATGAAGTGCAGCAAGATGAAAAACAACATCGACATCTTTTACCATACGCCGTGTAAAGCTTCGGTTCTTCAGGTCGCCCCTAAAAACTGTTAGTGACCTATTCTTCCATTGTGATGAGTTGATCTTTTTGAATGGGTAGTTGAGGTTTTCTAGTTTGCCGCTGGAGAAATCGTCAGCGACAGATACTTCGGCGCCGGCTTTTAGAAGTGTGTCAACCAAATGGCTTCCGATGAATGAAGCGCCGCCTGTTACCAGAACGCTTTTACCTTTCACTGTTAGCCCTCTCTTGATGAGATTCATTTGAGACTGTTTTCTTTTTATGTCTTTGCATATTCTGCATGTTGGAAGAATTAATCTTAATACATTGAAGCGATTATAGTAAAAGAGCGACATAACATTCAGATGATTAAGGAGAAAAATTAACATCGCTCGCTTACGTACAGCAACCATTGTTCAGCTAGTCGTCGGAGCCGCAATAGTGCTTTGGCTGCTTCAAATAGCAGACATAGGCGACACTTTCTCGGCTATACTGCAGATAAATGTGCTTTACTTGTTGGCGGCTGCATCGCTTTTTGTTGTTTCATCCACTCTTGTGGGGTTAGCATTGTATGTGCCCTTAAAACAAAGTGATCCCGTGGTGCCAGCTGGGAAAGTGGTATTGGCTAGCTTCGGCGGGCAACTGCTAAGTGACGTTACCCCTGCTAGGTCAGGCTACTTCTTAACACCGATTTTAGTCAACCGCTTGGCTAACGTTCCAATTGAGAAGGGAATGACTGGTGTTCTTGCCACGGGAGCAATCAATGCCCTCGTTAAAGCGGCGGTATGCCTGATTGGTTTGGCTTATTTTATCAGTTTTCTGCCGCTACCAGCTTCAGTAACGAACTCCCTGATAGTTGGAGTCGCTATTCTGCTTGTCGCAGGCGTCTTTTTACTCTTACTAATGTGGGAGAAGCGTATGACAAAAGCGGTCGCCAAAATGGAGGGGTTACCGCTGATTGGGAAGAAGCTGCATAAAATAACGGAAATGTTTACCGATATCCAGCGCCAAAGCGGTAAAGTAAAGCGTTCCTTCGGAGTAGTGACGCTTCTGATTTTAGCGTCATTAATCGTGAATGCTGCTGCGCTGTACTGTGTTTTTATTGGTCTCTGGCATGTTCCAGCGCTTAGTCTGCTTGATTTCTTTTTGCTCGCGTCTTTTGCTTCGGCTTTAACCTATGTGCCGATAACTATAGCTGGGCTGGGTGTTCAGGAAACGGGCTATGTTCTGCTTCTGCAGCTTCTTTTGGGATTGTCGCTTACGGCTATTGATCCGAGACTGTTGGCGTTTGCGTTTATAACTAGAATTCTGTTTACGGGAACGGATATTATCGGTTTGGGCTCATTGGTTAAAGTTGGATTTAGACTGGAAATGAAGGCAAGCCAAAAATAAATTTTAAGTTAATAGAAGAAAAGGGTGCTGCCCTGCTACTTCATCGTCTAAAAGTTTTTGCAGAAACAGCCGTTTTTGGTTCTGCATTTGTTTTAGGTTGCCGGTTGGTTGTGGCGACTGTACAAGCAAGAAAGCAAAAAAACAAATTGTTATTTTTATCAGGACAAAGAAAAAAAGAAAAAGGAAAGTTGTTTAACGGTTGAATTTTAGCGCTATCGTTTTTGGTTTCTTTATCAAAACTGCTCCGGCAACAACAGCGAAAGATGACAGCGCCAGTATGATAACTGTGCTTAATGATTCAGGAACTGGTTCCATCGAGTACGGAACGTATCCCCAACCGTCAGGATTGTCGGCGGTAGCTGGTGCCGGCGGCCAAGCTTGAGTAGTGCCAGTGCTTGCGTCAGTGTATGCTATTCTCATCCCGAATTCCATGCCGATAATAACAGCGCCAAAGGCAGTTGTATCTTGCTTATCGACTTTTGCTTCAACCATATAGTGAGGTGTTGACGAGGTTGGTGAGGTAGCTAAGGATTCTTTGAAGTCAAATATAGTGGCTGCGGGTGTAGCTGCAGTAGCCCAGGCTGTTCCGGTTCCTTTGAACCACGCAACAGTGGCTGAGGCGCCATGTCCTGTGATAACTATCTTGAAGTCATCGGTTTTCGGTGTAGAGCCACCGTCAGCGTTTGAGTCATAGCAGATTGTATAGGAATCAGTGGCATCATCTGTTGTGTCCATTGTTTCGAGGATAAAGTTTTCAAATACGTTGCCTGAACTAGCCCATATGTCCCTAAAGACGCCGTCTGTTCCAAAGCCCAGCGATGCTCCAGCGGAGTATTCAGCGTTGGTTGTGTATTTTCCGTCAAGTGTAGGCATGGCTGATCCCTGATAATCAGTGTGTGTGAACGCAGCATTATAAGCCGCGGCGTTTCCAGCGAGTAATAGAAGACTCAGTGTAACAATACAAACGAATAAAGCAATAATTTTTTTCATTTGCAATCAATCTCATTTTTATTTTTAATCGGTTATTTCTTATTAGTACGCTTAAAAATTTTTCCATTATACAGTTTTAGACGCAAAAATATTAGCAATCATATTCATCTATCACATATAAAAAAGCATAAAATTAGAGGGTTCTTAGCTTTTATTGTCAGATTCAAAAAAGCTATCGTAACTGACTATGACTCTAAAAGCACTTAAATCTGGATTTGAGACTGTAAAGGTGAAGTAACCTGCTTTATCCACTACCCAAGAGTAAGATGACGCCGGCGTCTCAGCATTCAACCGTTCAGTTAATCGATCAATTATAGGAGTCGCCGTATCTGAGTTTATTTCTAACTGTTCGGTAGTAAGTAGGCCATCCCAAACGCGTACAGTAACAGCGTCTGGAGAGTCAACGCAGACATTCAGTATCCCATTCCTGCAGTCAACGGGTATAGCGAGACGGAACTGGCACCCGTCAGGCTGAGTATCATTGGATACTGTAAAGTTAAGCATCATACTCTTCGAGGTAACAGTAATGTTTTGGGCGGCGAAGGCTTCCGCCAGAGGGTTGTTGATGATTGGGCCAACATGGTAGACAGCGGTTCCATTTTTATTGAAGAAAACCATCGGCAAGTAATCTGGATCAATAAGATACGGTGACAGCGGGCACAACATGTAGGCATGCGGCATCCTGTTATCACCAATACTTGCCCACGGAACACTCAGAACATAGTTCACGCCTTTATCCTTTAGGAAAGTGATACTCTCGTTGATGTCCATGTCCATCTGATAGATCGGAACTGCCTCGTAACCGTCTAAAGGTAGGATGCTCCGTTGAAGGTAATACTCTTTGATGTCAAAAGTTGCAATCCTATCGGTAGCCGAAGTGTTTGCATTGATCCAAGCCCACGCCTCGCCCTCCGTGTACAATCTGGAGATGTACTGCGACTGGTCTTCGCCTGCTTTAGCGGGGGGTTTTACCGTGTCTATGTAGGGCAGCATGATCGCGCTTGACAGAACTATAGTGAGAATTACAGCTGAGGTGATTAACTTGGAAAAACGGGGTTTTCTAGCACAGACCAACGCGACGTATGTCACGAAGATAACCGCCACAGAGGGAGCAGTGATTACTATGTAACGTGGAAAAGCAACATACAAGCCCATGATCGCCAAACAGACAAGAATCAAGTAGTAGGGCAGTATTAAGTCGAATTTTTTGCGCTTAGAGAAACTATAGTAGGCTATGCCGACGCCTATGAGGCTGGCGCCGAGTACACTAAGTACGCTACGACATAGGTACTCTGGAATACGCAGGTGATCTTGAAAGTGCTGCGTCGTTGAAGTAAGCAATGATTGATCAAGATAGTTCCCGACGCCGAAGAAGGGGTAAAAGGGGTTGCCAAGCAATGCAATGTTACGCAGATACCACGGCGCAACAAGCACAAAAGCAAAAGCTACCAAGCAAACAGCCCTTCTCAAGCTAACTCTTTTATGCACCGCGTAAAGCAATGGGATACCGAAGGCGGCCAATCCAATGTAGCTTGTAAGCGCCGCAAAACCGCAAAAAACCGCGCCGATAGCCTCATACTTCTTGGCATCCTCCGGCGATGAAATGTAGGCTCTGTAGAAAAAGTATGCGCATGAAGTCAACATCAACGTTAACGCCATCAGGTAGCTTTCCTGAATGAACAGCTCCCAGAAGAATGGAATAACACATAGAAGCGAAGCGGCGAAGACTGAAAAAGTGCGGTTCCGAGTTAGATGCAGCGCAAACTTGTATGTGACAAGAACCGTGGCTACTCCGCATAGCGGCGCAAGCAACCTATAGTAGAAGTCGTTGGCACTTCCCGCAAAAGTGTACAGCACGACAGCGGTTAACTGGACACCGGGCGGATAACTTGCACTCATCTCTAACCCAATTGAGGGCCCCGCGATAAGTGGGATGCTGCCGTTTTCAAAGATTATTTTGGCATAATTTACGCCATACGCGAGGGAGTCCCATTCGGTTGCTGGAAGCACCAGCGCTTTGAAAAGTGCAAAAGCGCCAAAGACGCAGATAAGCGCGGCTAGTGTTGTCTGCAGGGTAGTGGGTTTGGTTATCTGTAGGTTTCTGCTCTGAGGGCTTAGTGGTCGCCAGCCGCGAAGCAGCGCAGCAACGATCGAAATACCTAACAGAACCATTTGGGTGAGAAGAACAGAGCTAAACGAAAAGCCCAATGATACCCCAAGCAGTATCAACCCAAAAACGGTAAACCCGAACCCTATTCCAATCGAGAGGAGCAACCTCTCCGCGAAGCCGACGCTACTGCGGTTAAAAGCTAACGAGAAGAAATAGCCGTTAATGAAAATTAAGGCTAAGCCTAACCAGCCCCAATCAAGCGGGATTGATTCTATAGAAGCCTGAGTTACCGCGTGAAAAAGAGCATATAGCGCGGCGGAAAAAACCAGTATTAAGCTGGCGGCTATCGTAAGGATACTTTTCTTCAAGCTACTTGATGGCGCCTCCGTTAGATGTTATGCATGTTATCTGCAAGTCCACTTGGGCGCCTACATGGTAGCTATCCCTCAACACTATGACTACCGTGTATGAACCACACTGGTCGACTTGCCAAGTAAGTGAAGGAGTGACTTCTCCGACTTCGGTGCTGTTGGGCGAGCGAGAGGTCAAGTCATGGTTTAGCCACCAAGAAGTGGCTTCTCTTGGTTGGATAATGCCTCGGTAGAGTTCTATGCAGATAGGTTGCCCGTTTGAGATTGCATTAATCTTTATTGTATCAGTTTTGTTGAGCATTGGAAGATAAACAGTGGCTGTCGGCGGAAGTGTATTGTTGGTTATTTGCATGCTGATTGTGCTGTTGATGGAAGATACTGCAGTTCGGCCTATGGCTTGGTAGGGTGTCGCAACAATTCTTTTTACAGTAAAGTTTTCGTGATAAGCGTGAATTCCCAATTCAACGTATCCTCTTTCAGCTATTGGCGCGATAAAGTCGTAATTTTTCCATTGCCCCGTATTGGTTTTTTGGATAACTGCAACACCGTTGTACCACTCCAACGAGTTGGGATCCCTAATGTTAACCGCTATGCTGCCAGTGCCACAGTCAAGGTAGGTTATGCTGACTTCTGTTAAATTCTCTGTCGAAACGTATAGTCGTGCAGCGTCGCTATCGGCAATAACCGACTGAGTCTGCACACCGTTTATAGCTACTATTTCGCTCCATCCGCCTGTATTAATAGAGAGGGGAAGCGGTGAGCTATCTGTTAGCGGCGTCTGAATTGGGCCTACATTATAGATAGCGGGGTTAGACGCGTTATTGAAAAGTGTGGGGAAGTACGGCGATGGGTCTCCCAGATACTTTGAGAGAGGTAGCACCTCAAAGTGGCCGTGATCCCTAGCCCATGATACATCAACTACGAATTTTACGTTGCGATCTCTGAGAAATTGGACCATTTGGGCGGGGTCTGTGATGTTGTAGAGGTCTCTTGCTTCCCAGCCGTCGAGGTAGAAGAAGTAATCGTTACTGCAGTTTTTAACGTAGTAAAGCCTGTTCTCGACTGTAGCGACTCTTTCGCCTTCACTCAGGTTTGCGTTGATGTACTGCCACGCATCCGCTTCGGGGTACAGTTGGCTTGCAGCCGCCCACGTGTCAGCGTTGGGGTTTTTGAGGAACCACAGGTAATCGGCTGGGACTTGATCGTTGAGGTTCTCTGCCCAAACCTTACCGCCCATGACCAAGGTTAAGCTGGGGAAAACTAAACCAACCAGCAATACTGCAGCCAAACCTAACCTGAGCAGGTTGCTAACTCGGATTTTCGGCAGCCGAGGATTAATCCGCTGCAAAAAGTTACTTTGCCCAGACAAATCACAGCTCCTGCAAAAGTCAAGTAGCTTCAGTATTGGCACCGCACTGAGGAGTGCAAAGCCGGGCATCGCAAACACGATGTGCCTTGGAAAACCCCAGGAAACTCCGCTGAGGACAAGGAACCCCAAAGTTAACGGCCACAACGCGATCAGCCAAAGTTTTCTGTTCTTTATGGTTGGTAGAAGAATTACTGCGAGCACAGTTAGTAACGAAATCGCGGGGTAACTAGTCCGGTAAGTCAGGAAAGTCATTATTTGCTCAAAGATGGAGACGTCTCCACCGAAGAAGGATACGACGGCTGACTGTTTAATTCCGGCGAAGGTTGTCTGCATTATCAGCGGGTCAATGTTTAATCCGCCGAGCACGGTGTAGGCGTTTGGATAAATTGGATTATCGACTAATATGAGGTTGCGTAGGTACCAAACGCCGCCGACCAGCAAAGCTGAAACCAGCAGTAACACCGAGTTTTTAAAGCTCAACCTGAAAGAAGTTCGTTTTATTAACAGGTGAGCGAGCAGGGCTATCAGGAGAAACGGCGCCAAATAGAGAGCAATATATGAGGTAAGTGTGGCAAACCCGAAAAACACTCCGGACGCAACCCAGTACTTTGCGCCTCCTCGCCCGATTGCTAAGACCAGAAAAAGGATTGTCACAGTGCAAAAGAAGGTCAAAGTCGAGTAGCTTGTTGCATAGATCGAGTACCTGAAGAATAACGGGGTTAACGCAAGAAATAGTGCGGCTATTAACCCGAATTTTTTGCCCACAGCGATTTCGCCTATTTTGTAAGTCGCCAGAACCGTCAGCAACCCCATAATTGGAGCGATCAGCCGCAGGTAAACGTCTTGCACTGAGCCGATTTGAGTGTAAACATAAGCGCCTAAAGCGGAGTAAAGCGGAGGAAAGTTGGCGCTCATCTCGAGCCCGATTGATGGCCCCACAATCAAGGGAATTGCGTGTTCATTATACATTATGTTAGCCATCGCCGCGTGGTAGACAAGCGCATCCCAGTGCACGATCACGGTGGAGAGAGCATGGTAGAAGCTAAAGAAGAATACCGCCATGATTGCTAAGCACGCGGGTAGCCAGAGTTTGAGGTTCGAGGGCAGCTGCAGCATAGGAAGCGAGAAATAGGAAGTTAAAAATTGTTTTAATGAAAGACTATTTGCTTTGCCTCGGTAAACGATGACAGATAAAGAAATCACGCATACAGTTAAAACCGCAAGGTTCAATGGCAACTGGTAGAGGCTTCCGAAAATCGCTAAAATGATAACGATTAAGCCTGTTAAACCAGCGCCTAAGCCAAGTGCCGTTACGAATTTGACTACAAAATCTTTCTCCTTGTTTAGCAGCAGCTTAGAGCAGAGAGCACCTAAAACTAAAACCTCGGTTACCGCAAAAACAGCCTGAGGCAAACCCTCAACTTGCAGCGAAGCATAATTAATCGTTGGGTTACCCAGCCACGCCATAACCTGGCCAAAAGCGGCAAACCATGACCGGTTAACGAAGGCATATACACACCAGGAAAACGCCGCAAAAGCCAGAATCAGCATAGAAACCAGCAGGTCTTCTTTATGGTCGCTGCTAACGTTTTCTGTTTCTACGCTATACACCCCACTGAAATTGGCCCTCGCTTAAGAGGTGTACCCCTCTATGAAGACAGGAGGTATAAAGCAGTTACTAAAAAGCGCTTAGCGGCTAACCAAATAATTAAGAAAAAGCCTAAGAAAGTGAATGATAAAACATCCACTGTGTTTAGAGCCTTAGACTGGCACTTCATCCGATGCAGCGTTACCGTTTTTGTTGTTGTGTACTTCTGAGAGTTTTAGCAGGAACTCCTTGTAGACTTCGATGCCTTGCAGGTACTCTTTGACTTCTATGTGCTCATCAGGCGTGTGATCTAAGTGTCCGTCGCCAGGGCCGTAAGTGACTATGGGCAAGTTCATAGCGTTACCCAAGATGTTCATGTCGCCTGTGCCTGTCTTACGCAGCAGCGTTGCAGGTTTGTTGAGAACCTTACGCACCGAAGACGCGAGAACATTCACGATAGGCGTAGCTTTCTTTGCTTCAAACGGTTCAACTGTATCAAGAACCGAGGCTTTAACGCCGATTTTAGGGTTAGCGTTCTGGTAAGCAGCTATGATCTTCATCATCTTATCGTAAACCTGCGAAGTAGTATACTGGATAGGGACTCGTATGTCAAGGTTCATTTCGGCTTCAAAGGGAATAACCGAGTTTCCTCTGCCGCCTACCATGCGTACAAGGCACACTGTGATGGCTGTAAAAGGCGTTTCAATTGGTTCAATCGAGGGGTAAGTGCAGGCAGATCGGATTTTCTCCCATAACTCATAGGCCTTTTCAAGCGCGTTATCGTATAGCCAAGGCGTAGAAGCGTGCCCTGTTTCTGTTTTAACCGTTACTTTCAGCTGAATTTGACCTTTGTAACCAATGGTGATGTTTTCTACTCCGCTTGGTTCACCGAAGATTGCGTAGTCAGCGTTTATGCCCTGTGTGATTAGGTGGCGGACGCCTTTGCTTGTAGCTTCCTCTTCTACTACGCTTGCGATTAGGATTTTGCCTTTAAAGCGGGGATCTTTGCCCGCTTGCTCAGCGGCCATTATCATGGCAGCGAGTGGCCCTTTGGCGTCGACTGCTCCGCGGGCATAAATTTTGCCTTCCTCTAATCGTAGCGGCATGTGACCTGCGACTGTGTCCATGTGTCCGCATAGCAGGATAACTGGGTCGCCTTTACCTATTACGCCGATGACGTTGCCGATGTTGTCTATTCCGACTTCGAAGCCCATGCGCTTCATTTCGGTGGCGATAAAGTTAGCTGCATCCTGCTCTTTGCCAGATGGGCTGTAGATGCCAAGTAGGTTAGTTAGGAACCGTACTGCTTGCTCGCTCATTCGCTTCTTCTCCTAATACCTCGTCTAAGGCTGTTATTGCGCGGTCAATCTGCGGTTTAGTAATAACCAGCGGTGGCAATATGCGTACTACGGTTCGCCCTGCATCGACTACGAGTACGCCTTTTTTGAGGGTTTTAAGCAGTATGCCGTGAACGTCCAAACGGAGTTCCATACCAAGCATTAAACCTAAACCGCGGATTTCCTTGATCATCCTGTGTTTCTGCGCCAACTCTTCAAGTTGAGTCTTGAAGTATCGGCCGTTAGATGCAGCTTTGTCAGCGAGTTTCTCTTCGACGAGTGTGTCGATTGCTGCGCATCCTGCAGCGCAAACCATCGGACTGCCGCTGAAGGTAGTAGTGTGCTCGCCCATTTTGAAAGCTGACATGAGATCCTCCCGGGCGACGGTAATGCCTATGGGTAAACCGCCAGCGAAAGGCTTTGCCAAACACATTATATCTGGCGTGACATCCCAGTTTTGACAGGCAAAGTTTTTGCCAGTTCGACCGAAGCTGCTTTGAACTTCGTCAAAGATTAGCAGTACGCCCTTGCGGTTGCAGATTTCGCGTGCCTCCTGCAGGTAACCGTCGGGTAGCATGCGGATGCCGCCTTCGCCGCGGATGGGCTCCATGATGACTGCAGCGGTTTTTTCAGAAATCGCCTCCGAAAGCTTCGCGGGGTTCTCAGGCGAAACATGCTTGATGTCTGGAACAAGCGGCATGAAGGGTTCACGGTACTTCTTATCCCAAGTTGCAGATACTGCACCCATGGTTTTACCGTGGTAGCCGCCCATCAGAGCGATGATTTCTGTTTTCCCAGTTGCCTTACGTACTAACTTCATTGCGCATTCAACGGATTCCGCCCCGCTATTAGACAGAAAAGCCTTGTCTAGACCTTTCGGCGTGATTTTGACCAGTTTCTCTATGAATTCAGCGCGTTTATCATTGTAGTAACAGCTATGCAAAGTAATTAGTTGCTCTGCTTGTGCCCGGATTGCTTCAACGATTCTCGAGTGGCAGTGGCCGAGTGCCGCGACGCCGTAGCTGCTACCGCAGTCAACGTATTCTTTACCGTTAATATCCCAGAGAAGCGCACCTTTACCATGCGTGAATACCACTGGCTTCTTAGAGAAAACGTTAGCTAGATACCGATTTTCAGTTGTTATTATCTCGTTTTCATTCACTGGTTATCACTGTACCAACTTGGTGGTTTAGAACTGATGTTATAGGCTGCTTGACTATGCCAGAGGTAACTAGAACTTCGCCTACACCCTGGTTTAGTGCTTCGAGGCCTGCATGTACTTTAGTGCTCATGCCGCCGCCGATTTTGGGGAGGACCTCTTTGACTTCGGTCGCCGCAATCTTGGGCACACGTTCGCCCTTTAGAATTAAGCCTTCAACGTCTGTTAGTAGGATTAGTTTGTCTGCTTTTAGTGCGCCAGCAACGATTGCCGCGGTTCGGTCGCCATCCACGTTAAGCGGTTCACTATCCTGGCTTAGCGCAATCGGTGTAACGATTGGCACGTATCCCTTTTCAAGTAGCAGTTTGAGAATGTCCACGTTTACTTCTGTGATTTTGCCCGTGTAGCCGCCGTCGATGACTTTTTTGCGGCCGCGCTCATCTACAGCGATTAATCGGGTTTTGCGTTCACCTTTCAGGAGTGCAGCATCAAGGCCGCATAAGCCGACGGCGGGTATACCTTGAGCTTCCAAGGCGAGAACGATTTGCTTGTTCATCTTGCCAGCCATAACCATAGTGTAGATTTCGATGGTTTCCTTGTCGGTATAGCGACTTCGGAAACCCTCAGGCGACATAATGAACTTCTGCTCTTTGCCTAACTTGGAGGCGATCTCTGTAACCTCTGCGCCGCCGCCGTGCACTAATACGATTTTGTGTTGTTTGGCGACTTCCTTGAGGTCAGATACGAGGTCGCTTGATGCGCCCTCTTTTAGTATGCTTCCGCCCATCTTTATGACTAACAGCATAGCTATCACATCGGGTGGAACCCGGCGCTTTTGAGGCCCGTGGTTTCGTCGCATCCAATTACTAGGTTGAGGCACTGTACGCCTTGCCCCGCTGCGCCCTTAACCATGTTATCGACCGCAGAGAACATGATGAGGCGGTTTGCGTGCTCATCGATTTCGAAACCGACATCACAGTAATTCGTCGCTATATTGATTTTGGGATCAGGCAACTGGTAGGGTCCTTTAAGGTACTTTACTATGCGCACGAAAGGTTCGTTTCCGTACATTCCGCGTAGTGCACGCCAGAGGTCTTTGTTTTCAACTTTCTGTTTGGGGAAAGTGTGGATGGTTGCAAGGATGCCTCGGACCATGTTAACTGCATGTGGAGTGAAGCTGATTTTTACCGGTTCAGTTCCCAACGCGTTTAGCTCTTGTTCCACTTCGCCTATGTGGCGGTGACCTACTACTTTGTAGGGGCGTACGCCGCCGAATCGTTCAGGGTGATGCGAGGCGAGGGTGGGTTTGCTACCGCCGCCGGAGCTGCCGACTTTTAGGTCTACAACAATGTGATTAGGATCAATTAGGCCTGCTTTAACGATTGGAGCCAGACCTAAGATTGCTGCTGTTGCTTCACATCCGGGGCACGCGACAAGCTTGGCTTTCTTGATTTCTTCCCGGTGCAATTCAGGTAAGCCGTATGCGGCTTCTTTTAGCATTTCTGGGTGAGCGTGTTCCCAGCCATAGTAGGTTGGGTAATCTTTGGGGTTTTTGAATCGGAAGTCAGCGCTCATGTCGATAACTTTCAAGCCCGCATCAAGTAGCTTCGGGACTAGGTTAACTGAGCCGCCGTGTGGGGTAGCTGTGAAGACTACGTCGCAGTTGCTTTTCAGCACCTCCATGTCCTGAGGTACGAATTTAAGCTGGGTTAAGCCTCTGAGGTTAGGGTGCAAGTTAAAGACGAATTCTCCTGCACTCTGACGTGAAGTAACCATAGTTACCTCTACTTCCGGGTGCAACAGGAGTATACGCAGTAATTCACTGCCAACGTATCCTGATCCGCCGATTATTCCAATTCTTGTAGTCACGTTTTTTCTCTCCCTGATTAATGATTAACTGTCAACTAGGCTCTGAGCACTCTTCAGCAGTGGCTCAGCCACGTTCAGTCCAGTGGCAAGTCGTGTGTTCTCCCAGAATTCCGGGCAACTATTCGACTCATGGAACACCAGAGCACGCTGGTTCTGCTCTACACTTTCCTCAATTATGCGGTTAACGTTTTCGTATGCTGTGGTCGCCTTATAAGTTTTGAATGCTGCTTCAAGTTTCTTGTTCCATTCCTCAAAAGCTGTAAGGCGGGTTTCGTCTGCTTTTACCTTCTGCACCCCAGTCCATGCCTGGGCAGCGCTGTCAAGTTGCTGTTTGAGGAATTCTTCGTCAGCATTCTTCTTGTCAGCAACGTCTACCATGGCGTCTAAGGCGAAAATCCATGCATCTGTTCCTTCGCCGAGTGTTTTCCCGCATTTGACGGCTAGGTCCTGTACGCTTTGAGGTAATTTTGAATGGAAAACCAAGTTTCCCAAGAATGTGTTGGTGCGGAAATCTTTGAAGCCTGCCCGAGCCATCGCAGTATGGTAACACTGTGGCTCTTTACCGGCTTCTTTGTGAACGATTATTCGGAGGTCATAGAACCATTTCTCAATCAGTTCCTGTGCGACGACGCCGATTGGGTTGATGATGCCAGGCTTGGTCTCCTTGATATTAGCTTCAAGTTCAGCGCGGTCTTTACTGAGCATAATCATTTTACCATGGGTCCCTGCATCCGCCTTAATCACGATGCCCTCGCTTAGGGGGATTTCTGCTTCGAAGAGGTCAGCGATGTCTTTCTCGTTATGGATTTCTCGCCCATTCTTCATTACATCGGTTGCGTCACAGGGCACAAACACAGTTTTAGGGATTGGGATTCCTGCTTTATGCAGGTTTAGCAGTGTTCGAAGTTTACTGTAGCAAACGAATTCGATCTGCGATGAGTTGATGGCTTTTTTGCCCAGCACTTCCATGATGTAGCTTGCTTGGAGCCGGCGGTTCTTGCTCTGGGCACGGTTCAAAACTACCTTGGCATCGCTAAACGCGGGGGTATAGTCTTTGCCCTTGGTTTTAGCTGAGAAACCGTCTTTGCCTATGGACAACGCAATTTTGCGGAATGGGATAAACGCTAATTCGATGCCTAGTTGCTGTGCAGTTAGCTTAATGCCGTTTTCGTCGTTTTCCGATCGCTCATAGAGAAGTGCTATGCTCATCGCTTGCCATCGTCCGCTGTTTTTTCTATTTTAAAAGGGTGGCTTAAAACAATAGTTGAGGTGGGTGACTGCTTATTCGCCCCAGTCTTCGCCCTCAATAGTGAGTTCTTGAAGGTCTACGCATCCGCCTTTAACCTGTTTGACTTCGAGCTCAAGTCCACAGCCAGGGCAGCTTAGAATTTCGCCTTTTTCTGTGTCTGCTGGTACGTCTAGTTCTGCATCACAATCTGGGCATTTTGCTGTACAGGCCTTCATATCTTCAGGGTAGTTTGCTTGTTTAATCATTTTTTGTTCGTCACTTTATTTTTTATTGGAAATGCATTCGTATATTTTTGTGGAACTTTTAAACGTTGTGACTTATTTGTTACAAGTTGGGCTTTGAATGTACTATTTGGTACAGTTAAATCGCACTTGTTTTCCCCAAAAAACATGCTAATAACCGCACAAATAAAGACGGAAAACGCACCATAACTACATAGTTCAGTATGGAAATCGTTAAATTAAGAGACGCTTAATACACAGTGGGTTAAGTGGATGGATGAGAAAGACAAGCAAATAATAAAAATCCTAAAAAACGACGCCCGAGCAGGCTACCAAGACATCGGCAACCAAATAAGCCTATCAGAAGGCGCAGTCCGCAAGAGAATCAAAACCTTAACAGACGACGGCGTCATCCGGAAATTCACCGTTAAAGTCGGCGTCGCAGAAGGCGCGCAAGCCATCACATTACTAGCAACAAACCCCTCTCAGCCCACAGTTGAAGTATCCAAAAGAATCATGGAGATACCCAACGTAGAGACAATCTATGAGGTAACAGGCGAATACGACATAGTCGCTGTTATAAGCGGCATGAACGTGACCGAAGTCAACGAGTGCCTAGAGAAGATTCGCCGCGTAGACGGCATAATGAAAACTAACACAATGATTGTACTAAGGAACTGGTAGAAGCTACTCCTTTTTCGGAGCAGATATACACGTCACCTTTATACCCTTCTTCTTGAGCAGAGCAGCGGTAACGCCGTCGCCTGAACGAAATTTCGCTGTGAAAGTGCCATCGAAGATAACACCGCCGCAGCCGCATGAAGGGCTCTTCTCAATCAGCAGCGCCTCCTTGGCGTTCAGCACTTCAGCGATTCTTAGAACTTCGTAGGCGCCTTTCATGAATTCGTCTGTGACGTCTATGCCCTGCATGTTCACGACGTAGGATTTACCTTCGATAACGTCTAAGCCGTCTCCATCTTGGATTTCGGCTGGTATACGTGGTACGGATAAGCCGCCTAGGACTTCGGGGCAGACTGGGTAGAGTTCGCCTTTCTTGAATTCTTCAAGCATTTCGGCTTTGAGGTTGTTTTTGCCTTCGAAGTTGCAGTTTACGCCGAGCAGGCAGGCAGATACAAGTTTCATACTGGTGAATTCATTGTTTGAGCCTTAAAAGATTTGGCTTTGAATTCCAAGAAAATAGGTTGGGTTAGCTGAGACCCCGTATTACCAAATTAAGGAGAAAAGACAAGAAGTATAAACGATGACTACAACCACCGTTAGTGCAATAAGAGGTCTTTTCAGCCCCAACCTATCTGCTGTTTTAGATATGACTAAAAAAGGGAAGGAAAGATGATTTCTCATTCTTTCATTATGGGTGTTTTCTTAGAGTCAGGATAGTTAACAGTCCGACGGCTATGATTGCTACGATTACGCCGATGATTGCTGGCAGGAAGTATGTGTCAGCCATTGATGGTTGCTGTGTTGGCTGTGGTGTTGCTGCTTCTGGTGCGGGGTCAACGTTGAATGCTGTCACTGCGTGTGATGGCCAGTACGATTCCGATCCGCCGAATGATGCGTAGACTGTGAATTTACCCTCTATGTCTGGTACCCAGTTGAAGCTGTAGAATCCCTCTGCGTCAGCTGTGGTTGAGCCGATAGTTCTGTAGTTGCCGTTTGCGTCTATTACGTTTATGTCAACTGTTACGCCTGTAACGTTTGTTGGACGTGGCTTCTGCATGTAGACGTATTCCATCCATGCGCTCTGGCTTTCATCTGAGACTGCTGGGACGCCGTTGGGGAATCTTGCCGCTTGTTGCTCCTGCTTTGTGCCTGCTGATACATCGGTTACAGTTCCTTTAATCATCACACTATTGCCTAATTGGATTACGTCTGTGGCTTGGACCGTTGTGCTGCTTGGGCCTTTGCCGACTGCATATACCTGGTGGTCATAATTATTCCAGTATGTAAGAACTCCGTCTGCTAATGCCATAGAGACTGGATTAGCCCAGCCAATCATACTCCAGACTTCTTCGCCTGTATCGACATCATAGACACGTACTTTAGCGCCTTTTAGAAGCGGTGTATCTGCTGAGTGCTCGTGAGTGCCAATGTAAATCTTACCGTCAGCGGTTACTCCATGCATTAATGTGTAATCTACGAAGATTTCGCCGCCTGTTGGTGCCTCTTGCGTCCAGATCAGGGTTCCGTTGTATAGGTCGTAGGCGTTTACTCTGCCTGTGTAGCCTGTAGTGAATAGTTTGCCGTCATAGATGGATGAACAATATACGTTCATTAGGCTGACCCAGCTGAAATAGCCAAATGGATTTTCGTCTGCTTCTGCTGCACCTTCCCATAGTTTATTGCCAGTATAGATATCATATCCGCTCCACGCTAAGTCAGGCATATGCTGCATGACAAATGCACCTTCGCCTGCGCGTACAAAGATATTTTGCGATCCGTCAGTGAAAGTCATCGGGTAATTCTTTGTCCAAAGAATTTGGCCTTCTTGACCAGGCTTTAAGCTAACTGCGAACAATGTAGATTCAGCTACGTTGTGGTAACTCAAAGAACCTGTGCCTGCCGATGGTAGTGTGCCGTTGCTGCATAATAGTACATCACCATAAGCTGCATAACGAATAGTTGGGTTCCAGTTCGATGGCATTGTAGTGCTTAGTGTAACGTTGAAGTCCCAAGTCGGTAACGCGCCGGCAGTATATGTTGTTGAAGGGACGACGGCGCGGTATAGGCTTGCATTTTGAGAGCCAGTGCTTGCAGAGGTAAACACTCTAGAAGAGTTCCATTCGTAGAGACGCCAAATAGAGCCTTCTCTTTGTATTCGGTAACGTAGCGCTTCGCCTTTTGGACCAATAACTTCAGTACCTGAAGGCACATCAGTGAGACCTAGTGGAGTTGAGCCATATGTTGTTCCATAGCGTGGATTAATTGCGGTGCCAAAGTTGTTTGAGAATAGCCAGCCAGGGTTAACAATGCCGTGCTGGTTCATGTCGTCGAAGGCATAATAGTAGCCGAATGAAGGTGATGCACTCATAGTTCGGTTGCGCCAAATTTCTTCGCCGGTCTTTAGGTCGACACATACCCATGCGCCACCGCCACCAGACCAAGCTATTGGTTCTTGGTAGTAGAGCCGTCCGTGCATGATGATTGATGTGTCCTGCATTCTGGTTTGGTATTGGTGGCCCGCGTTAAAGGTATCGCCATCTTTGGGGTACCAGTCTCCGCCGACTACACCGCCGTCTTCAGTGGGTTTTGTCCAAAGTATATGTCCGCTGTTTGGGCCAGTGCCTTGTGTTTGGATTCTGTTGTTGGTGCTTCCATAGTTGCGATCCATTGCGCTGTTTAGCCAGTTAGATGAAATCTGTCCCCACTGGTTGTTCTGTCCTTCGATTGGTCTGTTCCAGTACTCTGTCGGTAAAGGATATGATGTGATTGCAGTTGGATAAACGGGTTCTTCCTGAACAGTTACAGTGTATGTACGATTGCTGGATAGTAAAGTTACGCCATAGTAGTCTATTGGTGCGCCTGTTGTGAATCCGCCTCTGCCTGTAAAGGTCCATGTCCATTTGAGTTCTTCAAAGACTACATTTACAGTGTAGCTACCGACTGCAGTGGGAGTGTAAGAGGTGTATGTAGTACCTGTAGAGTCAGAAACAAGAGAGCCGCTTGCGGGTAATCGCTCCTTTGCTCCTGAGGGGGTTGTGATTTCTACGTGGTATTTGTATCGGATGTCGTTACCTTCAGATGAACCCAGTGGGCACATTGGATTGTAGATGACCATAGTGAATTTTTGGCCGACTCCTACTGGGTTTGGTGAAATAACCGCATACACCCATGTAGGAACCTTGTCCTGGTAACGGTTCCACATATCCAACCTGATAGAGGAAGCGTTAGCATTCAAGTCCCAGTTCATGCCTTGGTTGATCGCTGTCTGCGTAGGATTATCGTAAACTGCTGTCACCATTGGTATCATTGAAACTGCCATTGAGACAATCAAAAGAATCGCAAAAATCGTTGATAATCTAGTTTTTTTATCCATTTTTTTTATCTCCTAAATTAAAGAGTGAACAAAGTTGCAGTCTTGCTCACCTTCAGCCAAAACGAAGCCCTTCTGACGGTAATAAAATGGTGTTGGTGGGTTCCCCAACAACTAAGAAAGCGGTTGGATTTGGGAATGCACTAGAAGTGCATCTAATATATATAGTTAAAATAGCTATTTTGGAAAAATAATATACAGGGACCTAAGGCTATGCGGGATAAAGAAAACAGCATTAAAACGCTTGTGGAATTCGGCATCAGCAGGACACAAGCTAAAGTTTATCTCACATTAGCAGAAAAAGGAACCTTAACTTTGCGGTCAGCCTCAGAACATTCGGGAGTCGGCCGCCCAGACACCTATAGAGCTATGGCTGATCTTACAAAAACGGGTTTAATCGAGACTATCCTAGATAGTCCTACAAGGTATAGAGCGATTAAAATTTCTGATGCAATTGCGATTCTCATGGGTCAGAAACGAAGAGAAATAATGAGCCTTAAAGAAAAATCCGGTAAGCTGCTTCATCAGTTTGAAGTTAAGACAGAGAAACACGAGGCTGACTGCGAAACCCAGTTTGTTATCGTACCCAAAGGCGCGGCATGTATAAAGAAGAGGCTATTAGCAATAAGAAATGCGGAAAGTAGCTTTGACTGTATCACCTCTTTTAAAAGGTTTAATCAAACGCTTATGCTTGCTAGCGACGAAATAATTAATGCAGCAAACAGAGGAGTAAAAATCCGGTTTATATTAGATAAATTTGTGATGAATAAGCCTTTAGCCAAAGAGTTCGAGCTATTCTGTAGGAATACATTCTGCGAAGTGAAGTTCTCGGTGGATAGACCTCGATCAGTGGTAGCTATCTTTGATAAAAAAGAAGTACAGATCGCCATATCCGAGGATGGAGATTTAACTCAGGTACCAATGCTTTGGTCAAATAATTCGGTCTTAGTTAACATATGCCAGCATCATTTCGACGCAAGTTGGTTAGGGGAATCAGAAATACATAACAACATTCTTGAGGAGCTTCAATTTGGCTAAAGTAGTCGTCTATATGGATAACCCGATTCGTCGCAGAAATTCAGTTGTTTTTTTAATTTCACTGTAGCATTTGACGCCTTTTAATGTGATTTCTAAACCTGCGTCTGTTTTATGAACCCATCCTAGTTCTACAAAATGGTCGAGTATTTTCAGGAATCGATCGTAGGATATGTTGGCTCTGTGGGCTACTCTTGTTGGGCTTGCTGTACCTTCTCTTCCGCCCTCTCTACAGATCGAGTCAAGGACAGCGGAGTAAATATCGACTTTGCTACGTTTGCCCGCTGTCATCTGATAAAGCCTCCTTGCTTGCCAAGTAGTATATGTATATGAAAATCGCTAAGCTGCTTACTCTCGCAACTTGGGAGCCTACCAAAGCAATGTCACTTCTGATGAATTCCCAGATCAAATAGGATAATTGTCCTATCCAGAATGCTGTGAACGCTACTGGTGCACTGATTAAGCCGGTGCTATTGTTGCGGGATAGCTGGATGTTTCTTATCAAGAAGATGATGATGTAGCTCAGTAGAGCCAGGTTGGCTACGACGAATAACTCGTTTAGCTGGTATATTATTGATAATCCAGGGTTGTTTGAAATGTCTAGTAAGCCAAAGGCGAGGGTAACAGAGAGTACTAGGGCTAATGAAATTGTAGGTATTGTAAGCTTGGTTTCTCTCTTGATTCTTCCAGCCAATAAGTATGAGATAGCGATCAGGAGGAAACCGCCAGTCTGTGTGACGACGCGAAGCCACATGAGCGCATATGAGAGGGTGCCTGAGAACGGGTAGAATAGATGTATTCCCAAGAAAAAGTAGGATATTGCTAATAGTAAGAAGCCTAATGGCAGTCCGAGGAGGATTATTTGGCGTTGGGTCTTGTATACTCTAAAAAACAAGTAGACTAAAATTACGACTAACAAGACAGAGATTATGCCTAGTGAGAGTTGCAGCTCTTGTAGCACTTTTCCCTTTTAACCCCAATAGAGCTTCTGTTTTCTCGGATTTAAACGATTCTTTGCCGTAGCGTTTACAACATATACATGCTACCGACGAGAATGCATCAATTTACGGCAGGGGTTATCTAAAAGACAAAGGAGGTTAAGCTCTTTTTTCCTTAAATAAGGGAGGATGTACTGCTGAGATAGGCAGGTCTTTTGGATGGCGATTGGTTGGTTGGGTTTAGTTTTAGGTTGTTTGCTGGTTTTGTGAGCTTTAGGGGGTGTAGAGTGGTTTTTTAAAAAAAGGGAAGGATTTTTTGGTTCTTCTGCTAGACGGGCTTTCTTCCAGTGATCAACCACACGACTAGAATTATGACAGCGATGACCAGCAGAATATGTATCAGCAAGCCAGCGGCGGGTATTAGTATCCAACCGAAGAGCCAAAGCAGTATAACAATCACGACTATCCAAAGTAGAATTGACATGCCTAAAACGCCTGATAGTGAAAAGAAGAGTTCTGGTTATTTATGGAGTTGTGACTGAACAGCTTCAGCCACAGAAAGCAGAGTTAAGCTCTTTTAGCTGTGAATTTCTCTACGCCTTCTGCTGTACCGAGGTATGCTATGTCAGTTAAACCGACGAATAAGCCGGTTTCAGCGACTCCTGGAATCATCTTGATTTTCACTGCGAGTTCAGCGGGGTTTTTGATTTCGCCGAATACTACGTCTATTATGGCGTTGGAGTTGTCGGTAATTATTGGGCCTAGTTTGCCTTTGGCTTCTCGGGCGGTTACTTTGCCGCCCATTTCCGCTAATCTGCGTTTTACGGGTGAAAGCGCAAAGGGGATGACTTCCACTGGCACGAATTGGTTGTTGCATCCCAGATACGGCGCTTTTTTGGCTGCGTCCGCGATGATTATGTTAACTTTTGAGGCGGAGGCAACAATTTTTTCTCTTGCCAACGCTGCTCCACCACCTTTGATGAGGGTGAGTTCTGGTGTAAGTTGGTCTGCGCCGTCGATTGTAACGTCGATTACTGGGTGTTCCTCAAGCGTTGTAACGGGGATTCCGTGCTGTACGGCTAGTTCAAAAGCTTGGTAGCTGCTGGGGATACCCATAACGTGTATGCCTTCAATTCTGATGCGTTCACCGATTGCTTCAACCGCGAAGGCTGCGGTGCTGCCGCTTCCAAGGCCAACGATGAATCCGTCTTCTACGTGTTCTACTGCTTTGAGGGCTGCTTTCTGTTTCTGCAGGGTGATTGGGTCTGGGCTAAGTTTCAATTTCCATCTGTCCTAGTTTGTCAAGTACCTTTTCTACTTCGCTTCGTATTGTTTCGATACGTTTTTCTGCCTCAGTCTTCTGGCTGGGCTTCTCCTCGGCTGGCTTGCGAGGTTTTCTCGGCGCGGCTGTTACTGCCGTTTTCTTTTCAGCTACTTCAGAAGTTTCCTCTTCCTCGTCTTCTTCTTCGGCGTCATCCATCATGATGTGTTGGGTCGGTATGGGTTTTACCTGTATCTCGCGGATGGGTTTAACGTCGATTCTGCCTCTGAGTTCCTCGACTTTGCTTGTTAATTCGCCGAATCGTTCGCTGAAGAGCTTCATGAGGTCTTCCTGCATTGATTCGAGTTCGTGCAGGGCGATTATGCCTTCGTCTTTTGTTATGGATTCCTTGATTGTGTTCATGCGTTGCTTGTAGCTGGCTGCGAGTTTGTCACGTTCAGCTTCAGTGATTTTTCCTTCCGCCTGCGCCTCGTAGAGTCTGCGGATTGCATCGCCTAATATTTCGCGTTCGAGGTCTAGCATGCGGAGTTCGTCTTTGGCGTTTACGGCTGAGGAGGATGGGATGCTTTTTGATAGTTTGAAGGGCGCGTTTGTTAGCGGCAGGGATGCGTATTGGAGTGCGATTGGATCAGGTGTCGGCGTGGGCGCTGGAGTTGGTGCTGGTGCTGGTTGGGCGGGTTGCGCTGGCTGGGGTGCGGGCTGCTCCTGCTTAGATGGCTTTTTTGTACCAGTTCGTCTCATCGCGTAAATGGCAGTGGTGACGGCGACTATGATAACTAAAGCTACAGCCACAACTATTACTGGGTCATCATACCAAGCCACGCCAAGCCATCCTCGAGTAAATATCCGCCAAGGATATATTAACACACATTATTTGGCTATCTTTATCATTCCAAGTTTAAATAAATGTCGCAAGCGTAAACCGTTTAAGCCCTAGAAATGCCTCGTTTAGAGCCAAACATGCACTCAGTTACATAAAAATTTTCAAATTAGAAGAAGAGGGGGCTGCCCTGCTACTTCATCTTCTATAAGTTTTTACAGAAACAGCTGATTTTAATTCAGCTTCTGCTTTAGATTGCAGGCTGGTTGAGGCGACAGTACAACTAACACAGATAGCAAAAGCGCCTTCTACAAACACCTCACACACCGACCAAAACTGCACTCACCTTTGATTTCCGAGTAAACCCCTCTTATTTAAAGGCGGCAATGGCAGGTTCAACTGGGTGTTAAGTGAAATAAGGATGCTATGCAATGAGTTGTGTTTATGGGTTTGGCGCATCCTCATTCGCCACTTGTAACACTGGCGTAAAATCAACTGTTCCCAGTTCAGGATTGTCATATGAGTCAATGATTGACTGTGCTATTGCAGTGGTGCCGGTTGTTCCCCACCAGTTATCGGGCGCCGCCATATTTGTTGGCCAGTGGCTTTTGTATATCTGCACCGACGAGTTGGTGTTATCATAGATGTTGTTGCCTGAGAAAACCGATTCATCAGAGTACCCCGAAACCAAGACGCCCACCCTGTTACGTGTCACCGTATTATCCTCAAACACAACCTTTAGCGGGGCACCTAAAGTCACGCCCTCATTATTATCAACAATAAGGTTACGCTTAATCGTCGGAGAACCAGAGAAGTCCTCAGTTACAAAACTGACCGCTATTCCAAACATTCCCTTCTGAATCACGTTATCTGTTATTACTGCGCCAGTACCATCCCAAAAGAGAATGTTGCTGTCCCCCGCTAAACCATTACGGTAAGGATGCAAACTCCCGGTAATCACGTTATCAGTAACTATGGGTGCGCCGTCATCGATTGCTAACACACGATTGTAAGAGTCGGAAGCGTTAAGCAAACTATGCGTAAGCTTTGGTGATGAGCTGTTACATATAATGTAGCAGTTGGATTTGCAGTTCTCCATTATGCAGCCAGTGTTCGCTGAATCAGTCCAAGGTGCGCTTGAAGCTGTGAAAACTATTTTTCCATTGTAGCTGCCGTTAAAAGTAATCTTTTGATCATCAGTTCCTCGGGCAACTAGCATGCCGTCCACCTGCAAAATGCAATTATTAAGGTTAACAACTGTACCAGGCTGAATAGTAAGCCTAACACCGTTAGCAACAGTAAAATTCCCTGGAGCGACGATGCCGCTCCAAGACAATTCTGTGTACCTACGAAACAGATTAGGTTGGTAAACGACTAAGAAGCCGAATGTAACGACTACGGCAATTGAAATTCCGACAAGACCATAGAGGAACTTGCGTTTCATGACGCATCAATTAAACGCAAGAGAAGGGGTATTTTTTATGGTTTATGCATTTCCAAGGAAATGACACTCAAAATGGTAATTAGAGTTCCTTGCTAAAGGATAGAATGGGGCTATCTTTAAATTCTAATGCATTATCAAGCACTAATCATGAAAATCTCCACTGTTATCGGCGGAATAATCGCTATTATCTGTTTCTTCTTCGCAGTGATCTTTGGGCTAGCAGCCTCCGTGCAGGCCACTACAACCAGGCTCGCCGTAAGCATCGTCCTGTTCCTGATAGGCATGGTCGTTATTGCCGGCGTCTGGTATCTTAATCGCAGACCCAAAACCGTCGTGCAACGCCTCGAAGTCTCAGGCCGCATGGCGGCGGCGCAGATCAAGTGCCCCAACTGCGGAGGAAGCATAAACGCAGACCAAATCAAAATAACCCAAGGCGTACCCTATGTTAAGTGTCCATACTGTGGCACAACTTTTGAAGTAACTGAGGAACCGAAATGGTAAACCGAACAGCGCTTTTTGTCGCCCTTCTGGCAGTCTGCATCGCTTCGGCTTCACTGGCTAGCGTAGCGCAGGCTCAAACCAACCAGTATACGGTGAATCAGGAGTGGGCGCAGATATTCATCCAGCAAGACGGCACCATCGACCTCATCTACAATGTAAGTATAACCGTCACGCAGGGCACCATTAACGCGTTTGACCTCGGCCAACCTAAGCGTGACTTCACCATTGGAGAAGCGGTTGACCAGTACGGCAACTCACTGCACACCTACAAGTTCAATGACGACGTGGCGTCGGTGGATTTCACTCGCCCGATAACCGTGGGAGAAACAATCTGGTGGACCATAACCACCAACGTCGCAGGCATGATAGTTAACGACACCACTAACCCCGGCAACTACGGCATGCAATTCATACCGCAATGGGACGGATCAGTTGGGATTAACGATGTCCGCATCCAAATCGTGCTGCCGGAAGGCGTGCAGGTTGGTGAAGTGAAAACCACAGAGGTCTTCTACAACGGCACCTCCACAGTGGAAGGCAGAACAGCGGTTTACTGGGAAAAACCCTCCATCGGCGCAAACGAGCAGTTTATGGTCGGCGTATCCTTCCCAGCCCAGTACATGCCAAATTATGTTCCTGCTTCATCCTCAGGCGGTTTTGGCTCCGACTTTGTCATAATCATCTTGGCGGTGGTAGCGGTGTTCATAGCCATCGCTGTCTTTTTGTTCATTATTTACCGCGCCAGCAAAAGCAGTTACCAGAAGCCCCGAGTCAGCATGGAAACCCTCGGAGTAAAACGCGGCTTAACCGCAGTCGAGGCATCATACCTTCTCGATATGAAGCCGCCGCAGCTGGTAACAGAGATCCTCTATAGTCTGCTGCAGAAACGTGCAGTCTGGGCCGAAGAAACAAAGCCCTCGCTAAAGCTCAAGGTTCTACCGCCCTACGAGAACAAAACAAGCACCCAAGACAACCCGCTGCGCTACTACGAAATCGACTTCCTAAACAGCCTCAAGCCCGACGGATCACTTGACGAGGAGAAACTCGCCAAAACAGTCATGTTCCTCCGGGACACCACCGAAGAGAAACTAAAAGGCTACAGCAGAAAGGACACTGTTGATTACTACCGTAAAATCGTCGACCAAGCATGGAAGCAGGTCGAGATGGCAGGCACCCCCGAGTTGGCGTCCAGCGCCTACGACGAGCAGCTGCTCTGGCTCATGATGGATCCCAACCAGCGCGTAAAAACCGAAACCATATTCCGCGACCGCCCATTCCAGCCGCAGCCCATGTGGTTCTGGTGGTGGTACGGCTACACAATCTATCACCCGCACCCAACATATCGCCCAAACATAGGCAACCCAGCGCAGTCAGGACCCGCACCAGCAATACCCGGCGCGGACTTCGCCAACAACATCGCCACTTCACTGGAGAAAACCTCAAGCAACATCGTAGTCAACCTCGAGAAATTCGCCAACTCCATAGTACCACCGCCGCCTAAAGCCAGCCACGAGCCCGCACCGCATAAAAGCGGATGCGTATGTGCTTGTGCAGCTTGCGCCTGCGCGTGTGCCTGCGTGTCATGTGCATGCGCCTGTGCGGGTGGAGGAGGAAGATAAAATGAGTTTCCTAAAACACTTAGGCAAAAAACAGCATGTTCCGTTCGGACGATACAGCTACCGAGGCCAAGACAAGTACGCCGGAATGTCACTGCAGCTCCGAGTTGAGCACGAGGGGCAGGGCGTCATGGTCATAAACGGCAACAACGTGCTTCATCTCAACCAAACCGCCACCGCATATGCATACTACTTCATGCAGGGTATCTCCGAAGCAGAAGCAATAAAACAAATTCGCAGCATGTACCGCGTCGGTGCCGAACAAGCCAAAGCCGACTACGAAAAACTCGTCTTCACCATCAGCACGCTGGCGCAGACGCAGAAAATCGACCCCGTAACCTACCTAGAAATCCAAAGAGAGGAACCTTTCAGCCACCAGTACTCCGCGCCTCTGCGCATGGATATGGCACTGACTTTCCGCTGCCAAAACGACTGCGTTCACTGCTACGCCGGCGGCCCACACGAAACACCGGAACTCTCAACGGAGCAGTGGAAGCAGACCATCGACCGACTAAGCGACGTCGGCGTCTTCATCCTAACCTTCACCGGCGGCGAACCAACACTGCGAGAAGACCTCCCAGAACTGCTCGCCTACACGCAGAAAAAAGGCTTAGTTGCAGGCTTAATCACTAACGGACGACGTCTCAAAGACCCAGCCTACGTATCAAAGCTCGAGAAGGCGGGGCTGGACTTCGTGCAGATAACCCTTGAATCCCACAAACCCAAAGTCCACGACGCCATGACCGGCGCCGATGGCAGCTGGAAAGAAACCGTCGTAGGCATCGAGAACGCAGTAAAATCCGACATCTATGTATCCACCAACACCACGCTCTCCAAGCAAAACGCAGCTGACTTCTTAACAACCATCGACTACCTAAAGGAACTCGACGTAGATGCATTCGGATGCAACAGCCTCATCTACAGCGGAAAAGCGCCCTCAGCAAGCGACGAATTCGCATTGACAACCGATGAACTCAAAGCGCTTCTGCCTAAAGTCCGTGACAAAGCCCAACTGCTGGCACTGAAGTTCCTCTGGTATACCCCAACCCAGTATTGCAGCTTCAACCCCGTACAACTCGGTTTAGGAATCAAAAGCTGCACAGCCGCCATGATAAACGCCTGCGTCGGCCCCAATGGCGACGTGTACCCCTGCCAAAGCTACTTCGAATCAATGGGCAACATTCTGTCGGAGCCGTGGCAGCAAATCTGGAACAGCCCCCTCGCCGCCAAGCTACGTAAACGCGAATATATAGAAACTAAATGCCACGACTGCCCTGATTTGCAAGCATGCGGAGGCGGCTGCCCACTTGAACTGCAAAACAAAGAGCGCACCTGCAAACCAACAGCATAATTTATCAGTATGCAGCCGCTTTTACTCTGTTAGGGCAAAGCGCCCCTTTTTGTGAGTGCCAAACAGTCATGGCCCAGAAACCCAAACCCCGACTAGTCGTTCTCGACGTTGAGGGAGTGCTGATTCCCAAGAACCGCTTCTTCTACCAGATAGCCACAACCATAGGCTCCACTACGCTTCTAAAAGTCCTGATCTTCGGTTTCCTCTACGAAGCAGGCATCATCAGCTTAGAATCAGCGCTCAAACGTATCTACAGCCAGCTAAGAGGCGTAAAAGTAGACACCATGCTAAGCGTCTTTAGCAAAATCCCAGCTTCAATGTACCTTCATGGGCTATGCAGTCAGCTTAAAGCCAGAAACTGCACAGTGGCACTCGTAAGCTCAGGTATCCCAACCGCTGCAGTCAAGAAACTAGCCGCCTCCATATGCGCCGACTACGCTTACGGCGTCGAAGTAGGCGAATCCGACGGCCGCTTAACAGGCGAAATCTGGGGCGACGCCATAACTAAAAATGGCAAACTCAAAATCCTCTGCGACATCCTCAACCGGGAACACTTAGCGGTGGAAGACAGCGTGATAGTAGCTGATGACAGAAACAACCGCTGCATCTTCCTTCCGAGCGCACTTAAGATCGGCTTCAACGCCGACTTCGTGATCCGAGTGAAAGCCGACAGAGTAGTCAACGGTAAACTAACCGGAATCCTGCCGGTAATCGACGGCGTAAAGCACAAACGCTCGTTTCCCTCAACCAACGACTTCGTACGCGAAGACATCCACGCCGCAGGCTTGTTCATGCCGGTCATCGCATCCATGATCGGAGTCCCCATAGTCGCGGCAGCAATCATAACCATAGCCTTGATCTACGCATCATCTGAACTGCTACGGCTAGAAGGCTTCAATTTGCCAGTAATCTCCGCTGTAACGCGTCACGCCGCGAACCAGTCTGAACTCTTCGGCTTCGCCGCAGCCCCACTGTACTTCGCGTTCGGCATCGTAACCACGCTTCTGCTCTTTCCAACACAGGCAGGCGGAGCAGCAATCGCCATGTTCTGCTTAGGCGACAGCACAGCCTCACTCTTCGGAGGCATGCTAACCACTTCGCTCCCGTTTAACAAAGGCAAAACCATCGAAGGCTCACTGGCAGGGTTCTTCTTCGCCTTCCTAGCAGGAACCTTATTTGTATCCCCAATTCTGGCACTCGTCGGAGCAGCAATCGCCATGACAATCGAGGTGCTTCCGCTGCCAATCAACGACAACGTTTCAGTCCCGATCTTAACCGGAGCCGCCCTAACACTGCTGACAGGCTACGGCTTCTTCTGAGAAACAACCAGCGCATGCTTCTGCTGGTGACTGAGCCGCTTTATCTCGCGCTCTCGCCGCATTGCTTTGCCGCGTTCATCAAAAACCTCCACGTATGCCAAGCACTCCGGCGGGTGAGCCTTAGTGTATCTTGCACCTTTGCCAGTCTGATGCTGCCTTGTGCGCTGATCTATGTCTTTAGTGTAGCCAGTGTAGAAGCTTCCATCCACGCATTTGAGTATGTACACGTAGAACGACATGCCCACTTGTGCCCCGCTATTCAGGGGATAAACAGTCAAACACGACACCTTTCTGCATTGCCCTGTGCAGATAAGTATCCGGTTCAATCTCCGACACCCTCGCACGGTCTACATCGATTATGTAAACTACATGTATGCGGGCGTTAAGTATCTCCTCCTCTGTCACGGGCGGCTTCTGGTAGTAGGCGTCAACAAGTGCTTTAACCTGCTCGATCTCAACTTGGGTACGGTTACGCGGCGGCTTAGCCAACACTCTTGGGAATGGCAGAATGTAATGCGGAGGCACACCTAATGCGAATTTTCCGGCAAAGCTGCTGTAGCGGATGATCTTGCTTGCCAGCCGCGCAGAAGTATACGTGAGGGGCGCAAGCGCATTCTCAGGCGGTATAAAACCGGTTTCGATTTCAACCACTATGTTTCCTAAGCCTTTAATGCCATACAGGTCGCAGTTAAGCAGTTCATTAAGTGGATACTCAAGCTGGATTTCGTAGTCCCGCTCAATAAGGTACTTGGCGCATACCAGCTCCATGACGGAGTGGTTGATTTTCACGAGGTTCTGGTGCTGCAGCTTAATCAGCCAATCTTTAAGCATGGATAACTTGTTTTCCGTTGTGGGTTTAGCGTCAAATGCTAATCGGTCAAGAATAACTGTTAGGTCACGTTCGAATTTGTCGTCCCTACTCATGGCTGTTTCCTTACCAGAACCTGAGCGTTTCCAGCTTTACTACTAGTTCATTTCTCAATATATAAAGAGCGGAAAGTATCAAACCCTAACGCTGCAGGCTGTCTATCACTAAAAACAGCTGAATATACTAGCTGCACCAGCGTCTTGTCTGATGGCTAATTATGCCAAAACAAGCACTAGTCGGGCGTGCGGTACATCTACTTCTTGGATTCTACAGTTCTTGAACTCCTGCATGGCGCCCATAACGTCTCTAACAACAACGTTTAGGCCTTCTTGTTTAACGTAGATCACTTCTTTGAACTGTATTTTACCGTCGAGGATTACGTTGAATTCGCACATGGGATTTTCACTGATAGCAGAGAACAGGTTTCGACTAAATAAGGACTCGTGGCGTAAAATGGTTAAATTGCGGATGTTTTGATCGGTTTTGCATACTGCGGTTACGTCGACGGGTTGAGTATATGTTCTTTTTCATGTAATTCTACCTCTAGGATTCGGTTTTTGAGTACTTTTCATGTAGATTATTGTCGGAGCCAATTTTCAGGTATTAGCGCTAATTT
>JAAYYI010000094.1 GCA_012515445.1 Candidatus Bathyarchaeota archaeon | reverse complement strand
TTGCATAACTAGGGCGCCTGAATGTACTTGAGGCTTGTAAACAGTTGGTCCAGAGCTAAAACTTAGGGCGACGCCAAAATATTTGATTCACATTTTGACTATGGCTTGTTTGAGTTCTGGCAACGCTTTTATTTTTGCTGTAGCCAACTAGACTGTTATGACATCCATTAAAGACATCATGACCAAAAATGTTACTACCGCCAGTGCTGACAAGACCGTTTTTGAAGCGGCAGAACTTATGAAAACCAAAAAAATAAGCTGCCTAGTCATAGTCCAAGGCGAAGCACCAATTGGAATTATCACAGAAAGAGACATTGTATGGCGGGTTGTCGCACAAAAATTACCCCACAACACCAGTATCTCCGAAATTATGACAAAAAACCCGATAACGGTGGACCCTGATATCTCACTTAAAGATGCAGCAAGATTGATGAGTGCTAAAAGGATAAGACGATTACCCGTTCTGAAAGAGCGCAAACTCGTCGGTATAGTTGTTGCCTCAGATTTCGTTCGAAATGCCGGTAAAACGACAATCAGTGAAGAAATATTGGATGCATTTACACGGTATCCCGGAGTACCTGGTCTAATCTAGAATAGACGACCGTGTTAGAGTTCAAGCGCTTTTTTCTTTAAGCGCCAACTCTTTTCCTTAACTTCTTTTTTCATGACGTAGATTAATAATTTAATGGACCCACAAAAGTCAAGAAAAAAGTATATTGGTACACTTACTCTTTTTTGCCGCTTTCTTGAATCTCCACGTTTAGGTCTGCATCAAACCTGTTGTATTCTTCTGCTGATTTTAATGGAACATTCTTGATAGCGATGCCCGCGAACAGTACCAACAACACGATAATGCCGCCGACAAAAAAGCCAAAGCACACACTATTGCCATAAGCGGTTATTATTGCGTCTTGATAGGGTACCAACAATGTTAAGCCACTTTTGAGGTAATCCAGGATACTTGTCGTGTGCGGGACAACACTGTATATCTCAGTTGGAAGATTTGCGGCTAATTCGGTTCCAATGCGGTTGTTTATTATGGTTGCTAAGATGCCGACGCCGATGGTGCTGCCGATGCTGCGGAATAGGTTTACTGATGAGGTTACGACGCCTAAGTCTTTTCTTTGGCTTACGTTCTGAGCTGCTACCATGAACATGGATGATAAGCATCCTAGACCCAAGCCGGTGAAGAACGTGTACGTGCTTGCTATTAATAGCGAGTCTCCGGCCTGTAGTGTCGAAAGCATGAACATTGCAGTTGCTGCGATTGGCGGGCCAACTATCAGCCATGGTTTATAACCAGTTCGTTTGGCTAAGACACCGCTGCTAATTGATGTAAGCATAAGGCCAGCAACCATGGGTATCATGACTTCACCGCTGTTAGTGGCTGATATTCCGATGACGTTCTGCATAAAAGACGGCATGTATGCCATTATCCCGAACATGCCTAATCCCATGACGAGTATTCCGATACAGCTAAGCGCTATAGGGTTTTCTTTGAATAGTCTCAGGGGCAATACGGGTTCTTTAACCTTGGACTCTATGAATATGAATAGGGCAAACAGGGCAAGGCATGCCAGTGCCATACTGACGATGATGCTACTGGTCCAAGCATAGGTTGTGCCGCCCCAAGTGAAAATTAGGAGCAGCACAAGTAGGAATGCTGATAATACTGCGATACCCAGAAAGTCAATATGGTGCTTTATCTCACTTTGTATTTTAGGGAACTTTAACATTGTAAATGCAATTGCAATTATACCAACAGGAATGTTTACGTAGAAAACCCAGTTCCAAGAAGCATAATCGACGATTAAGCCACCGAGGAATGGCCCTATGCAGCTTGTAACGGCAAATAATGCACCTAACAAACCCTGAATTTTTCCTCTGTCTCGAGGTGCATAGAGGTCAGCCACAGTTGCCGTGGCAACAGGCAGAAGGATACCACCACCCAAACCCTGTATTGCACGGAATACAATTAGCATAGTTATGTTAGTAGACAAGCCTGAAAGAATTGATCCAGCTAGGAAAACTATCATACCAATAAGGAATATTTTCTTTCTGCCATAAATGTCAGACATCTTCCCAGCAATGGGAATCATAATGGTTTCAGCTAGCAGATAGCTGGTTATTACCCAAGCAAAGTTCTCAGTGCCGCCTAAACTCGAGAGTATGGACGGTAAACTTGTTGCTATAATGGTTTGGTCAAGGCATGCCAGTAACATACCCAGACTCAAACCCACCATAATGGTTGTTCTGATCTTGTTTGGTATGTTTGAGTAATCGGTAATAGGTTTTGCTTTTTCGGATTCTGTCATGTAGTAACATCTTCAATTGTAGTGTCAGCGATCGGCGGGCTAGCTTTGGGGAAAAATAGTATACATCGATAAATCAGCTTCTAAAAGACGACCGATAATAGTCCAAACAGCGCTATACTCTGCCGGTAGGTTCTCTTTCTGGACGGAGTTCTCCACCATTCTTGTTGCCAGATCAACGAGTAGTATTACTAATGTGTGGGCGGTTTGTTGAGGATACTTTACGACCATGACCTTCTCTGATATACCCTGCGTGATTGCCTTTGCGAGTGCAGGTTCAAGAAGTAGGCTAGTTTTTTTAACTAATACGTTGTGGAAGCCCCGGTTTTTTTCCTCACGGAAAAGACCTATGAGTAGTTTGGATCGTTCTGTATTGGATGAGTTTGGCGTCATTAGGGCAATCAAGCGTTCTATTGCATTAGGGTAGTCGCTTGACATTATTTTCTCTATGTTTTTGCCGTAGCAGTTGACCATGTCGTCAACTAAGGCGTAGAGAACGTCGTCTTTGGTTTTGAAGTAGTAATAGAATAGGCCTTTAGCTACATCCATCCTTGCAACGATGTCTTCTATTGTTGTGTTTTCGTAGCCTTTTTTTGAGAATAATTTAACGGCTGTATCTATGAACTCTTTTTTCCTTTCTGCAGGGTCCTTGCTTCTTTCGCTCATTAGCCGCTGACTGACTGCTAGTCAGTATTTAACCATATCGCTGCCTCCAAAGCAAATTTATGGCCAAAGAGAAAAAGTGGACACTTACTTCATAGATTATGGTAATAACCAAAAAAATCTTGCTTAGTTTAATATCGCCGCACCATTGTAGTATACTTGACTATTTTTCCGGGAGTTCCAGCCTTGAAGTACAGAATGCTTCATCATCAAGCCAAACACATTGATCGACTGATAGACGAAAACAGACACGCCGCAAAAGCCGCCTTCTTAACCTCTGACCAGCTTAAAACCATCGTCACAACCGTCTACCCCGACTTCTACATGGAAAGCTGCGGCTGGCACAAAATCGTTTTCCGCAACCGCCTAGCCAACCACAAAGTCGTGCTGAAAGTCGGACCCCAGAGGAGCATAGAAGCCGACCACAGCGCATACAAGCGCATCCCGCACAGCATCCGGCACAGGGTGTTCGCGAGACTGTTCTGGCATACCAAGTACTGTCTACTCCAGGAATACGGCGAAGCAGCTCAAGTAAACGCGCAGGAGCTCAACGAAATCAGGCGTGCAGTCTATAGGTACGGCGTTTTTGACATTAAAGCGGAGAACATTAAGCGGATTAATGGGATGCTGAAGATAATTGACGCTAACGTCGCCGCGGTCCCTGTTCCGACGCTGATGAGCTTGATGGACAGGTTGAAGGCGAAGCTGCCTGAAAAACTCGATGAACTGCTAAAGTTAGCTGGAAAACTCGGCGGAAACTAATCAGAACCCGTTCATGCGCTCATCAAAAACAGAAATCCCCCACCCAGGATTAGCGCTCTGCCAAGGGCATTTTTATGTAAAGGTGTGCAGAAAAGATATACACCTAAAACCCCAAACTACACTTTACCCATGACATTCACCCACACACCACAGCAGACGCAGAATCCCAACAACTGGCTACAAGACATCATCAAAAAAGTAGACACCCGCGCAGCCGAACAGCAAGTGGTCCGCGGCGCCAACAGCCTCTGCGTACTCTGCAAAGGTTCACGCATGCTCTGTGGCAAAACCCGCTGCCCAATCATGGTCAAAGTAAACTATTTCCTCAAAAGCGCACCGCTGATGGAGAGTCAAGACATCAACGGCGTTTCCCCGCCAAGCGTCTTTATCGGCAGAGTCGGCTACCCGCATGTTTATGTTGGTCCGCTTGTGCCGCCTGTGCATGAGGATACGGCGATTTATGATTTGCCTGAGCAGTGGTTTGGTAAGTCGATGGATGAAATAGTGGGTTTCCGCAGCCTGCTCATACGGGGCAAGCACCTGGTAAACGTAACCAAGATTAGCGAAGCAGGCAGGATTCTTGATAAAACCCGCGAGTTGGCATTCGCCGACACATGCGTCGACACAGAGCTTAACTTAACCAAGAAACCCCAGGGCCAAATCACGATGAGCGACGATGTGCAGCCGTTTGGGCCTTCCGCTCCGATCCGCGACCTGCATGTGGGTAATGCACGCTATAACGATAAAATTGAGAAAGCCTACTACGATACGGATTTACGTGCGACACCCGCAATAGTTGACCTCTACAACCGCGGTGTAAACATCACGAAAATCCAGAAGGCATTCAGCGTCGGCGCATTCGGCGTTGAAAAAAATCGCCGTCTTGTGCCCACGCGATGGAGCATAACAGCCGTGGACGACACTATTTCGAAGGCGCTGGTCACACAGGTTAAATCTTTTCAGGAGATCAGTGAATACAGAGTTTACGAATCAAATTATCTTGATAACGTTTTTGAAATCTTACTGTTGCCTCAACAGTGGAGTTACGAATCGATGGAAGCTTGGTATCCGGGGACAGTCTGGAACCCCAACGGCTCGTCGGTGGCGATTTACGGTGACCACGAAGGCAACAATGGACGGTCAACTTATGCATCGATAGGCGGCTGCTACTACAGCGGCAGACTGGCAATCTGCGAGCAGCTTATCCGTGAGCGGCGGCAGGCGACAGCGATCGTTCTGCGTGAAGCTCGTCCGGGATACATTATGCCGATCGGCGTCTGGCAGGTACGTGAAAATGTGCGGAACGCGATGCGCCAGAAGCCCATGAAGTTTAACACTTTGACGCAGGCGCTGCAGTTTGTAGCTGGCAAATTTGAGATTTCGCTTTCCCGCTGGATCGCTTTGAGTGCGCTTTTGCAGAAGGCGCTTTTTCAGCGTCGCATAAGCGACTACTTTGCAGCGGCGAAGCCTGCAAGTCCGTGTATGGAGGAATAAATGGTGACTTACGTGATCCGCTATGGTTTCAGCCAGCACTTCGAGGTTGCGGCTAAAGCGGCGTTTGATTGGTGTACCGATTACCAGTCGACTGATCACGGGTTAATCGGCTTAAATGGCGCCAAACGGGCGGTTACACTGGTTGCGGACGGAGTGTTAATCATAAAAGACACTTTTTCCGCAGCCGACGGCTCAGTTGAGAAAGAAAAACTCGTACACCTATACCCACAGCAGCTGAGGTGGACTTCAACCCACATTTATGGCCCAAACAGGCATTCACAGTTCATCTACCAAATCACCGCCGAAACAGACCACACATCAAAGCTGGACTTCACTGCACAGCACGTTGAGCACACAGAGAACCTGTCCAAAAAAGAGCAAAAGGCGTTAGCGGAGGAGTTATGCGTGGGCGACGCAGCAATCTGGCGGCTCTTCGCAGCGGCAATGAAAAAAGAACTAAAAGCCTAATCGCCGGTCAGCCGCAATTTTTTTCTAGACCTCCCTTATTTAACAGTAGATCAAAAATTTCTCTATGTAGCCTTTGTAATTTTGCACTATGGAAGAACAACAATAGAGTTTTCTCAGAGACTGTTGTTTTTCTTTCAATCTTTCAAACCAAAACTATTAAACCAGAACAAGGAAAAACCCACACGTAGAACCACAAGAAACAAACCCATATTTTGATCTACTGTTAAAGCAGGGAACGGAGGGTTCAACTTTTTGGCATATTTCAAATCCCGGAATATCCTTCTTAAGCATTACGACTCTATACTATTTTGAGGGAAAGGAGAGCTTCCTCACGGAAAAGGGCAAAAAACGTGGAAAACAAAATGTTTGACCAAAAAGAATTCAAATTCTTATTAAAAAGCCGAAACTTAGACTATGCTACACAAGCAAGAATACTCACATACATGCGACCGAAAGGCTGGTGAACATACCCAACTGCCTGCTAGGCTAAATTGCACCACGCTTTTGCGTTAGATATATTTCTATTTTCAAGAAGCTGCCCCAACTCCACTGGACACTTGGAGCCAAACACTCTTAGTGAAGCCCACAATGTCGCGGAGTTGCTGCTGATAAATGGTTTACAGAGCTTTTGTTCAAGCGCAGTAATGGCCTCAAAAGTTCTAAAGTTTGTACAGCTGACAAATACAGCATCTGCGTCAGGTGAAAAAGCACTTTCAGCTAAGGCACCGGCGACGGTCGGCGTTAGCTGCCCAATTTTCAGGTTCTCCTTTAAGCCCAGCGACACCCTTTTCAGCACTCTAAAGCCATTCTGTTCCAAAAAATCAACTTCTCTATCCGTTACTTCGTCGATGTACGGCGTAGCTAAACAAATCTTCTTAGCGCCTAAAGCGTGCAATGCGTCGATAACGGCGCCTGAAGTCGTTAACGCATGACAGCCAGCGGCGTCGCGGATGCGTTTTGCTAAGTTGGCGTCGTAGCCTCTTCCTTTAATTAAACTGCCAGAGGTACATGCGAACGCCACCACATCAACAGATGCATCCCTGAGAAGCCCTGCTGCGCCGTCAAGTTCACTCACCATGCACTCTAAGTCGTGTAAGGTAACGTCTCGTAGTGGCACACGGGCAAAATGGCAAGTGACATCTGAATCGACTAATGCTTTGGTGAATTCTGCTTCGACGGTTGTATTGGAGGAGGGTATGATTACACCTAGCCTGTGCATAGCATCAATTATTGTGCCGTCGATTATTTGTAATTTTGCCGCTGGACAGACCTCTGCTGTGTTGCGGCTGAACTGAAACGCTGCGTATAGATCCAATACAGCGTTTTCAAAGTCGCGACTGTAAATAGTGCAAGATAGACGAGGTGGGCAATTGCCAGTGTGGGTTCACGCAGTAATAGAGATTCGCTGAAAGGGTACCCGATTGTGCTTGGCAAAAGCACAGTTACAATTGGGATAATGAGTACAAGACTAGTTTTATCCGCCTTGAAGAAAACCTTCCAGTCCCCACTCTTATAGAGAACCATGATTGCAGCGACGAAAAGCAGCATTTCCGTGACCATATTAATTGAGCTTAATATACTGACGTAGTAGCCGCCTAGCTCGTGAAACCCAAACACGTTACCGCTCAGGGGCCAGAGTAATTGTAGGTCACCGCCGATGAAGAAATCCGCCAGCAAAGAATGCGAAATAAGCGCCAAAAAGTAAGGAATAGCCCTTTTTCCCAAGTAAATAAAGACCGGAATAAACACAAGAAATGCCACTATTATTGAGTGTGTTGGACCTCTGTGGATACTTGTTCCAGCTACCAAATCAAAAAGAATGTCGATATCGGGCAGAATAGATAGCACTAGAAGTACAGGGATGTTAATTTTTGTATGCAGTGCCTTCGATGAAACCTTACCAAGAAGGTACGCTATTGACATATGCCCGACGGCAAACAAACAGGTCTACACCTTAACTTCTCAAATTGTTCAGGTTACAGGGCTTTTAAGGCTTAGGGTAAACTTTAGGTGAACGTTAGCCGCCACCATTTTTGGATGACAGAAAAGCTAACAGACACACAAGAACTAGAAGCAACACAGCGCTGAAATGAAGCTATGCTCCACCTGCAAGGCGCAAAAGCACAGTGACCAAAAAACCAACCCCTGCAAAGATAGCAATCAGCCGCAACATACGCTTATCCAAGGCAATCCTGGCCGCGTACCCCGGTGAAGCATACAGTAGCTCGCTGGTAACAAGAAGAATAATAGCGACAACCCCTAGCAAAAGACCGATATCAGAAACCGTTAACGGGAAAATCATGCAGACACCTACACGAATCCGAAAGTTACACTAACACTATTTCCTGACAGAGGCAGCTGCTCCTTAATGATAACCGCCTTGCCTGACGACTTCGCCAATGCACAAGCAACCGCACTGACAACCGGGCAGCCGAGCATGTTAACGCTTTTTGGTCTAGTCTCAAAATTATAGAGGCTTTCGTAGAGTATTCCCACTGCTTTGAAAGTCGCTCCGTCAGGTAACAATTTTACTTCAGCGTTACGTGCCACATTCAAGTTCTCAGTTAAGCACTTGGGGAGCAACTCACATAGTTCACTTAAGCTAACCTTGCTCATATCCATGCTTAGTTGCTTTTCTATTTCAGAGATTATACCTGAACCGGGTGAAGATATGAAGAACCCGCGGTTCTGGCTAGAGATGAATTTACCAGCGGCTAACTCATCAATCGGAGGTTTGCCGTCGAAACTTTCCGAGACATAAACAACCGGATCTCTGAGGTTCTTCAGGTAATCTGGCAGAAACACATCTTTTGGATAAGCTGGAATGTAGTATCCTCGGCTGTTAGCTTTTAAGTCGTTAATCATGCGGTCAATAGTTACATATGAAGCATGAGCGCTGCTATCGAGCAGACTGCTCTCGACATATTTACCGCCTCTAGCCAACGCAAGTACTGCTCCCCAGAAAGTTAAGCCTAACCCGATGAAAGCCGGCACCTGTAATTCCATAAACATAGCGTAAACAAGCAACAGAACGCCTGTGGCTAGAAATAGGCCTGCAAGCGGCAGAGCGGTATTACTTTTCTTATGCATCTGTGACAAACAAAAGAACTCCTATTGAATCGACAAAAAACGTTGTTATCTAGTTGATAACTGAAAGTGGTCTATAAGTTTATCGAGCGGCGTCTACTCGCTTTTCAACGGAACCTCTACGACTGCTACAGTGGGCTTATCGCGGCATATCTTACCCATGAAACCCAATGGTAGTTCCAGCACTTTGGATACTATACCTAACCCGGAGAACATTGTTGCGAAGTTGGCGATGTCCATTCGGTTAACAGCTCCAAGAAGCGGTGCGGAGGCCAGGTACACCAGTATGAACACGGCGGCTCCGATGATTAATACTAATCCCTGCGGTACGGCTGCATTTAGGAAGACGAGAACGCCGTAAGTTACGCCTGAGGACAGCAGCGTAGCGATGAGGATTTTAAACGAGATACCGAAGTCGGCTTTTACACGGTAATGCTTCCAGCTCCATACCAGTCCCCAGACAACGTTGGGTATTGTTGCAATAAGGGCGCCGATGAGTCCACCGATGATCGCCAGTGTTGCACCGCCTATACTGTAGAAGTACCCTACCAAAGTAAGCGCGAGAGGTATACCGATCGCCAAAGAAAGAAGACTCTGGTACATAACTTGCCTCGTTTTTCCGATGCCCGTCTGAAAAGTGCCTAAGCTGATGTTGCCCACCAACACAAGCAAATAAACCAGACACGAGAACGCCAGGAACAGGGCGCCGTAGGGATACTTTGAACCGTCAAGAATCATGTAGAAGGATTGGAAAAGGTTACCTTCGGCCGGAAAAATCGTATTCACCAAGGGCGCAGCAAGAGTCATGATTGCAAAAGTAGCTGGAACCATGAGCAGCGAAGTATACTTCACTGAGGACGCAAAAACCGTTCGAAGCAGATGCATGTCTTTCTCGGGATTGAGTTTTGAAAACGTGGGGAACAGCGCCATCGAAATTGGCGTAGTTATGAATGAGAGAAGCACGATGAAGTATGAGGCAGCATAGTAGTTGCCTATCCACCAGCCGGCTCGGTACCCCGCCGCCAAGTCGCCCTGTGTTGCGTACGCAGCCATCATGAAAATGAAAATCTGCGGCATAACACCCACAACAAGGTTTGAGAAAGTAAGCGGGAAACCATAGGCAAGCATTGGCTTAAGCGTCCTCTTAATGTCACAGCGTCTTCCAGCTGGGCACTGCTGCTTGTTTCGGCGGTAAAAAGCAAAGTAGATGATTAAACCCGCTATTACTCCGCTTGCAACAATCGAAACCATGGCGGCCGTAACTGCCCCTAAAACGCCGTAGCCTAACACGATCAGAAGCGGTCCGAGCCCCGTCTTAACTACGGCTTGAAGGATCTGCAGGAAACTGTTGTACTTCATCTTTTCATAGCCGATGATTATTCCGCCAGCCGCAGCCGCCAGTGCCCCCACAAAAATCGACAGTGACATGATCTGAATGTAAATAGTTAGAGCCGCTACATCGCTTGGGCTCAGGATGTAGGCGATTGGCCAAGCTAAACCGAAACACACCAAAGCCAAGACTAAACCGCTGATTACCTCGAAAACGACGCCTGAGAGTACCACGTCGTTGATTTCTCTGGTTCTGTTATCAGCTCTTAAGCCGGCGATTTTCTGCGTTAACGCTGAGGAGATGCCCCAGTCTCGGAAGTACGTGATCATAGAGGCGGGAATCATAGCCATCCCGTACAAGCCAACCTCGTTAACCGGCAGCAGTATAGCCAGTATGATTGTGCCGACCGCCATAATTACGGTTGAGCCTGCTACTCCGATGAGCAGATGGAGGCTTCCAAGCGCAGATGTCTTACCCATTTCTAGTGCTTTATCCAAATCTTGTCCCGCCGCATTTAGTGTCTATATTTCGATAGTGTTTTTATAAGCTTGGATAATCGCTTCCACATCGCGCAGTCCATCGAGTCCCGTGGGCGAGGGAGCAATATCATTTCGCAGGCAATCGGCGAAGTATTTGAGTTCGTCAAAAAACGGTTTACTAAACGATGACACACCGCTAGTCAGCATCTGATACATCGCTGGTAAAGTAGGCGGAGGCACATGCGTAACCGACACAGAACTCACGGTACCCAGCATGTCCACTCGTAGCATGTAATCCTGAGAGTACCAGCCAACGTTAACTGCCGCCAGCGTTCCCGATGTAAACCGCATTAGACAAATGGCTGAATCCTCAAAATCCATTCGATACCGGTGCCCAAACTGGCCGCGGACATCGGTCACTTCCCCAAAGAGCATACGCAACAAATTAATCATGTGACAACCGAGATCCATTAAGACTCCTCCACCGGTAAGCTTAGTGTTAAACCACCAGTCCGGAACAGGCGCAGGCGAGTGGCCGTCAGCTCGGTGAACAAAGGGACCAGCACAAATGTAGGTGGCATGCGCGTTCTCCACCTCGCCGAGCAAACCGTTAACTAAGTCCTCTTTTAATTTCAAGAAGCCACGATTAAAGCGCATGGGGTACCCCATCATCAGCTTAACTGAGTTACGCTGAGCAGCCGCGATGACTTCTTTTGCCTCCTCAACAGTGACTGCTATTGGTTTCTCTAGAAGAACATGCTTTTTTGCTTCCGCCGCATCTCTGGCGACTTGCAGGTGTAGATGAGTCGGAACAGCAATCAACACGGCGTCAACATAGGGATTTTTCAGTAGTTCACTATAATCGCTGTAAGTGTTCTTGACACCTAGCTCCTTCGCCTGCGCCAAAGCATTCTTGTTAGTATCCGCCACCGCAACGACTTCAGCGTTATTCAGCATAAGCGCATGCTTAAGGTGCAGCCGACCGATGCCGCCGACGCCGATTAAACCCAGCTTAACAGACTGCAATTGCTTCATCTACTCCAGCCCCAGCCGCTTACCCAAACCCACTCCGCGTAGGGCTCGCTTAAGCTGCGCTTTCGTTTTCATCCTATTAGTGATCTTGGGGTAGAGCGCCCTGAAATACTCTAACTCAGCGCCTCTAGCCACGTAGCCGCGTGTGCCCACGCCTTCCGCCTCAGCTACTGCAAGGTAAGGTATCCTATCAGGATTCAACCCAGCGATCTTGGCAGCCACCGCATCAACCGCCACAGGATCCTGACCAGCCATAACCAGCCCCATCCGCCGCGGCTGCACCCCCGCCGCAATGCTATTGTCGATTAAGCAGAGGTTAAACTTCATCGCTTTGTTAAGCGCAACTATCACGTTGCCGAGGTCGCTGTGGTACCTAAACTTCTTAGGTGCAGGGTTACAGCCGAAGACGTTTTTGAGCGCACAGGTCAACTTAACCGGGTCCACGGTATACTTGATGTGTGCGACGTTGATTCGCAGGTCAGCGCCGCTTATAACATCCGGCACCATGAAGCTGTAGCTGCCACCGTTGCAGGAGACCTCCACATTTGAGGCTTCAGACTCGGAGAGATTAACAAGTCGCACGCCTTTCTCTTCGGCGAGTTTCTCGTAGCCCAGCATCCGATAAGCGTATTTTAGCCGCATAGCAGACGCATCCGACTCAACAATCGAAATATCGAGTTCCGGGCATATTTCTGCACGTAGCAAATCGATCAACGCCGAAACAAATCGGGGATCAGTGGTCTGCCCAGTGGTGCAGTCCCAGTAGTAGCAGAGGTTCGGCTTAATCACTATCCGACGGATGCCGCTACCAAAAGAGTAATTAATCAAACCCAATGACTGGGCGATTGCTTCCTGTAGCGGTTTATCTGCGTTTTGGGAGATTTTAACTAAACTAACAAGACTCATAAAAAAGCAACCTGGAAGTACTGTTCAAACGTTAGGATACAGAACAAGTTAGCTGTACATAGAGAAGCCGTAAAGCGAATATAAACCTTGCAGACGGCTTAGTATTCGGCGGCGGCTGGTCTTTTTAGGACTTAAGATAAGCGCTGGTATATCTTGAAGAGCAAACGATGCATCGTACTCTTTGAACCCAATAAGTGAGATAGATACAAGATGCTTTCCTTACTCAAAAAATCTGTTCGTAGAGCTCTAAGGAAATACTTTTTCGCCAGGACTTCTAAACCTAAACCAGTATAGGCCTCGCCGATTTTAAGATATAAAGACCCCCTAAGATGCCTGGAAAGGTCAGCGCCGTATTTTTGGAGGAAATAGCTACGTAGACGTATCCTGTCATGAAGCCAGCCTTCCCCGTCGCGGCTTATGCTGTTTTCTCCGTGAAGGCGATACTTCGCAAGAGGCTTGGGGATAAACAGGAAATCATGATGATACGCCAATTCAACCACAAACTGGTAATCACAAAGGTACTTCAAGTCAGGGTTAAACCGTAAGCCATTGGTGAATTGCCGCTTGAACAGCAGGCTTTGCCCAAAAACGTAGTTCTCGTTAATTATTTCTCTGTATATTCTGCCGCTTGCAAGTTTGGCGCCCCGTGAGTTGAAATCAGTGAATCTTTGTGCCCTAGAGACGCCGTCCGAACCTATTATGTCGCCCTCAGACCAAACAACCACGTCCGGCTGGGAAGCTAAAATTTTTAGCTGCTCCTCAAGCTTCATTGGCACCCAAAGATCGTCTGAACCGATGAATGAGAGAAATTCGCCCCCCGCGGCGTCTAGGGCGTCGTTTGCGGTTTCGGCTATGCCCCTGTTGGTTGGGTGGAAGAACGCTTTAACGCGGTTGTCCCGCTTCTGGTAGGCTTGAATGATTTCTCTGGAGTTGTCTTTTGAGCAGTCGTCAACTATGATTAATTCGAGGTCGGCGACGGTTTGGTTTAGGACACTGTCAATAGCTTCCCCTATGTATGCTTCATGATTATACGACGTCATTATTACGCTGACTA